>CANQLX010000013.1 GCA_947624835.1 uncultured Clostridia bacterium
GTGTTTTTTATCGGTCTGGCTTCTATATTTCTGCCTAAGCTGTAGAAACCGTCCTTTCCCTTTATAACTCCAAGAAATGCTCTCGGCGGTGTAACAGCACGAACTACAACGGCAACAAATGAAAATACAACTCCTATCATAACTCCGGCGACCGTTCCAAAAAATAACACCGATAAAAATGCACCCATGAATATATAAAACTCATTTCTGCTTGTTTTCCATAACCTTTTAGCTTCATGAAATTCGCAGGCATTCATCAGTGCGGACACGACTATGGCAGTAAGCACAGGGACAGGCATATATTCTATTATCGGTGTTGCAAAATACAACACTGCAAGCATTGCACCGGCCGCTGATACAGAAAGCCACTGTGATTTTGCACCGAACTGACGTACAATTCCCGTCCTTGAAACGCTTCCGTTCACAGGACAACAGCCTGTAAGTGCGGCAGAGAAATTTCCAACGGAATACGCAAGCACCTCACGGTTATTATCAAGCTTATATCCATCCTTTAATGCATTTCCCCTTGACGCAAGCAGCGATTCCGCCAATATTACGACAGCTACCGAAAGGGAGTTGAAAAGATACTCACCTATGCTGCCCTTTATATTTCTGGGCTGCGGAATAAAAAATCCGGCAAAACCGCTGTCGACATGGGGCAAAAGCTTTACTCCCATACTGTCAATATGAAAAAATAAGGTAAGCAATGCTCCGATGACCATAACTATAACGGAAACAGGTACCCTCGGGATAAATTTCTTTCCAATCATTATAAGTACTATTGCAGAAATACCTAATATCAAGGCAATCGGATTAAAATTTCCACACTGCTCAATAATATGCTTTATAAGCTCCGGTGCTTCGCCCGTTCCTGCCGAGCCGCCGAATAATTTTGGCACCTGCATAAGTATTATGGTACAGCATATACCGGAAACAAAGCCTCCCATAACGGGTGAGCTTATGTATTGTACTATACGTCCTGCCTTAAAAATATAAAAAACCAAAAGCCATAAAGAAACCAATACGGTTATAATCGGAACAGCATTCATAGCCTCGGCAGATTCGGCAGCTATACCCATTGTTGCTATTGCCCCACCCACAAGTGCGGCAGGGGCGGCATCGACTCCGAAAACAAAATCCTTTGACGATGTAAGCAGACCAAATAAAAATATGGGTATGACCGAACCGTACAAACCGTACTGCATAGGCAAACCGGAAATCTGCGCATACCCCATTGATATGGGTATTGATATAAGAGCAACTATTATTCCACCGAAAATATCCTTGATTAACTGATTCGGTGCAACAGCAAATTTACCTTTCATATCATTCCTCTTCCCCGCCGAGTGCTATAAGCTCTCTTATTCTTTCTATATTGTCCGAAAGATAAAGGTAACCTATAAGTGCTTCAAGAGCCGTTGCCATATGATAATCAGCCATACTTGCATTTTTAGGTACATGACCGGTGTGTGCGTTTCTCCCCCTTCTGAGAATATCGGCTTCCGCCTGTGTAAGATGCGGCTCAATTCTTTTTGCAAGCTTTGCTTGTGATTCACAGCGTACAACCTCAACCTTTTTCAGATTAAGCTCCTTTACAGGACGGTTTGCCTGACATACAAGCTCCTCCCTGACAATAAGATCATATACACCGTCACCTACAAACGCAAGACCGAGCGTACTTATTTCATTAGGGTTACATTCAAGTAGAGATAATCTTGCCATATATCCTCCTCATTCCATATATTCAAATTCAAAATCATACAGACTAACTGTATCGCCATCGTGTATTCCTGCCTTTTTCAGCTCATCAATAACTCCGGAGCTTTCAAGCACCTTCTGAAAATACTGTAATGAATCGGTATCGTTGAAATCTATCATACGAAGTACTCTCAGAAGCCTATCAGCCTCGACAAAGAATACACCACCCTTATTTACAACCTTAATATCAACCTCATTCAACTCATCAATATCAGGCAGCAGTGCAGGCTCCGCCTCATACCTTACAACAGGAGGAAGCTTTGAGAGCTGCTCCTGAATTTCTTTCAAAAGGGGTTCTACTTCGTATGAAATGGCAGCCATTATCGGAAAGAATTTGTAGCCCTGTTCCTCTATAAATTTACGGAAATCCTCAACAACCTCATCATCGGTAAGATCACATTTATTTGCTGCAACTATCATCGGTCTTTCGGCAAGTTCCGGATTAAATTTCTTCAATTCCTCATTTATAATGCGGAAGTCCTCTTTCGGATTTCTTCCCTCACTTCCCGATACGTCAACCATATGGACAAGCAGACGGCAGCGTTCAACGTGCCTTAAAAACTGATGTCCGAGTCCGAGACCGTCACCCGCTCCCTCTATAAGACCCGGTATGTCCGCCATAACGAAGGAAGAATCCGGTCCCATTCTCACAACACCTAAAATTGGAGTGATTGTTGTGAAATGATAATTTGCGATAATAGGCTTTGCCTCGCTCACAACGGATATCAGAGTGGATTTTCCTACGTTGGGAAAACCCACTATGCCGACATCGGCAAGCAGCTTAAGCTCAAGCTTAACCTCAAATTCCTCTCCCGGCTGACCCGGCTTTGCAAATCTCGGTGTCTGGCGTGTTGGTGTTGCAAAATGTGTATTTCCCCAGCCGCCCTTGCCGCCCTTAGCAACAATCACAGGCTCCTTATCGGAAATATCAGCAATTATTCTTCCGCTTGAAACCTCTCTTATAAGAGTACCGCGAGGAACACGTATAACAAGATCCTCTGCTTTTTTTCCGTTGCAACGTGAACCTCTGCCGTTTTCACCCTTCTGAGCAACATATTTTCTTTTATATCTGAAATCGGCAAGAGTTGAAAGGTTATCATCTGCCACAAACACGATATTTCCGCCTCTGCCCCCGTCACCGCCGTCGGGACCGCCCGAGGCAACATACTTTTCCCTGTGAAAAGCAACGGCACCGTCGCCGCCATCGCCTGCTTTTATAAATATTTTCGCTGTATCTACAAACATACTTTTTCCCTCTTAATACTGTCAAAAAATAATATCTCAACATTGTTATCCTACACAAATATACCACATTTATTCAATTATGGCAAGAATAACATATGGGGAGAAACTGATTTTTTATTAACCGAAAAAACCGACAACCACATAACCGAAGCGATCATGTAATTGTCGGATTTTGAATTTAATATCAAAAATAAGCCTTTTTCACGGGATCTCTCCAAAGGCAGTACGGACACACCGTCATTACTCTGCTGCGTAAACCGAAACCTGCTTGCGGTCCCTACCTACACGCTCAAATTTAACAACACCGTCAATCTTCGCAAAAAGAGTATCATCCGAGCCGCGGCCCACATTGTTGCCGGGATGAATATGTGTTCCTCTCTGCTTTACAAGAATATTTCCTGCAAGAACAAACTGTCCGTCTGCACGCTTTGTACCAAGACGTTTGGATTCGGAATCACGACCGTTCTTTGTAGAACCGCCTCCCTTTTTATGAGCGAATAACTGTACATTTATTTTCAGCATAACTTACACCTCCGTTAAAATTAACTTTAAATTATCGGGATACTGCTTCTCTGTTTCCTCCAAATGAAGCCTGAGTCCTTCGAGTATAATCTGACATTCCGATATATCCTTTTCCGTCACCGTAAGCAGCATATCCCCGTCACCGACCTCTGCATGAGCATCTGCACATATTACATCGGTCACAGTATTTGATGTCATATAGGCTGCCGAGGAAACAAATGCACAAAGCACGTCCTCCCCGTATTCCGCCATTCCCGAATGACCTGTTATATGAAAGCCTTTCAAAAAACCCTCACGGCTACGAAAAAACTCTGCTGTTATCATGCCTCAATGGACTCGATCTGTACCTTAGTGTATCTCTGTCTGTGACCCATCTTTCTCTTCGAGCTTTTCTTGGGTTTATAGGTAAAAACAGTAATTTTCTTACCCTTAACGGTATCAAGAACCTTAGCCGTTACCTTTGCCCCGTCAACGTAGGGAGCACCTACTTTAAAGCCATTGTCTGTGCTGACTGCAACAACCTTGAAGTCAACTGTGGATTCGTTTTCGGCATCAAGCTTTTCAACGTATACAACATCACCGCTTGTAACCTTGTACTGCTTTCCGCCTGTTTCAATAACTGCGTACATATTGGCACCTACCTGTTTATAAACTCGCTACCGGAGGCGGAGAATAACTCACTTATCAGCCCACAGTATGCGGCTTTTATATCATAACACACCCATCTTCACTTGTCAAGGAATTTTTTACAGTTATTTTTCAGTATAAATTATATCTGTTTCTCTATTTTTCATTATAGTTCCCTAAAAACGAAAATTCCGCCAGTTCATCAGAGAGAGCACAAATAAGCTCAACAGTATCTCTGTTACTTGTACTCCCGGCAAAATCAAGATAAAACATATACTCAAATGACTTCCCGTAAATTGGACGGGATTCAATTTTTGTAAGATTAAGTCCGTGAGAAGCAAAACGGCAAAGTGTACTGTACAGTGACCCCGTCACATGGGGAAGAGCAAAGCAAAGACTAATTTTATCGGAGTCCGGCTCGATATACATATCCTTTGCAACGACAATAAATCTTGTAGTATTGTTCGGGTTATTCTGAAATCCACGGAGTATGACCTCAAGTCCGTACTCCTCCACCGCTTCCTCGGAGCATATTGCAGCCGCAGAAACATCCACACCCTCGGAAACCATTTTTGCAGCCTGTGCCGTGCTTACATATTCCTTCACCTTAATGCCACTTCGGCTGTTAAGGAAATCAGAGCATTGAGATATGGCCTGCTCATGAGAATAAATAGATTTTATATTCTCCAATGCTGTTCCTTTTTTTGCCGCAAGACAGTGATTAACGGGAATATCCGCCGCTGCGGCTATGTAAAAACGGTATTTTAACATAAGATCATAAACCGCCGTAACGGAACCTGCCAAGCTGTTTTCTATAGGGACAACACCGAAATCGGCTTTTCCGTCCTGTATTGCTCTGAATACCTCCTTGAACGGAGAATAAAACTCCGGCTCGGCATTCGGAAATACCTTTTTTGCAGCCATATGTGCATATGTTCCTGATACACCGAAGCAGGCAACCCTTACCTTGTCCGACTGAAAAGGCAGATTCCTCTGTGCAGCGACTATCCTATTTTTAAGCTTGTTTCCGCTTCCGAGCATATCATGCTGTAATGCTCTGCTAAGCTCCATTATGGTCGAATAAAGGAGCTTTGCACTTCCGCTGTATTCACCTGCCTTTTCAGCAACACTGTCAAGTACCTGCTGCTCCCTTTCGGCATTGAATATCTTCATTCCGTTTTCAAGTTTATACTGTGCAACCTTTTTTGAACATTCCATACGTCTTGTAAAAAGCTCAATAAGCTGCTTATCTATCTGATCTATTTCATCTCTTATAGGCTTAAGACTCATTTTTCTCCCCCATTTCTCTGTATACTAAAGCATATTTACATCTTTCAAAATATTTATAACTGCAACTGCCGCCGCCGCTTCCACAACAGGCACTGCTCTTATAACAACACAAGGATCATGCCGTCCTTTAATAATAATTTTCGTATTCTCATGATTTCGGAGATCCACTGTATTCTGCTCCGATGATATTGACGGAGTCGGCTTGAATGCTGCCCTAAATACAACAGGCATACCCGAGCTTATTCCTCCTAAAATACCTCCGTGATTATTTGTCCGTGTCCTGACAGTATCCCCGTCATAATAAAATTCATCGTTATTCTGACTTCCACGCATTCCGGATGCTGCAAAGCCTGCACCAAATTCTATTCCCTTTACAGCCGGTATGCCGAATACTATTGAGGAGATAACATTTTCTATTCCGTCAAACATGGGTGAGCCCGCACCTGCCGGCATTCCCACTATCGCGCATTCAACAATGCCGCCTATGCTGTCACACTCCATTCTGCACTGCTCTATAAGCTCACGCATTTCCGTTTCCTTTGTCTTATCTATAAGTCCGAATACTTCCCCTGAAAGCCTGTCTGTAAGCTCATTGGGAATATTGACAGGATCAAAGCCGCTGTCCTTTATATTTCCTATTGAAAAAATATGTGCACCTATTTTTATTCCCCTACGGCTGAGTATCTGCCTGCATACAGCACCTGCAAACACAAGCGGGGCAGTAAGTCTCCCGGAAAAATGTCCGCCTCCGCTTATATCATTAAATCCGTTATATCTGACACTTCCAGTATAATCCGCATGACCCGGTCTGGGACAGAAAAGTATATTGCCATAATCCCCCGAACGTGTATTTGTATTTTTTATAACGGCACAAAGCGGCGCACCTGTTGTTGTATCATTGAGTACACCGGACAAAACCTCCGGTATATCCTTTTCAAGCCTTTGTGTGGCTGTTTTATCCTTACCCGGTGCTCGGCGTGACATCTGCCTATATATTTCATCAAAATCAAGTTTTTCACCGGAGGGAAGTCCGTCAATAACAACTCCTATGCCTCCGCCGTGACTTTCACCGAATATTGATATCTTCACACCATTACCCCATGATGACATCTGCTTTACCTCCCAGTTTTTTGTAATCCTCAAAAAATGACGGATAGGATTTGTTTACACTTTCCATATCTGATATAATTATATCACCATTACAACCTACTGCCGCCATGGCAAGCGACATGACAATTCTGTGGTCGTTATATCCCTCAACCTCTCCGCCATGCAAAATATCCGCTCCGTCAATTATAAGACCGTCCTCAGTTTCTACTATATTTGCACCGAGTCTTGAAAGTCCGTCCGTCATGGCTGCAAGTCTGTCACACTCCTTTATTCTCAGTCTTGCAGCCCCCTTGATTACCGTTCTCCCCTTTGCAAGTGCTGCCGCAACAGACAATGCCGGAACCATATCCGGAATATTTTCCGCATCTATTTCAATACCGATAAGCTTATCGGGTCTTATCATTATTTTTCCATTATTCTCCGTAATTTCAGCACCAAACCGCCTGTATATTTCAACACATTCCTTATCACCCTGTGAGGATGTCATAGAAAGATTATCTATGCATATTTCACTTCCGAGTGCAGCAGCAGTCATATAAAAGGCTGCGTGTGACCAATCACCCTCAACCGTGAACTCCTGCGGAACATATTTCTGTCCGCCTGAAATTTTCCAGCCAAGGGCGGTTTTTTCTATATGAACACCAAAGTCGTTCATTATATCTACTGTCATTTCAATATATCCTGCGGACTGTGCCTTTGATGTGAGCCTTATCTCGCTGTCACCGTCAAGCAGTGGGAGTGCAAGCATAAGTCCGGTAATAAACTGTGAGCTTATATTTCCCGGAATTTCATAAATACCGTTTCTGAGCCTGCCCTTTATTTCAAGCGGAAGTCCCTTTTTTGTACTAAAATATACACCCTTATCCGGCATACATTCGGTATAAACTCCAATCGGTCTTTCCGGAAGCTTTCCGTGTCCGACAAAAGCAGTCTCTACGCCTCCCACTGCCGCAACCGGTATAAGAAAGCGAAGTGTTGAACCGCTTTCCCCGCAGTCAAGCACGGTCTTCTTGACACAGAGTGTATCAGTCCCGTCAACAACAAGAGTATCCCCGACAAGGGAAATATCTGCTCCTAAATTTTTCATACAGTCAATAGTTGCACTTATGTCATTCGATAGATCTATCGGACGGATAAGACTCCTCCCCTTTGCAAGGGAAGCACATATTATTGCCCTGTGAGCGGCACTCTTTGACGGCGGCACCGATACCGTTCCTTTCAGCCTTTGCGGTGATACTCTGACCTTATGCAAATCTATACATCCTTTAATATACATTTTTATATATAATAACATAATTTTGTAAAAAAGTAAAATGAAATCTTCAATACATAACAACATATTTGAATAATTGCCGTTTCAGAAAAATCGGTTTATTCTTAAAAAATTTATAAAAAAATTTTCATTCTTTATTGACAATATTAAAGGCTTACTATAAAATAGAGAAAAAGTATACAAGAAGGTAAAATAATAATGTTTGAGTTTCTGAAAAACAAAAAATATACTGATGAACCCAACAGTCCCGAATTGGCACAGCGGATGCAAAATGACGCTGAGGATCTGAACGATAACGACGAACCTAAAAAGGCACTTAAATTATGTCTGAAAGCGTATGAAATATATACCGAATTTTATTCAAAGGACAGCGATAAATTCAAGCCGTCCCTTGCGTCATGCTGTAATACTCTCGGAAATATTTATAACAAACTCGACAAATATGAAGAGTCCTATGTGTACCATAATATTGCACAGGAAATATATACCGAGCTTTCGGCAAGCGGTGACCCGGGATACAGAGAACTTCTGGCTGATCAATACAGCAATATCGGTGATACCTTCTTTTTCAAGGGGAATTATGAGGCGGCAGAGGATAATTATAAGAAATCACTTGAAATTTATACAGAGCTTTCCGAAAGTGACCATGACAGATACGATGAAGATGTAGCATACTGTTACGACTGCATTGCAAAGGCATATGGCGGAATGGAAAATTACACATCTTCGATTGAGGCATATGAAAAGGTCATAAAAATATATGAGGATCTTATTTCAGGCGATATCTATGATTCCCCTGATGAAAAGGAAATTGAATACAATGATGGTCTTGCCTCGGCATATAATGATATCGGATATACATATTCATGTGTTAAGGATTTTGAGGATGCGGAGAAGTATTATCTCAAGGCTGCGGAAATATACAGGATACTTACGAAAATAGATGCGTATGAATATTCATATGACCTCTCGGTGCAATATGAAGATCTTGCTGCTCTTTACGAGGATATGGGAAAGCCGGAGCTTGCCTCCGAATATGAAAAAAAGGCAAAAAAGCTTGGCTTATAATTCATTCTTCTGCTGCATAAAACAATGCGGCAGAATTTTTTTATTTTTTTTTAAAAAACACTTGACAAAGTATTTCAAATAATATATAATAGACAATGTTCTGAGGGAACAATGAATAAGCGAGTGTGCTGGAATAGGCAGACAGGCACGTTTGAGGGGCGTGTGTTTCACGACGTATGGGTTCAAGTCCCATCACTCGCACTGTGTGTCCGCAGAGGACAGTGTGCGTTCGGAGTTTTCCGAACGCATATTTTTTACCTGCATATAAATCATATAATTTTTCTGTACCGATATATTTCAGGCATTCCGAAATCTCCCGGCAGTATTGATTTTCTCGGTATTACAGTCAGTTTCCGATTGGAGGGTATATCAATGAAAAAGTATTTCAGCGGTCTGCTTTCGGCAGTTTTGATTCTTTCCCTTATAGTTCTGAGCGGATGCTCGGATTTTGACTTCAATCCGTTGGGACGCTGGGAGTACCATGAAGAAATATATTATGTTGACGGCAAAGAGGTCCGGCGTGTCGGAAAGGAGGATATGGCATATGACAGTATGACGTACATCTTTGAAAAATCCGGGACAGGATATATTGAAGTTGACGACACTCATACCATAGATTTTACATATGATTATGACGATAAGAATATTTTTATGCATATGATATTATCGGACAAATTGAATAAATCCGAAATAGCGAATAAGGACGGCATGGTTGACGTAGAATATACTGTTTATAATAACGAAAAGGACGGTTCTGAAAAGCTTATCCGAACAGAGGAATATAAAGCCGAGGACGAAAACGGAAAAGAGGTTTCCGTAAAATGTGAATATATTCTATTGAAGCAATAGGCTGTGTCAGATAAAGCAGCTATGTTCAGCGTCGGCAGCTTCATGACCGCAAGGTAGGAAGCTGCCGTTTGGTTACATAAAAATACCGTATTCCGGAAACTTTTACCAAATTGACAATTCTTTTATTAAACCACTTTAAATTTTATCAATTTTATGATATAATTAAGATGATAGTCTGATGTAATTAGACTTTGTTCTTACTGTACGTTATAACGAATTAGTTTCAAATATTTACGTATTGGATTTTGATTAATCGAAGAAAGGAGCGGACTATGCTTGAACGTATAAAAGCCTGGGATAGTCGGATGCTTACAAAGCTTTCGTCTAAACATACAAAAAAGCTTGACAGACTTATGGTTATAATCACCAAAAGCGGAAATAACGGTTATATTTGGTTTGCATTGTCTATTCCTTTGCTTTTGATGTACCGATACAGACTGGTGGGGTATACCATGATCCTTTCCATGCTCATAGGCGGACTCTCCGGAGAAGTAACAATCAAACATATTGTGGGCAGACTCAGACCATGCAGCAGAGAATTTGAAAAGGATCTTTTGATAAAACACCCTGCACATTATTCTTTCCCCTCCGGACATACAACTGCATCTTTTGCTGTAACCACAGTTGTTTTTTTGATGATGCCTGTACTTTTTGTTCCGGTTTTTTTCTACGCCTGCCTTATAGGCTTCTCCAGAATGTATGTGCTTGTCCATTATCCCACGGATGTAATTGCCGGAGTTTTTCTCGGAATACTATGCGGATTAGTTGCGGTTACGGTTTCACCGTACATTCCATTCTTTTCAACATAAAATCATGGGGTTCGCCCTGAGCTTAAATAAACTCAGGACGAACCCCTTTATTACAAATCTGAATACTGCTGAATAGCTGTCGCCGCCACCGGCGACAGCTCGGATATTGCAGACCGTTAAAAACTATGCTGCGTTGTTCTTCTCAGGCTTTCGGATTCCAAAACTTGCCTTTGGAATCCGAAAGCCTTTTTCAAAACCGTTACTTGGAACGAATTTTTTGCAGCTTCAGCACATTCGTTACCTACGTCATAGTTCGGCTGCCCGGATTTTTACCTATTGAGTATCTATATTGTATTAATAAATTCATCAAGCCCAGGTTCATTATCAAAATGAATTTCATTTTTACAATATGCAAAAATCCAGCTCTCTATATGTCTTGCCGATTCACCCGGACCTATCATATAAAACGGACTTGTATTCTGTATGCTTAGATAATCCTCATTTACCGTTGCAAAGGCAGAGCAGCTTGTAAAAGGATAAAGTGCATTCCGATTGTGAACATATCTTTTTATAAGTGAATATCCGTTTTCAATATATCCGCAGAAGCCGGCTGTATTATTGGTTCCTATTTTTAATCGGCTTTTACCGAAATCTCCACCTATAAGCCTGAAATCTCCCGCATCATCTTTTCCGAAGGCATCACTGTGGACAGTGATATATTGATCACCTATAAAAAGTCTGCTGTCGTCCCAACGGCAATTATCCCAGAGAGAAACAACCCTGCTCGGACGGTCTGTTTCACGTATATTGCTTTGTGGGATAAATACAAAGCCCTCGATGCAAAACGGTGTTTCGGTATATATAGAAAGCTTTACGTCCTCCTTTGATTTATTGTACACACTGTGCACAACCATAAAATCACCGATATCGGTATCGAATACCACATCCATTGAAAGCTCAAGCTGTACAGGTTCGTTAAGGGTCTGTATAAAACTCACACCGTCGGACATAGGACTGTAACGGACAGGAAAATCATCGCAATAAACTGCATTTGTACTCTTCTCAATCGTTATACGCATTTTATGCCCGTGATTTCTTTGGAACTGCAAATCCTCCCTGTTATATATCAGATTATGATTATTCCCTCTTTTGGCACTAACAATTCTCGGACCGTAATCGAGGGTTACAACTATTTCTATATCCTCATATGTTAATAATGCACAATGACCGAATTTTTCAGTATTTGTATCT
Organism: uncultured Clostridia bacterium; assembly: GCA_947624835.1. GTDB lineage: Bacteria > Bacillota > Clostridia > Oscillospirales > Acutalibacteraceae > UBA1213. Next base: position 11,743 of record CANQLX010000013.1, read on the forward strand.
TTTACGTTAAGTGACAAATCAATCATTCCTCCAAAATTCAGATATAAATGTAAAACAGTCAGTAAATTTATTTTCCCGGCTTTTATATTAATCTGCAACAATAATTTTTTCAGTCAAGTTTTTTCCGCATATATCTATATTTTTCCCGCTTAATGCAAAAATATCATCACAGCGGCTTTCAAGCTTAAACATTTTTTTCCTCTCTGCACCCAATCTTCCGATATCTGCGTATCTCATGACAATTGGAAGCGACGAGGTTTCCTTTGCCTTTTTAAGTATCTCCCTTCCACGGCTGTTAAATCCGAGTATTTTTATATATTCAGGTTTGTCAGGCATATCCGATTTTGTAATTCCTAAAAATGCATACATAATTATTCTGCATATCCTCGATCGGGTATAACGTTTGCTCTTTATCGCATCTATAATTTCTTCAAGGCTTTTTCCGTTTCTCACGGCAGAGTATATGCGGTTTTCAAGTCCTTCCCCTACCTCAGGAAGCCGTGACAGCTTTCCTTTATCTGCCATTCTCAGACTGTATAATATCGCACCCTCAAGCCTCGACATTCTTCCTCCGATCTGCGGTTTGTTTTTTGCTCCCCTAAAAAATTCCGAAGCGTATTCAGGCATGAATAAATCGGCATTTCCGCCTTTTTCTATTATATATCTTATATGTTTTGCACTCGCAATATTTTGATGTGTATTACAGCTGTCATGCCTTGCTCCCGTTCTTTTTAATGTTGACGGCATTATATCGGAACCAATCCTGTTAAGTGCTTTTATATATTCAACCGCAAGGATATTGTTAGGCTCGGAGAGTATATCCGATATTTCCCTTCCGTATATCTTCTCTACTGCGGTCTGTCTTGCACAGGCAAAGGTTACACCTGTTTCAAGAAAACTCCGCATCGTTTCCGATACTCTTTTATTCTCAACAGCAAGTGCCGCACCTCTCAAAAAATCAATATTTCCACATTCGCTCCCGAATACTATCTCATCAACACATCCGAGAGAATCCAGCAGGTATATTCCTCCATATGCAAAACGCTCTGCACCCGCACAGGAAAATGTTACAGGCAACTCAATCACAAGATCAGCACCTCCGCAAAGAGCCGCCCTTGTCCTTGTATATTTATCATATATCGCCGGACTTCCTCTTTGTACAAAATTTCCACTCATACAGGCAACTATATAATCCGCACCATTCTCACGCATTTTTTTCAACATATATTCATGCCCGTTATGGAAAGGATTATATTCGCATATAACGGAGGATACTTTATTGTTATTTTTATTGGATTGTTTTTTATTTATATCAGTTTCAAACACTGTTCCGACAAGCTCCTCCCAATATTATAAACAACAATGCCGTAAGTTGGTCAGCGTTTCTGCAATTATACCGATTATGATATAAAAACTCGCTTTATCAAAGAAGGCAAGCACGAAAGCCTGCCTTCAGTATTATTATTCCGTTATTTACCGTTTTATGCCTTTTCAACCAAAGCAGCAGTATCCCTTGCAATTACTATTTCTTCATTTGTGGGGATTACAAATACATCAACCTTACTGTTTTCTGTTGAGATTTTGCCCTCAAAGCCACGGATTGCCTTAGCGTTTACCTCTGCATCAACCTCTACACCCATATAACCGAGCTTTTCACATACATTCTGACGGTGTGAGCTTTGATTCTCGCCTATTCCTGCGGTAAATACTATAGCATCTACTCCGCCGAGCACAGCCACATATGAGCCTATATATTTAAGTATTTGATACTCAAGCATATCTATTGCAAGCTTTGCCCTTTCATTACCGTTTTCAGCAGCGGCGGATACATCCCTGTCGTCACTTGAGATTCCCGAAATTCCTAGGAATCCGGATTTTTTATTGAGAAGCGTATCCATCTCCGAGGGATTGAGTCCTTCCTTTTCCATGATAAATGTCACAACAGACGGATCAAGACAGCCTGTGCGTGTACCCATCATTATACCGTCAAGGGGAGTAAGTCCCATACTGGTATCGACAACCTTACCTCCGTCAATGGCCGTGATTGACGAACCGTTTCCGAGGTGACAGGTTATAATCTTGAGATCCTTTATGTCCTTGCCCATAAGCTCCGCACACCTACCGGAAACATATCTGTGTGATGTTCCGTGGAAACCATAGCGGCGAACAGCATATTTTTCATAATACTCATACGGTACTGCATACATATAAGCTGTCTGGGGCATTGTCGAATGGAACGCCGTATCAAATACAACAACCTCAGGTACATCCTTACCGAATACATCAATACAGGCTCTTATGCCCTGAACATGAGCGGGATTATGCAACGGGGCAAGCGGAATAAGGCTTTCGATGCCCTCGATTACCTTCTCATCAACAATCTTTGACTCCTTAAATATTGAGCCGCCCTGCACAACCCTGTGACCTATTGCGGAAACCTCACTAAGATCCTTTATTACTCCAACCTTTTCATCAATAAGGGCATTTTTAATCTGAACAAAAGCCTCGGTATGGTCGTTCATTGTAACATCGTATTCAGCCTTTCTGCCGTCGCCTGTCGTATGCTTGAAATGACCGTCAATACCTATTCTTTCACAGTTACCCTTTGCAAGTATGCTCTCATCTTCCATATCAATAAGCTGATATTTCATCGAAGAACTGCCTGCGTTAATTACAAGAATTTTCATTTTATTTTCCTCCCGAATTTTATTTCGTACATATTAATAATATACCAATTTTACACTAAATTCAATATGTTTTCAAAACAAATTTACAATGCGGACCCACAATATGCAATCTTTCGCAGTAATTTTGCTGATACTTACAAAGTGCAGACAACTGCTGAAATCCGAAATATGTGATTACTAAATAAAAGGAAACTATCGGATAAACTTTATTTAAGCTTATTCGACAGCCTCTTTTTATAATATTACTTATTACAATTTTAAAAAACAACAGAATTACCAATATCATATGTATGCAAACTATAATAATTTATCAATATATTCCCTGCACCGCAACCTCACCGGAATTAATAATGTATTCCTCGCCGTCATCATCAACGATAATAAGCTCACCATTCGGATTTATTCCCGTAGCTTTTCCCTCAATAAGTCTGACGCCTCTCTGTACCGATACCCTCCTGCCGATTGTCGCACAAAGCTCTGTGAAAGATGATATATCATCAATCGACATACTTACTATGAATGAGGAAATAACCTTATCAAGCCTGCCTATGACACATCGGAAAAAGTCATTCCTGTTGATTTCCTTTCCAAGCTCAATATAGAGTGATGTTGCCTTGTCACTTATTTCCTCGGAAAAACTCCTGTGGTTCACATTTATTCCGATACCTATTGCGGCGTAATCAAGCATATCCGCCTGTGCAGCAATCTCTGTAAGTATGCCGACAACCTTCTTATTGCCTATTATCACATCGTTTGGCCACTTTATCCTTGCATCAAGACCGGTATATTCCCTTATTGCAAGGCAAACTCCGTATCCCGCAGCAAGGGTTATCGAGGAAATCTCACCCGGAGAAAGCTCCGGACGTATAAGAGCAGTAAAAAACAGTCCCCCCTTATGTCCGTCCCATGATTTTCCGAGTCTGCCCTTACCCTTTGTCTGCTCCTCGGCAACAATGATAAGACCGCTCTTTTCACCTTTTGCAGCTCTGCGTTTTATTTCCTCATTTGTAGAATCAACAGTGTTCAATATTTCTATCTTTTTTCCTATCACAGATGTATTAAGTCCATGAGAAATAATATCCCCGTCCAACAGGTCGGGGATTTGTTCAAGCCGATATCCTCTGTTTGTCACAGAGGATATCATACAACCGTCATTTCTGAGGGAATTAATATTCTTCCATATTGCCGTACGGGAAACACCAAGCCTTTTGCTCAGTTCCTCACCCGATACATAATCATTTGTGTTCTCAAGTATTTTGAGTATCTTTTTTTTCATGTTTCTACCTTATCCAAAATATATTTTAATAATAATTCTTTTCATCTTTCTGACGATGTATTTTTCACCTTTTTTAAAATCACAGAAAGCACCTTCGCAATAACGGTTCCTAAAATACAACAGACAACAGCCTCCAATATTGCCTGTAATCCCATTGTATTAATCAAAAAACTCAGGACATTATTATTCATTACTCCAACAAATGCAGCAGAAAAATCAGGCGGAAGATTGCTGCCGGCAGCCTCGGGATTTATATATATTATAACATTCGTCATCACATACAGTGTTGTTGTAAACAGCAACGTATTCATTATCGGAACGATCAGACTTATTACAATATAGGAAATAAAATCCGTCCTGTCCACATCATTAATATATCTGAATATAAGTCCGCCCAACAATCCCACAACAATACGTGGAACAACACATAAAGAGAATGTCAGTACCGGATTAAGTCTGAAGAGTGCACCTGTAAGCGTGCTTGTTCCGAAAATAGCCTGAACAAAGCTCGTAATGCCGAACAATGCACCTATAATTGCAGCATCTCTCGGTTTGAGAAACACAGATGCAACCGTAACGGGAACGGACATGAAAGTGATTATAATAAGACCGTCATGTACATATCCCAACGGTGTAAAACCCATAACCAAAGTCACAGCGGACAATATCGCAAGCCCGATCATTTCATGCGATAAACTCATTTCACCTTTACGGTTTAATCCTTCATTTTCGTTATCTGAAAACAGATCTTCTGAAATTTTCTTCATCCGGCATTACCTCCGAATACTTTCCATGGAAACAAACAATTTTCGATAAAATAAATCTCCATATTAATTTTCCGGAAGTATCGGCTGTTTCCGCAAACAGGCTCTGATAAATCAGAACTACTCATCATCGGCAGCCTCTGCATCAACAGAATCAATAACACTTTTGCCGGATTTTTCCTTTTTCTGTGCTGTTTCCTTTTCGGTTTTCGGCTCGGTTTCCTCTTTTGCCTCTTGTTTTCCCGTTTCGTCAGCAACGGCTATCGTAATATCCTCAGCCTCTTCCTCTTCTTTCGGCTCGTCCTCTGTTTCACAGTCACCGCTGACATCATCTACGGGATGTGCCACTTCAACATCATCCACAGAGTTTACAGGCATTCCGAATACCCTAATATAATCATATCTTGCTTGGGCCTTTTTCAGTCTTGCCTCAGTAAATTTTATAACCTCACAAATCTGCTTTGCATCAACGCTTTCTTCATTATTTTCAAGCGTTCTGTAATACTGTTTTCCAAGCGTGGCATAGGCATGTTCAAGAACCGCCTTTTCATTTTTGATTATAGCAGCAAGTCTGTTAAGCTGGGCAAACTGTCTGTTCTTCTCCACAATTATATCAATCGTGTTTACAATTTCCTCACCGATTTTATCAAAAAAATTCATATATATTCCTCCCTGTATTTATTTTATTCAAAAACATTATACTACAATACTATTGGGTTTGACAAGAGTTTTTTCAAAGCTTTGAGCTATACCTATAATTTTGGTGTACAAATCATTGCTCAACAGAAAAATATGCCTGATCCTCTTCATATTCTCCAAGCACAATAAGATAATCCTTGAAATGTTCAGGCAATATGAAGGCAATTTTTCCGCCGTGTATTTGCTCAAAATAGTATTCCCCGTCAGTAATATTTACCGTGACCGGGTTGTAGCTTTTTCCTCCGCTTTGAATATAACCGCCGTCCTGATCGGTGACAAATGACACTATTGAGCAATCCGCCCCCACCTCATCAAGCGGGAAGCCGTCCAAGCACAGCTCATATTCGGCTAAAACCCATTCCTCACCCTTATCGGGTTCCTTATAGGTATATTCATCACTTTCCTCCATAAAAGCTTTAACCTTGTCCTTAGCCTTATCTCCCCGCATCAAACCCGTGATCCTAACCGGGATATCATAATACTCCTGCTTTGATGTTGAATATTTTGCGGCAGTACCCCAAACCCCCGATTCAAGCGGAGATGATACCGAGGACGACACCGCTTTTATATCCTCCTTTTTGGAATCTCCGCTTACCTGCGAAGCCTTGCTTTCGGGTGCGGATTCATTTGCCGGAGAGGTTTCCTCGCCGCCTTCAGCACAAGACGGCATCATAAGCAAAGAAACCGTTGTTATTATCAAAAAAGCAGTTTTAAACTTCATGCAATCAATGCCTCCGAATATACTGTCAAATTAATGGAGTAAGATTATTTATCCCTGCCGCAGCATTTCTTATATTTCTTTCCGCTTCCGCACGGACACGGATCATTTCTGCCGATTTTCTTTACACCTCTTACGGTTTTGTTTACTGAGCCGGATGTTGAATCCATATTTGTTGATGTAGGCTTAGCAACCTGTTCCCTTTCCATAAGCTTTCCTGCCGCCTTTTTTATATCCTCCTCAGTAATTTCCTTATCCTCTTCGGAATTGCTTTCAGGTTTACTGATTTCAACAGTTTCAAGAGTCACCTCCGGAACAGGCGTACTGTCTGTATCAACATTTGTTCCGGCACTAAGGGCTTCCTTGGCCTTAAGGGCTGCAACAGCCGCTGCCTGTGCCCTTCCCGTTGCACCCCTTTTGAGAGCCATACTACGCATTCTTTCCTGCTCCTCAATTCTCTGTGCAACTCTCTTCGGAACAACAAGCAATATCTTGACTGTATCCTCCCGTATGCATTTGATCATACCGTCGAACATATCGAAGCCTTCAAGCCTGTATTCAACAACGGGATCATGCTGTCCGTAGGAACGCAGACGTATTCCTCTTTTGAGCTCGTCCATTGCATCAATATGATCCATCCAGTAATTATCAACATTTTTGAGTAGATAAACTCTTTCAAGTTCACGCATTGTTTCCTCGGGAATAAGCTTCTCATTTTCCTCATAGATCTTTGTTGCCATATCCGAAAGCTCGCCCACAAGGTACTCCTTTTCAAGCTTTTCGAGTTCATCCGTGTCATATACAAAGGTATCTTCATCCTCGTCATCAAGTATCCAGCCCTTAAGTGCCTCCCTAAGACCTTCAAGGTTCCAGTTATCCTTGTCATCATGCGGCAGATACTCATTCACAAGTGATTCCATTGTTTCGGTAACCATTTTCATAATGGTATCTCTGAGGTTTTCTCCGTCAAGTACCTGATCCCTCTGCGAATAGATAATCTCACGCTGACGGTTCATAACATCATCATATTCAAGGACGCTCTTTCTTATATTAAAGTTTCTTCCCTCAACCTTGGACTGTGCACTCTCAATAACGCTTGTAAGCAGCTTACTCTCAAGCGGCTCGTCTTCCTCTCCGGGCATTCTGTCCATTATATTCTTTATTCTGTCGCCCGCAAACAGTCTGAGTATATCATCCTCTGCTGAGAGATAGAAACGGCTTGCTCCGGGATCCCCCTGACGACCCGAACGTCCTCTAAGCTGGTTATCTATTCGTCTTGATTCATGTCTGGTTGTACCCATTATGAACAATCCGCCGGCTTCACGAACCTTCTCAGCCTCAACTTCTATTTCTTTCTTATATTTTTCAATAAGCTCCCTATAAACCTGACGGGCCTTCAGAATTTCCTCATCATCGGTTTCGGCATATCCGGTTGCCTCATTAATCATTTCCTCGCTGAAATTCTGTCTGCGCATTTCATCCTTTGCAAGAAATTCCTCATTACCGCCAAGCTTTATATCGGTACCACGACCTGCCATATTTGTAGCTATCGTAACGGCACCCAGCTTACCTGCCTGTGCAACTATCTCTGCCTCTTTTTCATGGAATTTAGCATTCAAAACATTGTGCTTTATCCCTCTCTTTTTCAGAAGCTTACTCAGCTCCTCCGATTTATCAATAGAAATTGTACCCACAAGCACAGGCTGTCCGTTTTTATGTGCTTCCTCTATGTCGTTAATCAGACATTCATATTTTCCTTTTTCGGTTCTGAATATAACATCCGGAAGATCAATTCTCTGTATCGGCTTATTTGTCGGTATTTCGATAACATCAAGCCTGTATATTTCCGAAAACTCCGTTTCCTCTGTCATTGCGGTACCCGTCATACCGGAAAGCTTCTTATAAAGACGGAAGAAATTTTGGAATGTTATTGTTGCAAGGGTTTTACTTTCTCTTTCTACCTTAACGCCTTCCTTAGCCTCAATGGCCTGATGCAGTCCCTCATTATAACGTCTGCCGTACATAAGACGACCCGTAAACTCATCAACGATTATAACCTCGCCCTTATCATTTACTATATAGTCCGTATCTCTGTGCATAACACCGTGTGCCTTTATTGCCTGATTGACATGATGCTGTATGGTAAGATTTTCGGGATCGGTGAAGTTTTCAATATCAAAGAATTTTTCAGCCTTCTTTACACCTGAAGGGGTAAGCGTAGCTGTTTTTGCTTTTTCATCGACAATATAGTCTATACCTTCCTGCACATATTGCTCGTCATTATCCTCTTTTGAATCTGTTTCTGCCACAACCTTTTTCTTAAGTGTCTTTGCAAGATCATTGGCTTTGTTATACAGCTCCGTAGATTTATCCCCCTGTCCGGAGATAATAAGCGGTGTTCTCGCCTCATCAATAAGGATTGAGTCAACCTCATCGACTATTGCAAAGCTATGACCCCTCTGCACCTTATTTTCCTTATACACAACCATGTTGTCACGCAGATAGTCAAATCCTAATTCATTGTTGGTTGCGTATGTAATATCTGCATTGTATGCTTCTTTTCTGTCAGCATTAGAGGTATCATGCTGCAGCACACCGACAGTAAGTCCAAGGAAGCGATAAAGCTTGCCCATCCACTCAGCATCACGCTTTGCGAGATATTCATTTACAGTAACAACGTGTACACCCTGACCGGCAAGTGCATTAAGATATGCCGGAAGAGTCGCCACAAGTGTTTTACCTTCACCGGTTTTCATTTCGCTTATTCTTCCCCTGTGGAGAATAATACCGCCTATTACCTGCACACGGAAATGCTTCATTCCGAGCACACGCCACGAAGCCTCACGGCAAACAGCAAATGCCTCGGGAAGAATTGAATCAAGCATTTCATCCCTCTTCTTATCAGTCAGTTCCTCATCCCTGAACATTTCCTGAAATCTTCTTGTTTCTTCCCTGAGTTGATCGTCTGTATAGTCCTGATATTTTTTTTCAAGCTCAAAAACCTTATCAACCAGAGGATTTATCCTCTTCAATTCTCTTCTGCTGTTGCTTCCGTTAAACCATGCCTTTATTCCCATTGGTACTCACCTCATAAATTCTTTGTTAAATACGGACCCTCCGTACATTTTATTAGTATAACACATATTATACATATTTTACAATGCTTTTCAGCTAAATGCAAATACATAAAAAGGAAATATTTATATTTTCCCATACCCTATTTTTTAAGCGGTATAAAAATATTTTCCCTAAGACTTTTCAGAAGTTTGCCCTCCTCCATATTTCTGCCTCCGCACTTAATACAGCCATTCACCGTCACATAGCTCTCAATATACGGTATACCGCTGTTCTCAAGACGGGTTATAGTTTTCCTTCTTTCTCTCTTTATTTCCTCTGCCCTGACATTTATCAGAATTTCTATCTGTTCTTCAAGATTTCCGTTTTCCATACCGTCAACTATCCTTTTGGCAATTACAGGCTTTGAAATAAATTTATCAATATCCGTCAGAGTAGCTTCCATCCTTCCGCATTCAGGACATTTTGAAACTGTCATAATCTCATTTGCCACACCGAAATTTTTTCTCATAAAATCAATTTCGGGTTTTATACCTCTCTGATGGAAAAAATCAAGCTGAGCGGACATTGCTATGAGTGCCGAAAAAGTATTGGCTGTCCAGAAGCATTTTTCAACATCCGGTATGAGCCGTGTATCAATCCGGAAATCCGCAAAAGGACCCTTTGCATCAAATGTCTTTTTGAATGCCGAAGAATCGCCCTCGTTTTTCCATTTTTCGGCACAATCTTCAACAACGTCTGCATATCTGTCAAGACCTGTATCATTGAGCAGCTTTTTTACACCGTTGAGCGTCATAAGATAATAATCCATTCCTCATCCTCCATATTTCAGAGTACAAAAATACATACTAATTATAAACTAAAACAGTAGAATATACAATGGTTTTTACAATATTTTTTAATAATGTGCCCCCGTATCATTTTGCGGTTTATGATATGCATTAACAAATTTTCAAAAAAATATTGTGCTGACATTGACAAAAACCAAACAATAACATATACTTTAAAGTGGTATTTAAGACTGAATTAATTTTGATGGGTTATATAAATCCTACAGCATATAATTACCTGTTACACCAAAATCCGCATATATTATCGGTGTAAAATAAATATATAACACAAATCTGACAGAGCTTGAGGCAAAAAGCAAAAAATCATGAAAAGGAAGGCTGAATAAAATGACTGTAGTCGATATCAGAAGTATTTTTTCTCAGAGAAACATTGAGCTTTTCGAGGTAAACTCCTCTTACATCTATTATGCAGAGGAAAAAAATGAGGACGGACACAATAACCTGTTTATTCTTGAATATAACCGCTCCACAAGAAAGGAGCGGCTTGTGACAAATTACACCCTGGAGGATCCGACATTTGTAGAACATATTTTTGCATTTGAAAGTACGCTGGTGCTTATACTCGAAAACGGCAGCAACAGTATGTGGCTGATAGAAATTGACAAGAATAACGGAATGGAGCTTAACAGAAGGAAGGTGGTATGCACAGGTACCTTTAGGAGCTGTACAGCTCTTGACAGTGAACATATACTCATATATATGGGACCTGATGAGGTTAATGCCGAAATGTTCAAAAGATACAGTGAAGTAACCGGATGTGAATGTCTTTGCTATATGTATGACTTGAAAACCAATATCAAGCATTTTATAAAAAATCCGCTTATTGCCAAACTCGGCACAAATAACATAAAGCAGATGGACGTGCATGACGAAAAATATCTTATACTTCTCGATCCGTTTGCCGATGAAGATATTAAAAGAGGCTATTATGAGGAACAGAGATGGATCAATGCAGATATAAGAGATAATATATGGCTCTGCAGACTTGAAGAATTTGAAAAGCAGCTTGAAGCAGGTGCCGAAAATATCAACAAGAAATGCATAGCAAGCGCAGACATAAAGGCTCTTGCAAGGTATATGGGAATTGATGGAGATAAGATGTTTTTCCGTGCAAAGGAATTTAGAACAGGGATAGAAAAAATATGCAGCTATGATGTATTTACAAATTCCCTTGCCGTTGAGGCGGAGCTTGATGTCACAAACAGTAATACAGTATACATAATTGAAGAAAAACCGTTTTCTGTTTTTTCGGTAACATCGGGTGATAGTGAAACATCGGTCAAGGGTATAATAAACAGCAGTGCGGAGCTTTCATATAAGAATGAGCTTGGAAGCTTTATGACCTGTATCGAAAACAGATATATAGTAACCCAAAGTAGGGTTATAGACAGTACATCAAAAACGGAAAAACAAATATGCAGCATATATGATTCAAGCCTCGATAAAAGCGAAAGCTATGAATGTAACTGCTGCCTTAAGGGAGACACTTTGGTTCTGTATTGATTTTATGCTTAATTATTTTTGTATTCAGGCATTATAATCTGTTACAAATGAATATATGTTCTCAATAAATACTTATTTATGCAAAAAAATACTTGCAAATCCGGTATATTTATGTTAGAATGATAGAGGTAATTTATGTAGGCTTGTTAAAAGAGTGGGGGCGACCCACTCTTTTACTGTTAGTAGGCTGCTTGATATATATGTTGTTTCCCGTCAGAAAATGTTATTTTATTGTGTGATTGCGTCCTGTCGGGATACCAAAACGGAGGAAAAATATGTCTGAAAGAAAAAGAGGAAATACTGTTACAGAGGTCACAGAACTCATACAGCCGATAGTGGAAAGCATGGGGCTGTTGTTGTGGAATGTCTGCTATGTTAAGGAAGGTTCGGAATATTATCTCAGAATTTTTATTGACAAGGACGGCGGTGTTACCATTGATGACTGTGAAAACGTGACAAGGGCGATTGATGAACCGCTTGACAGGCTCGACCCCATAGACGGAAATTACATTTTGGAGGTATCGTCTCCGGGGGTTGAACGTGAACTTATACTTGATTGGCACTTTGACAGATATCTTGGAGCCCCTGTCATGGTGAAGCTTATAAGACCTGATGAAAGCGGCATAAGAGAATATAAAGGCACTCTTATCTCACACAGCAAAGAAACGGTAACTTTAATGCTTGAAAGCGGCAGCGAAACTGTAATAAAAAAGAAGGCCGCAGTATATATTAAACTGGATGATTTTAACATTAATTAACGGAGGAAAGAAAAATGAAAAAGAACAAGGAACCCGAAGAAAACCTGTTTGAAGCCCTTAAGCTTATAGAAAAAGAAAAGGGCATCCCCACAGATTTTATGATTACACAGATAACAAAGGCTATCATTACAGCGTGTAAAAACTCATACGGCGGAAACGATGATGTTACGGTTGAATGTAACAGTGTGACCGGTAAGCTTGAAGCAAGACTCAATAAGACGGTTGTCGAAGAAGTAAATGACATCAATAGGGAGATAGCTCTTGACGAAGCAAGAAAAATTAGTCCTCTTGCCAATATAGGAGATAAGGTAGGAATTGAGCTTGATCCGAAAAATTTCGGAAGAATTGCGGTTTCAACGGCAAGAAATATGATACGTCAGGGAATACGTGACGGTGAAAAGGAACAGGCTCTTTCCGAATATCAGAGTAAATTGCAGGATATAGTTACAGCAACAGTTGAGCAGGTAGACTCCTCAACAGGAAATGCAACACTCAAGGTAGGAAAATCAATAGCTATACTCCCCAAAAGTGAACAGATTCCCGGTGAGGTGCTCAATGTCGGCGACATGATAAAGATTTATGTTGTAAATATAAAATCCGGCGACAAGGGACCGAGAGCAATTATTTCAAGAACCAAGCCTGATTTTGTAAAAAGACTTTTTGAGGAACAGGTTCCCGAAATATTCGACGGGGTTGTGCAAATCAAAAATATTTCAAGAGAACCCGGCTCAAGAACAAAGATTGCTGTTGTCAGCAATGATTCGGAGGTTGACGCTGTCGGTGCCTGCATAGGCCCGAAGGGTCAGAGAGTGGGAACTATAGTAAATCAGCTATGCGGAGAAAAGATTGATATAATAGAATTTAGTGAGGATCCGGTTGAATTTATTAAAAAGGCACTCTCCCCTGCTGAGGTTCTCGAAGTTGCTATAGATCCGAGCGGCGAAAAGAACTGCAGAGCGACCGTTCCGGACAATCAGCTTTCGCTTGCAATAGGAAACAAAGGACAGAATGTACGTCTTGCGGCAAAGCTTACAGGCTGGAAAATAGATATCCGTCCCGAAAGCGGCTTCTTTGGAGAAGATGAGGATGAGGATGAAGAATATATCGGCGACGGACTTGATGACAACAGGGAAGAAATTATTGAGGATGACAGCATTGAAAATATGACAGAACCGGCAGATGAAAATGCCGATATTGCCGAAAATTCAGATGTGGAACAGGAAATCGAGTAAGAGAATATTTCTGTCAGGATTCCGTTTGCGGGAATGTTCAGTACTTTCATGAAAGGAAATATTAAATTGCGTCAGAAGAAAATACCATTGCGAAAATGTACCGGCTGCGGAGAAATGAAAGATAAAAGGCAGCTTATAAGAATTGTCAAGTCCCCTGATTCAGAGGAATCGGAATGTAAAATATCAGTGGATCTTACAGGAAAAAAACCGGGACGCGGGGCATATATCTGCAATGACCCCAACTGTCTGGCTAAGGCTAAGAAGGCACGAAGGCTTGAAAAGACGTTTTCATGCAAAATTCCCGATGAGGTGTATAACAGGCTCTCACAGGAACTTGAAATCTCTGCTGAATGAATATTGAAATTATCGGATTTGTCCGGAAAGAGTGATTTGGTTAATGAATAATAAACTGCTGTCGTTGTTGGGAATAGCAAGACGAGCGGGACGTGTTTCGCTCGGATTTGATTCCGCCGTTGACTCCATGCATAATGGAAAATGCAGGCTTCTTTTGCTTGCAAGTGACTTGTCCGAACGCACAAAAAGATTAGCTGCAAGGGCGGCGGAGGACAGCGACGTACGGACAGTTTTTTTGGATATACCGATGGAGGAGCTTGGTGCTTCAGTCGGAAAGTATACCGGGATAATTGCGGTAAATGATCGGGGCTTTGCTGACAGGATAATATCGCTTTATAACGAATAAACAGACAGGAGGAATGATTGTATGATAAAATATAAGCTTAGCGAGGTAGCCAAAAACTTTAATATACCGAGTAAGGAGCTTTCCGAGGTACTCAAAACATATCTTAATGTGAATAAAAAATCAGGAGCAATACTCACAGAGGGTGAGCTTAACCTTATTGTTGAGTATTTCACGCAAAAAACTATGATGAGTAATCTTAATGATTATTATGCAAGTGCAGGTGATCCTAAAACGGATGTAAAGGAGAAAACGGAGGCAGCCGCTGAAAGGATCAAAACAGTAAAAACTGAAAAACAGGATAAAAACAGGAACCGCAAAAAGGACAGTAGAAACGATAGCGGAAAACCTCAGAAAAACGAAAAAACCGGAAAAGCCGAGAATAATGGTCATGTTAAAAATAATCAGGACAATAAAAATTCCGAAAAACAAGGAATTAACGATAAATACTCAAATAAGAGGCAGAAGAAAAACAAAGCTCCGGCAGCGGCACGCCCGAAACAGGAAACACACATTCTCTCCGGGAAGCAATTCGATAAAAGTGAGGCTGTCACGGAGGATAACAGTAAGGTAAACGAAAACAGGGGCAGAGTTATAAATACCAGATCATCCCATGTAAATATAGATAAATATAATGAAAAATACGACAGGCTTGCAAGTGAGAAAATGCATAAGGAACCCACTGTTCAGAAGCAAAAGATAAATCAACGCTCACAGCAGAAAGGCAAGCCCCGTAATTCACGAAAGGAAACTGAACAGGAACGCCTAAACAGAATTGCAAATGACCGTAAGAATAAGCCAATTACCGTTCAGATACCCGATGAGATCACGGTCGGAGAGCTTGCACTAAGATTAAAGGTTACAGCTGCTGAGCTTATCAAAAAGCTTATGCTTCTTGGTGTTATGGCAAGTGTCAGTGATGTTATAGATTTTGATACCGCCTCTCTTGCCGCTATGGAGTTCCATGCAAAAATAGAAAAGGAAGTTATAGAAACAATAGAGGAAAAAATAATTGATAACAGTGAGGATGAAGATATTAACCTTGTTGAGCGTGCACCTGTGGTCGTTGTTATGGGTCATGTAGACCATGGTAAGACATCATTACTTGATACGATACGTCATGCCCATGTTACCGATACAGAGGCAGGAGGTATCACTCAGCATATCGGAGCATACCGTGTTAAAATCAATGGCAGAAATATAACCTTCCTTGATACTCCCGGACATGAGGCATTTACAACCATGCGTGCAAGGGGTGCTCAGGTTACGGATATTGCAATACTTGTTGTAGCTGCTGATGACGGTATTATGCCACAGACGGTTGAAGCGATACATCATGCAAAGGCAGCAGGAGTTTCGATTATAGTTGCAGTCAATAAGATTGACAAGCCCGGTGCTGATGTTGAACGTGTAAAAACACAGCTCACAGAGCATGAACTTGTTCCCGAAGAGTGGGGCGGAGATGTTCCCGTCATTCCTGTATCGGCACATACAAAGGAAGGTATTGATGACCTTCTTGAGATGGTATTACTGGTTGCCGATATGAAGGAGCTTAAAGCCAATCCTGACAGAGCTGCAAAAGGTACTGTTATCGAAGCAAGACTAGACAAAGGAAGAGGACCGATTGCAACCGTGCTTGTACAGAACGGTACTCTTAATATCGGTGATATTATTGTTGCCGGAACAACTGTAGGCCGTGTCAGGGCAATGACAAACGATAAGGGCATAAAGGTAAAGACAGCCGGACCGTCTGTGCCGGTAGAAATAACGGGTCTTAATGATGTTCCGACCGGCGGAGATATATTCAATGCCGTTTCAGATGAACGCCTTGCGAGAGAGCTTGTTGAGCAGCGACGCAATGCGGAAAAGGAGCAACGTTTCAATTCCGTAACAAAGGTAACTCTCGATAACCTCTTTGACCAGATGAAGATGGGCGAGATGAAAGAACTTAAGATCATAGTTAAGGCGGATGTTCAGGGTTCAGTTGAGGCAGTCAGACAATCACTTGAAAAGCTTACTAACGATGAAGTTCGTGTAAATGTAATATACAGTGGTGTAGGTGCAATAAAGGAATCCGACGTTATGCTTGCTACTGCGTCAAACGCTGTTATAGTAGGCTTCAATGTACGTCCCGATTCTGTTGCAGAGGATAATGCCAAACGAAACGGCGTTGATATGCGTCTGTACAGGGTTATTTACGATTGTATAGAAGAAATTGAAGCTGCCATGAAGGGTATGCTTGCACCTAAGTTCAAGGAAAATATCTTAGGAAAGGTAGAAGTTAGACTTACCTACAAAATTACGAATGTAGGACTAGTTTCAGGTTCGTATGTACTCTCCGGCAAGGTTGTCAGGGGTGCAAATTGCCGCGTTGTCCGTGACGGCATTGTAATAGCTGATGATAATATTGCTTCTCTTCAGAGATTCAAAGACAGCGTAAAAGAGGTTTCTCAGGGCTTTGAATGCGGCATAACCCTTGATAAATACAGTGATATAAAAGAGGGCGATATTTTCGAGATATATGAAATGGAAGAAATCAAGCAGTAATCTTCTGTATTATAGATTCCATAGAAATATTTGACCTTATATTGACTGTTTAGGTGTCACCCGGTGAGGGTGACACCTTTCCGTGCTGTCTCATATCTGACCTTACAGCCTCTCTCCAATTTAAGCTGTAAATTATAAGAACGGCATTGTAAGTTCTGATTAACCATTTGAGAATAATATTGAGATTGAATTATAAATCACGAAGACATAGAAAACGAGACTGTTCCATAGAGAAATCTACAGAACAGTCTCAAAAATTTACTGTCAATAAAGAAAATATAAAACTTCAAGAATATGACTCTCACCTTAAGAAACAGGCTGCATCTGGAATGCAATACCGGTAGTTCTTAAGCTGTCGCCACCAACCTTAAATGTACCTCCGGCTCCACCGTAATTACCGTCCTCAACAAAATCGTTACTCAAAGCAGTCCTAACATTTCCGCAGCCTTCCATTACAACAGAACCGCTTACAGAATATCCGTCAACCATGTTGATCTCATAATTCAAATAGAAGAAAAGACCTCCCCTTGTCGGATCACTTTCACTTCTGCCGATCTTCTGCTTGGATATTGAAAATACAATATTATCAACACCGCTGACATTCAATTCAGCTTCAGGAATTAAATTTCCTGACGCATCCTTGACATTTGTTTTATATCTCATATTTGTCGAATCCGGATCTATCATCATATAATCCACTTCATCCGTAGTACTCAGAATAAGAGAATCAACGCCGCCCGGAGTAAGAAAATTTGTAGCACCGCCGCCGCTTGCTGTAGAATCAATGAAATACAGCGACTCACAAACACTCGCATTATCATATATATAATTTTCAATCTCGGTTACCTTTTGCTGTTCCGTAGCGAGTACAGATGCTGACGAATAGTTATTCATAGTCGAAGCAAATATTCCAACACCCATACCTGCCGTTATTGACATAATTGCCACGGTAACAACAAGCTCAACAAGAGTAACACCCTTCTTACTAATGAATTTACGCATCATATACTCACCTTAGCTTTCTTTATACGGAATAAAGCTTTCGTTCATAACAGTTCCCTGTGCAGACTCAAAACTTGTTATAAGCCTTATACCCGGTATTTCAGGATCAACTGCCGTTCCCATTGTTGTCACATGATTCCTTACCTCGGGAATCAATGTATACTGGAAAGATACACCACTAACAAAAGCCGGCTGGAATCCGGTTGTTATGTTACCGGTTGGCGGTACGAATACGGCACCCGGTATTTTCTCCTCAACAGCAGCCGTAATAGCCGTTCCGTAATCATCTCCGGAGCCATCGCTGTTAAGTATCTGCTGAACAAGGTCATTGGCAGAAATTCCTCCGTCATCAATAAGTGCACCGGTATTCCTTATTCTCTTGATTGTAGTGAAAACAATATCATTAACAGATGCATTAAGCAGACCTGCCCTGTTCTCATCAGCATTATAAACCGTTGTTGTATATCCGCTTACCATTGCACCGAGTGTCGAAGCAAAAACTATAACAATTATCGCAACACCGATAAGTATTTCCACAAGGGACATACCTTTCTTTGATCTGAACTTATTTCTATGTAATATCAATCTTTTCATTATCAGGAACCTCCTGTACGATGTATTTTGCAGACACAGAATCCACACACCTCTAAGTGTAATATACATACTTCAATTATACTATAGATTTAAATAATTTCAATACATTTTCAAAAGATAAAATCAACAAAATTTAAGATTTTATTTTGGTTATATTCATAGTACGGACAGGCAAACGGTACACTGACATATATCTGCCAATGTACCGGAAGCCACCCTGTATTTGTAAGCTTTGTAAGACAGATACAAGGTAAATACCCATAAATCAAGTATTAGTATCAATTACACCATAGATACCGAACATCGGAAGAATCATAGATACAACAACTGTACCGACAACTACACCAATTACAACCGTCATTACAGGTGTCATTGCATCGGTAAGCTTTTGAGTTGATTCGTCACTCTGCTCTTCAAAAAGCTCAGCCATCTTATACAGTGAATCGCCAAGCATACCGGATTCCTCACCGACACGAACCATCGATACAAGTATCGGGTCAAATACAGGATGCTTTGACATTGCTTCATTTATAGTCACACCTATCTGTACGTCATCAATAACCGCCTGTATCTGCTCCTTTACATATATATTCGGAACAGCATCACGTGCAAGTCCCATAGCTTTATGTATAGGTATACCTGCATCGGTAAGTGTTGACATAAGACGGCTGAAACGTGCAAGTGAACTCTGACGTATAATAGGACCGACAAGCGGAATTTTTAAAGACACCTTTGCTATTGTCATCTGAAATTCTTTGTTATTCTTCTTAAGTGTAACAAATGAAAAACCGATAATGAAAACTACAATTAAAATCAGCCACCAATAACCTATAAGAATATCCGAGAATGCCATAACTGCAAGGGTCAGTCCCGGAAGCTCTGCACCAAACGAACCATACGTATCCTTAAAGGTCGGAAGAACGAAGCCGCAAAGGATTATAATAAGTGCAACAACAAGAACGATAAGGAATATAGGATATGTAAATGCACTTCTGAGCTTACCGGAAAGTGCGATATCTTTCTTACATATAAGCGCACACTGCTGGAAAGCCGAATCAAGACGACCGTTTGCTTCACCGGCCTCTATAATACTTATATATACACCGGGAAATCCTTCAAAGTTCTTCATAGACTGTGACAACGTAAAACCGTTATACAGATTCTCATTGATTTCACGAAGAATCTTCTGCATTGCAGGATCCTTCTCGGAGTCAATCATAATCTGCATTGACATTGAAAGGTTAATACCCGCCTTCATCATCATACCAAGCTGGTTAAACAGCATAAGCAAAGCTTTTTTCTTAAGCTTTTTGTTATGAACGTCTCCGCTCATATCCATCTGCCAGATACTTGTGGGGACGTCAGAACCTGAAGCTTCTTTAATATCCTGAACGATAAGACCCTTCTCACGAAGCAACGCTACAGCCTGACTCTGTGTGTCGGCCTCGATCGCACCCTCTTTTTTCTGATTTCTGGCATTCATCGCCACATATTTATATTTCAAGACAGCTCACCCCTTATCTCCTGGCATCAGTGTCGCCGATATCAAAGTTCCATGCCTTAGCAACTTGTTCGGTTATAAGTCCCTGTGCAAGCAAATTATCTATACTCTTGCTCATGGTAATCATACCGTACTGCTGTCCGAGTTGTATTGACTGTTGTATATTAGCTACCTTGTTTTCACGAATAAGGTTACTGATAGCTCCGGTAACAAACATTATCTCAAATGCTGCAATTCGTCCGCCGGTTGCTCTCGGCAGAAGCCTCTGTGAAATAACAGCCTTAAGAGATGTCGAAAGCTGCACTCTTATCTGCTGCTGCTGGTCCGGCGGGAAGATATCAACAAGACGGTCAATCGTCTTTGCTGCACCCTCAGTATGAACTGTTGAAAATACCAAGTGACCTGTTTCTGTTGCCGTAAGTGCAATCTGAATGGACTCACGGTCACGCATCTCTCCGACAAGTATAATATCCGGGTCCTCACGCATTGCAGCTCTCAATGCCATAGGATATGAACGGCTGTCCAAACCTATTTCTCTTTGGTTTATGATACAACGCTTCGGAGTATGCAGGAACTCAACAGGATCCTCTATTGTGATTATATGTTTGCTCTTGTATTTGTTAATTTCATTTATAAGAGCTGCAAGAGTTGTAGACTTACCCGAACCGGTAGGACCGCACATAAGAACAAGTCCCGAATTGAGGTCAAGGGTCTTTCTTATTGAATTAGGAAGACTCAGAGTTGAAAGCTCAGGAACAACACTGTTGATTACACGGAGAACCAACGATGTGCCGTTACGCTGTCTGAAAGCATTTGCTCTGAAACGTCCGCATTCACCAATTTCAACTGCGGCATCCGCCTCACCTGTCGCAAGAAAGGTCTCAAACCTTGATTGGTTGAGCACTGCCTTGATAATTGCTGTAACCTCGGCCTCCTTCAAAGCCGGGTCATTTGTAAAAAATGCATTACCATGCAAACGGTATGCCGGATGATTACCCGATGCAATATGTATATCGGATGCCCCCTTACCGACAGCTTCTTTTACAAGGCTATAAAAATCCATTATAATCTACCCCATTCTGTGTATAGAATTTGTGCCGAAACACTTTTATATTCAGATCTCATCAATCATTTGAGATCGTCATGTCAATATACTCCTCGTAGGAGGTAAGACCCTCAAGCACGTCTCTTCTGACGTTTTCCTTCATAGGTATCATACCCTCCTTAATTGCCATATCTCTAAGCTCATCTGTGCTGACTCCCTGTGTAACAGCCCTTTTAAGAGTTGTTGTCAGAAGCATTACCTCATGAACTGCTATACGTCCCTTATATCCCTTCATATTACATTTCTCGCAGCCAACCGGGCGATAAAGTGTAATTTCCTCATTTTCATCAAGACCGAGACCAATTCGCTGGTTCTGGTCGGGATTATACGCTTCTTTACAGTTTGTGCAAAGCCTTCTTGCAAGCTTCTGGGCTATAATTCCAAGAAGTGCTGACGAAACCATGTATGGCTCAATTCCCATATCTACAAGACGTGCGACGGAGCTCGGTGCATCGTAGGTATGGAGGGTTGAAAGCACAAGGTGACCTGTGATAGCCGCCTGTACAGCTATTCCCGCAGTTTCACCGTCACGGATCTCACCGATCATTATGATATCCGGGTCCTGACGGAGTATACTACGCAGAGCGGAGGCAAACGTAAGTCCCGCCTTTTCATTTGTCTGCACCTGTGTTATACCCTGCTGGATCATTTCTACAGGGTCCTCAACCGTTATAATATTAATATCCTCGCCCATTACCTCATGCAAAGCCGTATACAGTGTGGTGGATTTACCCGAACCGGTAGCACCTGTTACAAGAATAATTCCTCTGTGGCTCTTTACAAGGTGGTCGAATTTTTCAAGATTTTCGGGAAGGAAGCCTATATTATCCTTTTTAAGCTCCATTCCGAGCGAGGTCGTAATACGCATAACTATCTTCTCACCAAACAGGCAGGGAAGAACAGAAATACGGAAGTCAATATCACTTCCTCCTACACGGTATTTAATACGACCGTCCTGAGGTATACGTTTTTCAGCTATATTCATATTGCCTATGAACTTAATACGTGATGTTACCGAGGGAATAAGTTCGGCTGCCGTTTCCATATATATCTGCAGCTTACCGTCAACACGGAACCTTATCCTCAGGCAGGACTCCATAGGTTCTATATGAATATCGGATGCCTTTGTAAAAATTGCTTCCTCAAGCATACTGTTTACAAAACGGATAATCGGCTGATCATTTGCCGAGGCCTCCTGAGCAGCTGCCGCTTCAGCCTCAAGCTCTGCCTTCGACTTACCTCCGCTTTTGGATTCAAGAAATTCCTTAGCATCGTCAATGGCTTTTTTGGCTGCATAAAGCTCACGGAACTTACCTGCTATCTTTGAGTTTTCGGCGATAACAGGCATAATCTTAAGCTTTGTCGTTATACCGATATCTTGTATTCCGTTATAGTTTGTAGGGTCAGCCATAGCAACGGTAAGAAAACGTCCGTTTTTTTCTATAGCTATTGCCATATGCTTCTGTGCTATATCCTCTGGTATAATTCCGGATATATCCTCAGGGATCTGTACATCATCAAGATTTATATAGGGGATTCTGAGCTGCTGCTCGAGTGCCCTGCAAACCTGCAATTCGGTTACCACTCCGTCCTCAATAAGAATATCCGCAACACGCTTGCCGCTTTCGCTTTTTTTTTGCTTTGTCAGTGCTTCGTCAAGCTGTTCATCGGTAATAGCTCCGGCATCAATAAGAATTTGTCCTATTCTAAGACGATTTGCTTTCATATTTTCAGCTCCCGATTAAAAATTAAATAAGTTAAGATATAATTGTACCAAAAATTTTAAAAGGTCAAACAAAACAATATATATTGCTATTGCTGCCGTAATATAAGGACCGAACGCAAGATACGAACCAAATCCCACATTTCCGTCATCTTCTTCTGCCGTTTCACCGGCACCGTACTCTTTTTCCTCAGATGTATCCGGAACATTTCCGGTATCAGGAATAGAACCCCCTTCTCCGGACTCCTCGGAATTCCTGCCGTATACAATTTTTGATATAATTATTATTGTCACAAAAAATACAGTAGCAGTTATTATTGAAATAATAAAAGTGGTAATTGTACCCGGAAAACCCGTCAAAATACCGCCCGCCAAAAAAAGCTTTACGTCCCCGAAGCCCATTCCGTCACGCTTATATACCAACATTCCTATAAAATCTATAAGCAGCATTGAAGCGGCACCTATTCCGGCACCGGCGAGCGGAGACCACCACGCACAATGGAATATATTATATCCTCTCACTATATCATATACGCTTATTACTGCTGCAAGTATTCCTAAAATAATTGTAAACTGATCAGGTATTATCTGATATTTTATATCTGCCACAGCTATAAGCAGGCAATCAAAAATTATCAATGCAAGGACACAGAAATATATATCGTATCCTTTATTAAACTGAAGCCTGCACAGTGCCAAACAAACCGACATTAATACAGAAACAAATATTCCTGATGGCAGATACTTTACTCTCTTGCCGTTCAGGAGTTCCTCTGACGGGGTTTCATTATAATCGCATAACCATTTTGCAGGTATGCGATTAATAATGTAGTAACCCAACGCCGTCAAAGCAAATCCGAGCGGCAAACACAATATCACCCATATTAATCCCACAGGCGAACTCAAATAACTTAGCGGCTGCATTAAAATCTCCCCGAACTGTTATTCCTGTCAGGCTGCTGAGGACTCGCCGCTTACCGATTCGGCAGCTGAAGTATCATTAGCCTGATTCTTTGTTACATCGAAGAAGTACAGTCGAATTTCAAGGGTTGATACATACATCCTATCTGCACTTGTTGTGGCCTGCTTTGAACCCTCTGTTGCCTCCTGCTCAGTAGGTGTGGTTGCTTTTTTATCCTCTTCGGTAACGGAAATCTTACTTACAAAATAGGAACCGTTAGATTCAGACTCGAAGTATTTCAAGGTTTCTATCAGTTTCTTTTCTGTTGTTGTGAACGAAAACCTTATAGTTGTCACATAGAGCGGGTCACCGGTAGCTGACACTCTTCCCTCGCTGTCCGCCTGTCTTTCTGCGATTGAAAGACTTGAAAGATCATATCCGAGATCCTTAAGCATATCCCTTATATCGTCAGCGGTTTTCTCTGCATTGATAGTAAGTGCAGCATTTTTTTCCTCACACTCTTTTTTCATATTGTCTATGGATGTCTGAACTTCTTTGGCACGTGAAAGATAATCCTTATACATATTGATCTGTGCATCGGCAGACGCATGATCAGAATTATACTTGTCTATTTTCTGGGAAAACGGTATCTGCACAGCGACAAGAAATATGATACATACCACCACTATAAGCAAAATTGCCCATACAAATTTAGGAATTGTTATAGATTGTTTTTTATCCATTTTAGTTTACCTCCGTCAGATTATATCAGGCTGCACTGTTATCTGAGCTTGCATCAGCCGCAGTACTGCCTTCGGGTGTCTGAGAAGCCTCACCGCCTGTTGTACCCTCAGCGGTTGTACCTGTCTTGCCGGCAGCCTCCTCAGCCTTGAGAATTGTCTCCTCTGTTACATCAAGAATAATATCGCCCCTTATTCTCTGAATCGGATTAGTTCCCTCAGTTGATTTATCAACAACCGCATTAATACTCATAGTATCCTCAGGTTTAAAGTAACCTGTGTCCACAAGCTCATTCTTGAACTTGATGAAGTCATCGTAGCTGTCAACATCAACGCTTGTTGTAACCGTATGATTTGTACCGTCAACGTCAAATGCCGTACAGGATACAACCTTATCTCTTACCTGAGCGAAAAATTCGGTCGTTACATCTGCAGACTTAAGGCTTGTATCGGGGAGCATCTGAAGATTGCTTTCGATATTTGTAAGCTCCTCCTTCCATTGCTTTTCGTCCTTAATAAGCTGTTTAGCGGAAGCATATTTACTGTTGTTAAGCTCATTATTATCGTTGTTTTCACGCATAGCGAGTGCACCCCACCATCCAAGAACAGCCACCATCCATATAGCCGCTGCAACGCCTATTCCGGTGGTTATCATCTTGCCGAGCTTTGCTGTACTGTCGTTAGCCATTGCGGTGAGGACATTTGCTTCACCCATAAGAAGGTTTGCCTCTGAGGGCGGCATTGTGAGAATACCGTTAAGTGTTATAAACGAAGCAGTATCGTAATTCTTCTCAGCAGCGGAATTATCCGCTGTAGGCGGCAGTGTTCCGCCTGTAAAAAGTCTTGTTACATTTTCTATAGGAGCAGTAAGTCCTACCTGTCGGCAATAGTTAGCTATGTTCGGAAGCTTTGCAAGAGCATCAACCAATATAATCTCATCTACATCGAGATGTTTCTGAGACATAACCAATCTCATGTTTCTTACAACTTCTTGTGCAGCCGTATCAAGCATCATCATTGTCTGTTTGCGGGTATTTGCGGACTTACACTTATTACATACACCAAGACCTTCCTGACGTATAAGCTCAATAGCACCGAGCTTACTGAGGCCGAACTCAAGTGAAAACAGCTCTGCTATATCCTCAAGCACACTTGCTATTGACTGTTGATATACAGGTGCACCGTTATGCAAAAGCACAATACGGGTTGCCACGAAGTCCATGCTGATGAGTGCAACAGCTCTCGTAGCGGAGTTGATATCCGACTTAGCGGTATAAAGCATACCTGCTATAGGCGGAACTATTTTCACAACATTTACACCTTCAGCAGCAAAGGAAGCTCTCAGGTTAGTAAGCAGCTCCGTCTTTATAGCAAAAAGAGATGCGGATATTTCATCGCTCTTGCTTGCCTTACCGTATTGCTGACCATACTCAAAGTTAAGGATAGTATACTTCTCAACCTCCTGATGCAGGACCTGCTCTGCCTCAACTCTCGCAAAGGTCGGGAGGAGTTTTTCCTTTGCCGGGGCGTGTTTATACTCCTTACTTATAAGTACGTCCTCATCCTCTATGCATATAAATACATCACCCAACACTATGCTTGCACTTTCAGCACAGCGTTTAACAAAAGCCGCCAGCTCATCTCCCTTCTCATAGGGATGATCCTTAAGAGATTCATTCAACTCAAAGATCTGAGGAACGGAAAAAGTTGAAGCCATTGAAGGCCTTTTGTTTTTTACTGCAAAGCCACTGCCCTCAGGTTTATCATACTTAGCCGGGGTAAGAATAAGCATTCCTCTGGTTAATTGCAGTATAGTAGCTGTTGTTTCCATAAATACACCACACTCTTAAAAAATTTTTCTCTGACTTTCGGATAATCTCTACGGTAGAGTGAAACCACAAAATTCAAAGGTCGTATTCCGACCTTTGGATTATTTGTACAATGGTCCCTAAGTTAGAATATCCTTTTTATTAGTTTATCACAAAAAAGACAAAAAGCCAATGATTTTTTTATAAAAAAATGTATTTTATGCATATCGTT
>CANQLX010000014.1 GCA_947624835.1 uncultured Clostridia bacterium
CAAAACGCAGAATCCCGCTTATATTCCTGCAAGATTCTGCGTGTTCACCAAATTTATTCTTCCTCTTCGCTTTCGTCGAGCTCGTCCTCATTATAATCGAACTCAAGGATTTCATGACACTCCGGACATTTTATAACACCGTCATTGAGTGCATCCTCATTTATATAGGTAACCCTGCCGCAATTCGGACAGGTAACCTCATAAGCCATATCCTGACCGTCTGAATCACTGTATGTAAGGTCATCTGTAAAATCCTCATCATAAAGCAGATCCTCAACCCCCGACAAATCCTCGCTTATTCCGTCAACCTGATCGCACACATCATCATAACACTGCTCAAGCTCTCTTACCTCATCTGCCATATCAGAAAGAAGCTCGGCAATAAGTTTAAAAACTTTGGTCTGCTTATCGGTAGGATCAAGCTCAAGACCGTCAATAAGACCCTTAATATAAGCTGCTTTTTCGCTAAGCTGCATTTTCATTACCTCCGGTACAAAAACTTACTGTGCTCTTGACATATATTCGCCTGTTCTTGTATCAATCTGAATTTTATCTCCCTCATTTATAAAAATCGGAACCTTTATTTCAGCACCTGTTTCAAGTGTAGCAGGCTTTGTAACGTTTGTAGCCGTATCACCCTTAACACCCGGCTCAGTCTGTGTAACCTCAAGAACAACGAATGTCGGAGGTTCAACACCGAAAACGCTGCCCTTATACGACATAATCTTGCATACCATATTTTCTTTCACAAACTTGAAGTTATCTCCGAGAACGCTCGCATTGATGGGTGTCTGCTCATAGGTTTCATTATCCATGAAGTAATACAGCTCACCGTCGTTGTAGATATATTCCATATCCTTTCTCTCAATAAAAGCGGTCGGATATTTATCGTTAGGGTTGAAAGTTTTTTCAACCACTGCACCTGTAATTACGTTTTTAATTTTTGTGCGTACAAAAGCCGCACCCTTTCCGGGCTTAACGTGTTGGAACTCTACTATAGTTACCACCTGTCCGTCCATCTCAAATGTAACGCCGTTTCTGAAATCGCCTGCTGTAATCATTTAAAATCCTCCTAAATAATTTTTATACAAAATACAACCCCGTAAACTGCGGGATAAATCAGCAAATACGCTTTGTTAATTATACTATACATATCGGAAAATTGCAAGTTTTTTAATTATTTTCTCCCCAAAAAAGCCAAAAGCACCATATTACTCACTGTATCGACAGAAATTATACCTCTGCCTTTGTGGGTACACTGTGATTCTTCACTATAAGAACCTTGGATATTCTCCTGCTTTCTACCTCCTGAACCGTAAACCGTGTACCGTTTATAACAACCGAGGGATGCTCTCCGTCCTTTGGTATATGTCCCATCCTGTCAAGCATTATTCCTGCAAGTGTATCGTTATCATCATCCTCAAAGGATATACCGGTAAGCTCGGTTATTTCATCTAGAGCCGTTGCACCGTCAACAGTAAAGCTGTATTCGTTAAGCTGCTTTATCTCATCATCCTCATTATCATACTCATCCTGTATATTTCCCACAATAGATTCAATAAGATCTTCCATTGTGATAATTCCGCCTGTTCCGCCAAATTCATCCACAACAACCGCTATCTGTGTTTTATGAGCAGTCATATATTCAAACATCTCACTGCATCTTTTCGACTGCGGAACAAATACAGCAGGCTTTATAATATTCTCCCCTATCTCGCCTTTGGGAGGATTTGTATTTACAAATTTAAGCAGATCCTTTACATATATTATTCCTACAATGTCGTCAATATCTTCATTATAAACCGGTATTCTTGAGCGTCCGCTTTCTATTGCCATCCCTGCAATATCAGCAATTCCTGCATTCCTTTTGACTGCTACGACATCCTTTCTGTGGGTCATGATTTCTCCTACCGTCGTATCGTCAAAGTCAAAGACATTTTCTATCATATCTTTGGTATTTCCCTCGATAGAGCCGTTTTCCTCACCCTTATCAACCATAAGAAGTATTTCCTCTTCCGTTTGCTGATTTGATATTTTTTTCGTATTATATCTTAACAATCTGACAATAATATTTGAAAGAAGACAGGAAATTCCGACAATCGGCTGAAATATTAAGGACGCAATCGTAAACGACCCGGAAAAACGCAGTACCGCAGCATCGGGTTTTCTTTCGCCTATTTTTCCCGGCAAAAAAATTCCGAAGCATAAAAATATTATACATGGAATAAAAAACAATGCAGCAGCGGAAAACCAAATGCCGACAGTTGTATTCACAAAAACATCCGACAGCCATATTCCGAGCACAGGCATAAACGAATACTCGCAAATCATCACAACTGCGGCTAAACAGACCGCACAGCTCGCCTTGGCAAAGGAACAGTATTTTTCACTGTTCTCAAGTATTCTTAAAGCTCTTCCTGCACTGCGGGAATTATCCTCTTCTGCTTTTTTCTTTATTATTCCTGCAGATGCCGCAGATATTGCACCACAAAAATAAGAAAGAAAAAAACTCAGCACAAAGAGAAACAAAATAACCGAAACCGCTGCCGCAATATTTCCGGAACCGAATGGAGCAAACATTAGAATATCTGAATAATTACCGTCGGAATCACCCGCCATAAAATTATACACCTCTGACATTTTAATCTATAATATAAATAATACGGGAAAGGTACGATATTGTCAATCGGCAATATAACACATATTTTATCCCTCAAAAAAAATATTGTAGGCATTTTATTATGACAGATTAATCCGAACTGTTGATATATTATTATTTAAACCCGTGATAACACGGATAACGAAAGGAGATAACAAATGTTTGAAAAAGCCTTACTGAAAATACCCTGTGACAGAAAGACAAGGGAAGCCCTTATAGGTGGAC
The DNA here is from genome assembly GCA_947624835.1 of uncultured Clostridia bacterium. Classification (GTDB taxonomy): domain Bacteria; phylum Bacillota; class Clostridia; order Oscillospirales; family Acutalibacteraceae; genus UBA1213. The sequence goes on from CANQLX010000014.1 coordinate 2,885, forward strand.
TGCTGATTGATTACGGCTTCATTTCCCGTGATACAATCGGTGAAAGCCGATGTTCAAGACCTATAGATATGCTCTGTATAGGAAACAGAGAAAAACAGGTTCTCCTGGCAGGGGCATTTCACGGAATGGAATGGCTGACCTCCTCACTGCTCCTTCGCTTTTTTAATGACATATGCTCCGCCGTAAAAAACGGGGAATCTATCTGCGGTGTGCGTGTAGGAACATTTCTCAACATGAGGGGGTTGGCTATGGTGCCATGCATAAATCCGGACGGAGTGGAAATCCAAATTAACGGAGCAAAGTCAGCAGGAACTTATGAAGAACTGGTAAATAAGGCGAGCGGCGGAAATACCTCAGGCTGGCAGTCCAATGCAGCAGGAGTAGATATCAACCATAATTTCTCGGCAAACTGGGAAAGTCTTCACCAAATGGAAATTGATAACGGTATAAGCTCTCCGTCACCGACAAGATACGGAGGAGAATATCCTGAAAGTGAACCGGAAAGCAGAAGTATCGCTTCATATTGCCGTGCCGGAAATATAACGCATGCCCTTGCATTTCACAGTCAGGGGGAAGAAATTTATTGGAACTTCGGAGATTATAATGATGAGGATGCACATAAAATGGCTCAAGCACTCTCCGGAGTCAGCGGATATCAGATAAGCGAGCCTGAAGGACTTGCTGTCGGAGGAGGCTTCAAGGACTGGTTTGTTGAAAAATTCCGCCGTCCCGCCTTTACCGTGGAAATAGGTAAGGGCAAAAATCCGCTCCCGATAGACGATATTGATAGTATTTACGAAAAAATAAAGGAAATGCTTGTTCTTTCCCTTGTATTATGATGTACAGTTTATTGAATGATTAAATGTTTGATAAATGATTATTGAAAAAAGGGAGTGAATATGATATTATAGGAATACAAAACAGAGGAGGTTGAATATAAATGTTTAAACGTGTAAATAAGGTACTCTTTGCCGTTGCTTTGTGTCCGATTATCCTTGCGGGCGGCTGTGCTTTTAACAATAATAAACCGGAAAGCACCGACAAAGAATCTTCTGTATCCGTACAAAGTGAAGAGAGCGTATCCGATACCGAATCTTCGGTCAATGCTGATGACAGCAAAAATACAGATGAATACAGCAGCGATTCTCCATCCGATCCGGAATCACAGGACTCTGCCGTAGATAACTCCGGTGACAAAAGTGCATCAGACGATGAATACTCATATGAAGATACACCCGATGAATCTTCGGCAGCACAGGTAAGCTTTGACGGGTATCAGTTTGATGACGAACAGATTATTAGCGATTATCACACTGCTACAGTCTATACGTCAAATGATACCTTCAATGAAATCTTTGCAGAAAATTCTCTTGATATGGAATATAACAGTGAACAGCAGGAAGCTGCAACAAGCAGTGAAATAAATCAGATTAACTCTTCATATTCCGAAAAGTGGAAAGAAAAGGTAAAACAAATATTTAATGAGCTTGACAGTATGCTGCAGGATATGCCGGAGGAGCATGAAAAGCTTGTTAAGTCACAGGATGAATGGACTAACAGTCTCGAAGATGCAGAAAGCAGCTTCTACTCCGAGGCAAGTGAAGGAGGAACGGAAGGATTAATTGCAGCCGGAACTGCAGTCATGAATTATTATAAGGGCAGGGCAGCTATTTTGCTTGAACAGATATATGAATTGAACGGAGAAATCGATCTCAGTCAGTACGGTCTTTGATATCAGGAGAACAGTATGAAAATAACCAAATATATAAGAGCCATATCAGCAGCATTTATGTTGTGTTTCATCATAACTGCTATATCCGCCTGCTCATTTAACAGCAGTATCAGTATAGGTAACTATGTTTCCGATGTAAACAATAATGTACAGCAGGCCGTAAGCCTTACGAGAGAATTACGTAAAATTAAAGAGGATATTGATACGAGAAGTCCTGACGATGCAAAACAATATACCGAATTGCTCGACAAGCTGTCGGAACTATATACTAATCTTCTAAAAATGGATGCTCCTGAAAGATATACCGATATAGATTCAGAACTTAAAACAAATTCCGAGAAAGCTCTGTCAAAGATATCTCAACTCAGGAGTCTTGTGACAGCATCACAGAATACGGGTGATGATTCTTTCTACAGACAAGACAGTGAATCCGTAATAGGGGAATATGAGGAAGCATATAATACCATTGTAGATCTATCGGCACAAGCACATACACGATTTAGAAACGACTGATTAAACAATAAAAAGCGGAGGACAGATTACAAACTGTCTCCGCTTTTTTACTTATCTTATACTGTTTTGACCATTATTCATCGGTTTCAGGCATATCCCAGTTATGATATACATTCTGAACATCGTCATTGTCATCCAGTATATCAAGAAGCTTCTGCATCTTGACAGCAGCCTCATCATCATCTATCTTTGTGTAGGTCGAGGGTATCATTGATACATCCGCAGAAACAAACTCATATCCCTTTTCGGAAAGTGCCTCCATAACTGTTCCGAAATCCTCGGGTTCGGTATATATTTCGTATACGTCATCGCTTTCGGCATTAAAATCCGATGCTCCTGCCTCAAGTGCATCCTCCATAACTTTATCCTCATCATTATCCTCCTTTTCAATTATCAGCAATCCCTTTTGACTGAACATGAAGGATACACAGCCCTGCGTTCCGAGGTTTCCGCCGAATTTGTCAAAGTAGTGACGAATATCTCCGGCTGTACGGTTACGGTTATCCGTGAGTGTTTCAACTATAACTGCTATGCCGCACGGACCGTAGCCCTCATATGTTATATTCTCATAATTATCTCCGTCTGCACTTCCGGCCGCTTTTTTTATAATACGCTCAATATTATCATTCGGAACATTGTTTGCTTTTGCCTTTGCTATACATTCACGCAACTTTGAATTTGATGCCGGATCTGCTCCGCCTCCTTCTCTTACTGCAACAGCAAGCTCCCTTCCTATTTTTGTAAATACCTTTGCCCTCGCACCGTCAGTCTTTTCCTTTTTTCTCTTTATTGTGCTCCATTTTGAATGTCCTGACATATAAAGAACTCCTCCTGTATATAGTTTCGGTTAATATTCTAACATAAAAAACATATTTTATCAAGTGCTTTTAATCAACTATCGACCGATATCTGACCGCAAAGAATGGCTGTTCAGATGAGGTTTCTTCCGTCGCAATACCTGCAAAGCAGCATATCCCCGCCGACCTCCGTAAATACGGCAGGCAAATACTTCTCACTTTTTGTTATACACCTTGGATTCGAGCATCTGAACGGGTGGGTCGGCATTATTCTCGGTGCAAATACCCTTTCATCATTTTTAAGCATTGTAAGGATAAGTGCCATTCTCCCGTACATTCCGTAAACCGTCTGTATATAGTACTTTGCTCTTTCATCATAGTCAACCTCTACGTCTATTTCATCAACCCTCGGCAAAGGGTGAAGAATTTTCATTGTTTTTTTAGCATATCTCAGCTTTTCCTTATCGAGAACAAAAACTCCGTTTTGTTTCTGGTACTCCTCCTCACTTGTAAAGCGTTCTCTCTGTATCCTTGTCATATAGAGAACATCAAGCTCCGGCATAGCCTCGGCAAGACTCGTTACCTCGGTATAGTCACATTCTGAGGCATTTATAACATCCTTTATATATTGCGGAACGGAAAGCTCCGGAGTTGATATAAGCACAAATCGATTCTTCTTAAACGTTGACATGGTCTTAATAAGTGAATGTACTGTTCTTCCGTTTTTCAGGTCACCGCAAAGTCCTATGCAGAGATTATCGAGCCTACCCATTTCATTATAGAGCGTTACGACATCGGTAAGTGTTTGTGTCGGATGGAGATGTCCTCCGTCACCTGCGTTTATTACAGGTACAGGCGAGTACATAGCAGCTGCCGCTGCCGTTCCCTCACCCGGGTGACGTATTGCTATTATATCCGCATAACCACCTATCACACTTACCGTATCCTTAAGATTTTCTCCCTTAGCCACCGATGAGTTTTGCGGATTATCAAAACCTATTATACTTCCTCCAAGACGGAGCATTGCTGTTTGAAAGGACATCTGAGTCCTCGTTGAAGGTTCATAGAAAAGTGTTGCAAGTATTTTCCCCCTGCATACATCAAGATAATCATCCGGCTTAGCTTTTATATCGTTGGCAAGACTGATAATATCCATAAGCTCCCGATGCGAAAGATCTGTCAAGTCCACAACATGTTTATTTTTCATGTAATTCTCTCCTCTGCCTTATTTTTCATAACAATTACGCTTTATTTTCTCTACAACAATCATTAAATTTATGCGGTGTTTATCGACTTTCTTCAAAATACCAATACAGCCGAAAATTAAGCCTGCCGAAAACCGACAGGCTTAAGAAATCACTTGTTATTAAAAAGAGATATTATATCCATATAGGAGTCATCCGAATCACCGTCTGTATCCGGCTTCGGCTGTTGTACAGGACGTGTCTGCTGTGCGGGTGCCGATGTATTGGCATTTGGATACGCAGCGGCATTAGGATATGTTGTATTTGCATTTGGATACATCTGACCTTGCTGAGCGGACTGACTCGGCTGCGGCTGCGGAGCAAAAGGATTATAACCCGGCTGCGGTTTGGGCTGCTGAGCCGTCTTATCCTGCGGTCTTGTCACTGCACCGAAACGTGAAGGCTCAGTTCTTACAGCAGGACTGCCATACTGGAACTGTGAGACAGGCTTTTTGTCATCTTTTTTTCCCATGGGAGCATAACTGTCAGTAGTCGGGAAACCTGTAGCAATAACAATAACGCTGATTGCATCCTCCATCTCATCATCGAGAGCTGCACCCCAGATAATTATAGCATTCTCATCCGCCTGCTCGGAAATCATTGTTGAAGCTTCCTGAATCTCATCAAGACCGATATCGGGCGAAGCCTTAATATTAACAATAAGCCCTTTTGCACCCTGGATAGATGTTCCGAGGAGCGGACTGGAAATAGCATTCTGAGCTGCTATCTTAGCCTTATCCTTACCTGTAGCAACACCGACACCCATAAGTGCATAGCCTGCATCCTTCATAACAGAGGTAACATCTGCAAAATCAAGATTAACAAGACCCGGAATTACAATAAGGTCGGTTATACTCTGTACGCCCTGACGAAGCACATCATCTGCTGCAAAGAAAGCATTCTGAAGCGTAATCTTTTCTTCACTTATATGCTTAAGTCTTTCGTTAGGAATAACAATGAGGGAGTCCACATGCTGCTTGAGCTTTGAAATACCGCCTTCAGCCTGTTCCATTCTGCGTTTGCCCTCGAAGAGGAACGGTGTTGTTACTATTCCGACGGTAAGTATTCCCAATTCTTTGGCAACCTCAGCGACAACAGGAGCCGCGCCTGTACCGGTACCGCCGCCCATTCCCGCAGTTATGAATACCATATCCGTACCCTTAAGGATCTCTGCAATCTGATCCTTACTTTCCTCGGCTGCCTTCTCTCCAACCTCAGGCTTGGAACCTGCACCCTTTCCGTGGGTAATCTTTTCACCGATCTGCATTTTCTGAGTTGCCTTTGAGCGGTTCAGTGCCTGGCTGTCTGTGTTTATTGAAATAAACTCAACACCGGTCACATAATCCACCATTCGGTCGATAGCGTTTCCGCCGCCTCCTCCTACACCAACAACTTTAATGTTGACAATATTGTCGATCTCGTTATTTTCAAATTCGTAAGGCATTTATTATGCTCCCTTCAAATTAATATCCGCATATAATTGCAAAAAGACAAACAGGGCAACATAACCCTTATAATTTTTTACAACTACATACTAATTTACCACTTTTCTCTTTTAATTTCAATATCTAAGCGATAATTTTCGCCATATTTATTATTCTTAATTTATTTTGTACAAAAATTTCATAGCTTTTTGTGCAAAAACACTGCTGTTAATAATAATCATCCGAATATGTGTCATCTGTGTAGTAATCATCCGTATATGTATCATCGGTGTAGGTATCATCTGTGTAGTAATCGTCTGTATACCCATCATCAGTGTAGGTATCATCTGTGTAATAATCATCTGTATACCCATCATCAGTGTAGGTATCATCTGTGTAATAATCATCTGTATACCCATCATCAGTGTAGGTATCATCTGTGTACCCGTCATCGGTGTAGGCATCATCTGTGTACCCGTCATCGGTGTAGGTATCATCTGTGTAGTCATCCTCGCTGACGGAGGTTTCTTCAGGAACCGGTTCTTCCGAGCTTTCCTCCGGTTTATCGGAAGCTTCACTGCTTTCCTTTTTACTTGTCTGTGAGGTTTTGCTGATCTCCTTTGAAGGCTTTGAGGAAACCACACTTGCCTGCTCACCTACCTTCAGGTATGATTTTCCACCCTCAGGAGAGGCAAGAGATACATCAAGTGTCCCCGACAAATTTTCTCTTACATTTTTTGAAAGTATATTGGCTGCGGTTTCAAGCTTGTATTCAATCTCTTCAAATGTTCCGAGGATTATGCTGAAACCGTTGCTTTTAACAAGCTTTATGGATGTTGTATCGGAAATATCAATAGTCCTTATATCGGCAATCTTATATTTGCTCACATTTTCCATTATTTTGTCAAGATATTTTTTCAGATTCTTATCCTCATACTGTATTTCTGAAGAAAGATTTACATTCTTCAGCTTAGCCCCCGATATTTGCGGAATGTTATCATATTTGTTCAGGCTGTCTATTTCAATAATTTTCCCTTTTTTACTAAGAATTAGATATTTATTGTTATTTTCCACAACATAAGATGGCTTTGCCTCGGTTACCTTAATATTTATTTTGTTAAAAAGATTCTTTTGGATATCCACTTCCTCAATATAAGGAAATTCCTCCTGTATTTTCTTAGTTCCGGGCGAGGTATTGCATAACAGCAAATTATCACCCTCATTAATCATGGATGCAGCTATGATTTTATCATTGTCATAGCGTGTTTTACCCTCAACCGTAATTTCGTCAATTTTAAAAAATACTGTAAGGGACATACCCACACAGACTGCCACGAGTATGAGTATAGTTACCGCCCCTAACAAGAACCTGCGAATTTTCTTGATATACGGATTCACCGGTTCCTTCGGCGGTGTTATTATTCTGGGCATTGGAATTGCATCAGATTCCGTATTCCTTGTTTTCGAAGGCTTTTTTGCCGTCCGCAGCGGCGATTTTTCCGATTTCACCGATGTCGCTCCGGATTTTGAAAACTTATTCCCATAATTTTTGCTTTTTGTCAGTTCATCAGCATTGCTGCTGCTTTTTTGGGGAGGATTCTGATTTTTCTTATTTTTAGGATTTTGTCTTGTATTCTGATTATTGTCAGAACTCGGTTTTACAGCGTTTTTTTTGGACTTATTCCCCGGAGAGGGTGTCGGTCGCTGTATCTGTCTGTTATTTTTTGATGAAACGGCAGGTTTACTAACATTCCGAGCCTTCCTGCCATTTGGCGGACGTTTTTTGTTTCCGCCACCGGAATTATTATTCATTTTCGTTCCTCCGTTGAGGGATATTTTATCCTACAATAGAATTATTTCTGATTTTTCGATGCAATAACCTCAACTATTACCGCATATATTCTTTTTACCGCATCACAAACTGCCATTTTTCCGGCATTGGAGGAATATTCTCTGAGACGTTCCGGATCAGAGGCAAGCCTATCTATTTCCTCTGTAAGCCTTTCGGGTGTGAGATCCTTTTCCTCAATCATAACAGCGGCATTTTTTTCAACAAGAGCCATTGCATTATGGAACTGATGATTTTCCGCCACATTCGGTGAAGGTATGAGAACAGACGGCTTTCCCTTTACCTGAATTTCACTCAGTGTAATGGCTCCTGCCCTTGCAACGACAACATCAGCTGCCGCAAGGCAGGTCGGCATATTATTTATATATTCCCTTATATCAAGATTTTCCGCCCTTTCAGGATCAACACCCTTTTCCCTCAAAAGGTCGGGAAACCATTTTCCATACTGACCGTATGCATGGATATGCTGATATTTACCGTCCTTTGCACTTCGTGCAATTATATCTGCAAGAGATTCATTTATTATCCTTGCTCCAAGGCTGCCACCGAAAGAAAGTATAACGGGTCTGCCGTCAAGTCCGAGCTCCCTACGGCTTTTTTCCTTGTCTGCCGTAAGTATTTCTCCCCTTACAGGATTTCCTGTTATTACAAACTTAGGACTTCCTTTAAAATGCTTTTCGGCAGCAGGCATAGCAAGCATAACTCTGTCCGCATACCTTGAAAGCATTTTATTGGTAACTCCGGGAAAGGCATTCTGCTCATGTATAATTATCGGAATACCGAGCTTCGCCGCCGCTCTTAGGACCGGTCCGCTTACATAGCCGCCTGTTCCTACACATATATCCGGATTGAACTCCTGTATAATCTTTTTTGCGGCTTTTCCTCCAAATATCGCCTTTTTTACTGTTATAATATTATCCTTAATTCCTACCGGCGTCAGCTTTCTGCTGAAACCCTGAACATTTATACCCTTAAATTCAAAACCTGCCTGAGGGACAAGTCTTTCTTCCATCCCACCCGACTTTCCGACATAAAGTATTTCGGCACCGGGCTGCCTTTCCTTCACAAAGCCTGCTATTGCAAGTGCAGGATTTATATGACCTGCGGTTCCCCCGCCCGCAAAAAGTATCCTCATAAAAGCTCACTCCTAAACCTTTTCGAGATTCGATGTCCTCGAAATTGACAGCACTATTCCCATCTGAGCCATAAGCATCATCAACGATGTTCCGCCATAACTGAAGAACGGGAGGCTTATACCCGTATTGGGCAGCCAGTCGGTTATAACAAGAATATTCAGTATTACCTGTACTCCTATCTGTGCCGAAAGACCCGTACCGAGCATTGAGCCAAAGGGATCCTTTGCCCTCATTGATATGGTTATTCCTCTCCATACAAGAAGAACAAATATTAACAGAATAAGCACTGCTCCGACAAATCCAAGCTCCTCACATACAACTGCGAAAACAAAATCGTTCTGTGCTTCAGGGATATACATAAATTTTTGTCTTGACTGACCAAGTCCCAAACCCCATATTCCGCCTGAGCCTATAGCATAAAGGGAATTTCTTGTTTGATATGTCGTCTGCCAAAGATCATCTGTTGTATAGGTCAGAGCCTGACCCCAGCCGTCAAGTCTTTGCATTGCATAGCCGAGATTATCGGTTGCAACAAGATATACAATAGCAAGAGCTACAGCCGCACCTGCAATAATGAAATACCTAAGCTTGACACCGCCTATAAACATCATTATCGCACCGAGAATTACCATAATAACAACACCTGAGTAATGCGGCTCCTTTATTAAAAGCAGAACATAAATTCCAAGCATAATTACATTCGGCAGCACACCGTACCGGAATGTATGCATTTCCCTGAAATGCTTTGAAGACCAGTCAGCTATAGAAAGTATCAATGCAAATTTAGCCACTTCAGATGCCTGAAATGAAAACGAAGACCCTAAATTAATCCATCTTTTTGGGTCCCCCGGCATAAAAAGAACAATGACAAGCAGTGCCAAACCAACCAAATATATAAACGGTGCAAGCAAATGGAAATGGTGATAATCAAAATATGATATAAATATCATCGCAATAAATCCGATTACTGCGAAAATGCTCTGCTTTGTCAAATACAGCTGGCTGTCATTAGTGCTTGATAATGCCGAAGGGTAGCTTGCTGAATACATCATTATTATTCCTATTATGACCAAAACAAGCACGAGAAAAAGAAATGTCATATCCATTCCAAGCCGTATCGAAAAAAGCTTTATTTTATTTTTAACCTTTTTGAGACCTTTGCTGTCGGTAATTTCCCTTAGCTGCGGAGCTTTATTATCGCTCGGCTGCGGCTTATTCACCGGCAGCTTTCTTGCCGGTGACGAACTGTTAGGCATTTTTATAACACTCCCTTTCCGATAAACCTGCTGTAAAATTATATCAGAATGCGACCCCTCCGTCGAACATTACTGCCGCCAATGCAGCAGAACCGCTTAGAGCCTCAATCAGACTAAATACAACAACAATCTTAACCTCAGACCAACCGCACATTTCAAAATGGTGGTGAATAGGGCTCATTTTGAAAAGCCTTTTTCCTTTTGTCAGCTTAAAATATGTCACCTGCAGTATAACGGAAAACATTTCCGCTATATACACAAAACCAATAGGTATTAGAAGTATCTCTCTGTCGAGTCCGAAAAGAACGGCGCATACATAGCCGCCAAGAAAAAGAGAGCCTGTATCTCCCATAAAGGTCTTTGCCGGATGGAAATTCCAAAGCAAGAATCCAAGACAGCCGCCTGCAAGCGCAGCAGACATGATTGACAGACCCATTCTTGCAGTAACGCTCGAAATCAGCATCATAAATATTGCAGCAAACATTGTAACCGAGCCGTTAAGTCCATCTATACCGTCCGTCAGATTTACTGCATTGACAATTCCCACAATCAGAACCGCTGCAATCGGATAATACATAATTCCTATGTCAACTTCACCTACAAACGGAACATAGGTACTTGTACCCTCTCCGAAAAGGTACATGGTTGCAAGATATGCTATTGCCGCAAGAAATTGAAGTGCAAGCTTCTGAACAGGTGTCAGACCGAGATTTCTTTTTTTTGCTACCTTCACATAATCGTCCAAAAAGCCTATAGCACCAAAGGCCGCCGCCATGAACAGACCGCCGTATACTTTTGCACTTTGCAAAGCTGTTTCTGCCGGTATACCGTTCTTTTCTCCTGTATAATGATAAAGGAACACACACGCTACAGTTGTCACTATACTCGCCGCTATGAACATAAATCCGCCCATTGTAGGGGTTCCCTGCTTTCCCTTATGCCACTTTGGACCTTCCTCACGAATCGTCTGACCGAAATGAAGCTTCCTTAAGAAAGGGACAAGCCAAATTCCCAAGACACCGGCTATTGTAAAGGAAAGTACGGCTGCAATCACTGTCCAAGCTCCAGACATCATTTAATCCACCTTTCATAACCCGTTGTTTTGCACAAATCTGTCGTTTAATATCAGTCATCAGACCCACTCGTAAAATATCCCGATATTGCTGCCAAAGGAAGTCCCGAAGCTGTCAGAACACCAATACAGGCAAGTACTTCTTCAACTGAGTATTTATCCTTGTCAATATTAATTCTGCTCAATATACCGTTGCCTACAATATCAAAGGTCGCTGTGTTTCCGCACCGGGATATATTGCGGCAGGCAAGGTCCGCACCGTAGTTATCGGTTGAATATGTCAGAACCTCATTTTCATCATTTCCGATATTTTCATACGCTGTTACCTTCTGCCTGAATCTGCCTATACGCTGCCATTCATTACTGTGCTTTTCATCATAAAGAACAGTATCGGCTATCACGTTTTCCGGACACTCCCCATTATATTTTGATGTTTCTATAACAAAGTCCGTATTCTCCGAAAAATCGTCGATACAATTATTATACGAGCAGAAATCCAGAATGCTGGAAATCAACTCCGCAAGCCTCTGGGAATCTTCGCAGTTAAGAAAAATCAGTCTGGGCTTTTGCACTGTTTTCATTTTATTAGTCATTTTGGATCCCTCCCGGTATCTTTTATTATTCCGAAGCTTTATTCGATACCGTTGTCCTGATTAAATTCAACAGTAACAACAGTATACGGCTCGACCTCCGTCCCCGGCTCTATATCCTGAGATTTAGCATATGCCTCACTATCATTTATCGCAGAACCGGACAGGCATACATTAAGATCATTTGTTGATGCAAGGTAGTTCACATCGCTCAGACTGTGATTTTTGAAATCGGGCACCTTAACCTTTTGTTTCCTGCTTTCCTCGTCGGTATACAGAACAACCGTACCTTCTTTGGGAATGGTTGAATATGCAGCAGGGTTCTGTGCTATAACAGTACTTCCCTCACCGACCACTTCAGCTCTCAGACCGTCATTTTCCACCTTACGCTTAGCCTCATCAAGGCTCGTATTGTCATATACTCCTACTGTTGTATCAAGTTGTTCAGACTCGTCCTCGGAATATATCCTTTCCACTCCCAAATAGGGAAGAACCTCTCTCATAATATTTCTGAAACAGGGACCTGCTACAGCGGAACCGTAGTAATTGATTTCAGGATCAGGCGTATCAAAATAACAAAGCAAAGCTATTTCAGGATCGTCACACGGTGCAATGCCGCAGAAGGAGGCAATATAATCATCGGTAAGATTACCCTCCTCATCAACTTTTTTCTGAGATGTTCCTGTTTTTCCGCCTATTCGGTAGCCTGCAATATATCCGTTTGCAGCACCGCCGCCGGGCTTTGCATTTTTTTCAAGCATGGAAAGAACCTTATCCGCTACCTCTTCGCTTATTGCCTGTCTCTTTACAGTTGGCTCGGTAGCCTTTACAACATTTCCCTCGCTGTCAACAACCTGAGAAACAACATATGGTTGCATAAGCTTGCCGCCGTTAGCAATCGCAGAGCAGGCGGTTATCATCTGTATGGGGGTGATTTTAAAATTCTGTCCGAAGGACGAAACTGCAAGATCCATAAGACTCATTCCTGCCGGCTCGCCTTCCTTATTATAGAATATACTTTCACTTTCTCCTGGAAGATCTATTCCTGTTTTCTCCGAAAAGCCGAGAGCAACATAATATTCATAGAATTTTTCTCTTCCCAGCATAAATCCCATCTGCATAAATGCAGGGTTGCACGAATTGCAAAGTGCCTGTTCGATCGTCTGTGTACCGTGACCCGAACTGGTCCAGCAATCTATGGATTCAGCTCCCTCATACGGCACATAAGAGCCGCTGCAGGTAAAGGTTGTATCATCCTTTATAAGTCCCTCAGACAAAACCGCTGAGGCCGTCACCATTTTAAATACAGAACCGGGAATGTAGGTATCGCTGACACCCTTGTTTCTCCACTGTGCATTCTGTGCCTTAGCGATTGCCTCATCCTGTTTATCTTCGGGCAGTCTGTCAATTTCCTTCTGTTTTTCGCTGTCGGCAATTTCAAAGGGATTATTCGGGTCAAACGAACCCTCACAGGCAAAACCGAGTATTGCACCTGTCTTTACGTTCATCATGATTGCACAGCCTCTGTTTGCCACATTATATTCCTTTATGGTCTGACGTACATATTTTTCCATTATGCTTTGTATATTTTCATCAATTGTAAGAATAAGACTGTTTCCGTCGGAAGCCTCAACCTTCTGCTCATACTGATACGGCAGCGGATTATTTTGTGCATCCTGTGCTATAACAATTCTTCCGGAATTGCCGCTAAGCTCCTCATCATATTCATATTCAACACCCGAAAGCCCCTGACTGTCGCTTCCTACGAATCCAAGCACAGCTCCGGCAAAATTGCTGTGTGTGTAATACCTTTTATAGTTTTCGAGCAAATCTATTACTCCGCTTATCTTGTATTTATCATATATTTCATCACAAAACTCAAGAACCTTATCCTTAAGCTCGGCATCCGCCCTGCGTTTAAGCATAACATAATATGAATTTTCCTTTGTCTTCTTTATTATATCGTCTTTGTCAAGATCAAGTATTTTTGAAAGACCATCGGCAAAAGCCTCTCTTTTTTCATCATTCCAATTCTTGAAATTTGCCGGAGCAAGAACTATATCCCAGACAGTAATGCTCTGTGCCAATATATTACCATTACTGTCGTATATACTTCCTCTCTTTCCAGAAACCGTTGTATCGTGGAGCTGTTGTTCCACGGCTCTTTTCTGCAGGTCTTCCGACTGATATACCTGAAGGTACAACAATCTTGCTATAACCGTCCCGAAGCCAAGCAGAATTATTATTATCATTGTTACGGTAGACCTTCGCCATAATGTAGCAGCGGCACCTTTTTTAGCCATTATTGCTGTTCCTTCCTTCCCCACTCAGAAATATCCCTGTACTAAATACTATTGAAACATATCAATGCTTATGATAAGATTAAGATAATATAATATAAGACCTATTATGGGCATATTACATAAAGGCATTGCCGAATGCATCCAAAACAACAGTAAATATATTACCGGATGAATCCTCCTTTACAACTTCTCCCTTATCTCCCTCTGATAAGGAGAAAAATTTCTTCTGTGCATTTTTTGCCGGTGTCATTTTAAGTCTTGTTTCCGCAAAATTCCTAACATAGGAATCCGTAAGCTTACTGTCTATCTCAAGCTGATATTTTGCCTGCAAATTTTGCAGCTCCGTAAGCTCCTTATTTTTTTCGGTGATACTGTCGTTAATTTCATTAAGCTCGGCATTAAAATGTACAAAAAGAATTGCAACGGATGCAAGCACTATTGTAAGCAGACTCACAAAGAAAATAACCACGGGATTTCTCTTTCTTCTCTGTGCCTTTGAGGATGACCCCTGACTTATACTTATTATTTGACCGCTTTTTTTCTTTCTTCTTGATTTTTTATCGGCACTTGACATTTGTATGTCATTATTTTCTTCAAAAAGAGACAGATCATATGCTTGATTTTCCTTCTTCTGAGCCATATTTTTCCCTCCCTATTTATATTAAACAACAATTAATTGTTATATTCATAATTTTTCGCAGCATCTCAGTTTGGCACTTCTGCTGCGTGGATTCTCTTCAAGCTCAGCACCGTCCGCCTGTACCGGTTTTCTGTTTACAAGTCTCGCAGTCGGTCTGCGTCCGCATACACATATTGGAAAATCCTTCGGGCATATACAGCCCTCGCACCACTTAGCCATTCTTTGCTTTACCGTTCTGTCTTCAAGTGAATGGAAGGTTATAACCGCAAGCCTGCCCCCTGTTTTCAGAGAGGAAAAAGCATTGTCAAGTCCCTCTGAAAGTCTGTCAAGCTCCCCGTTCACAAATATCCTTAGTGCCTGAAATGTTTTTCTCGCAGGATGCTTATCATGACGTTTAGCGGCAGGATAAGCCGATTTTACTATCTCCGCAAGCTGTACGGTTGTTTCTATAGGATTTTTTGCCCTTTCTCTCTCAATGGCACGTGCTATATTCTTTGCAAATTTTTCCTCACCGTAGAGTGCAAGTATACGGACAAGCTCGGAAAAACTCAGTGTATTGACATAATCGGCTGCGGTAGGACCGCTCTGACTCATTCTCATATCCAACGGTGCTTCATTATGATATGAAAAACCTCTTTCCGCACAATCAAGCTGATGTGAGGACACTCCGATATCCATCAAAACACCATCAAGACCTTTTATATCAAGCTCCTCTATAACAGATGGTATTTCCGAAAAATTAGCCCTCACTATTGACACTCTGTTTTCACCCGAAAAACGTTCATTCAAGGCTTCAATGGCATCCGGATCCTGATCAACACAAATCAATCTGCCACTCTCTCCGAGCTTTTCAAGAATCCCGGCGGAATGTCCTCCGCCGCCTGCTGTGCCGTCAAGATATATTCCGTCCGGCTTTATATCAAGAAACTCTAAAGTCTTATCAAACAGAACCGGCCTATGAGAAAATTCCATTGTTCCACCTCGTCAAAGCTCCAGAGCACCCATGATATCGTAAACGTCATCATCTGAAAGCTGCTCGTTATATTCTTCCCATTTTCCTGCATCCCATATTTCCACCTGTCCGCCGGCACCGTTTATAACAACGTCCTTATCAATTCCGGCATAGTCCCTCAGTGCCTGAGAAAGAAGAACTCTTCCCTGCTTATCGGGAATAAGCTCAACAGCACTTGAAAAGAAGAAACGCTTCAGCTTTACTGTCGTCGCAGATGGTTTTGATGCTATGCTTTCCCCAAGCTTGTCCCAGCTTTCCTTTGATAAAACCATAATAGTATTATCCTTACCCTTAGTGGCATAGAAAACCTCACCAAGCTCCTCACGGAACTTAGCGGGAATTATAACTCTTCCCTTAGAGTCTATATTATGTTGATAAGTACCGATTAACATAATATACGCCACCACTCAGAATAACAATCTGTCATTTTATGGGTTTTCATGACACAATGTTGCACAAACACCCACTCTGTTTTTATATTATAACTTAATACACATAAAAAAGCAAGGCATTGATAGTATTTTTTTAACTCACAATTCTGTCCCAAACAAAATATCACTTTTTTCTACCTCGCAAAACATGGCGAAAAATGCGGTTTTTTACGAATAATAATTCTATATTCACATTATAATTGACTGAAAAATTTTTTTATTTTTTTGTATAAAATCACATATCTGACAGAAAATAAATCTGAGGTGATTATATGCAGTATTTATATGCATTCATTGTAGGTGGAATACTTTGTGTCATTGCACAGATACTTATTGACAAAACACAGCTTACACCTGCACGAATACTTGTCATATATGTTGTCGGCGGAGTTATATTGACAGCAATAGGTCTGTATGATCCGATAGTGAATTTTGCCGGTGCCGGAGCAACAGTTCCGCTAACAGGCTTCGGATATTCGCTTGCAAAGGGAATTGAGGAAGAAGTAAATTCAAACGGTCTTATAGGTATCCTTACAGGCGGACTTACCGCTTGTTCAGCCGGAATTGCCGCCGCCATTTTCTTTGGATATATTATGGCAATCTTCAAAAAGCCGAGCACAAAATAAAAATATATGCACCTGATTGCAGCAAGACTGAATATGCTGTAATCAGGTGCATAAATTATAAAAATGAACCGACATTTTATTCTTCCTATTATATTCCCTTGTTATTGCTTTTTCCTATTGAAAATGATATACTTATAGGTAGAATCACGCAACTGACAAGGAGATCTTAAATGGCTACTTTTACCAAGCAGGCACTCAAGCAAGCATTTATAAAATTACTTGATGAACACCCTCTCTCTCAAATAACAGTTAAAGATATAGTAAATGAGTGCGGAGTAAACCGCAATACCTTTTATTACTATTTTGAGGATATTCCAAACCTTATAGAGGATATTGTAACCGAAGATGCAGAAAAAATCATACAACAGTATCCGACAGTAGAAAAGATTGAGGACTGTCTGAGTGCTGTTATAGAAACCGCACTTTCAAAAAGACGTGCAGTCTTACACATATACAATTCAATAAATAGGGAAATATATGAGCAATATCTATGGCGTGTTTGCGGATATATCATAGATGCATATCTCAATACCATACTTAACGGAAGAAAAATCTCCGACAGCGACCTTGTGATAATAAAAAAATATCTTGAGGGTGTCGGCTTCGGAATAATATCAGGGTGGCTTATGACCGGAATGACCGAGGATATACTCACGGTCTTCTACCGGATATGTGAAATAAAAAAGGGAACGGTGGAGGAAATGATTTCTCGCTGTGAATTAAAATAGAATATACAATATAACAATTATGTCATAATTTCAGACATTCGGTTAACCCGTGCCCAAAAAACAGGCACGGGGCTTTTTTTGTCCGTTTTCGTTATCCGGTTTGATAAATATAATGCTATAAGTAGAGGGAGGAGTGTTTGACATGGTTAGCACTGTTAAGGCTTGCCGCTTGGAAAGACATAGCCGCTGATGAAACAAAGAAAAGGAAAGGGTGACTGTTTATGCGTTTTTCAAAAGCAGTAGTTAAATACCGAATACCGATTTTAATTATTGCTGTGCTGCTTCTGATACCGTCAGTTCTCGGTATGATAGGAACACGGATAAATTATGATATGCTCTCCTATCTGCCGGAGGATATGGAAACCGTCAAGGGACAGGATGAGCTGCTCAAGGATTTCGGCAAGGGTGCATTTTCATTTATTATCGTTGAAGATATGCCCGACAAGGATGTTTCGGCACTGAAAGAAAAAATCGAGGCTGTGGATCATGTAGAAAATGTCATATGGTATGATTCAATAGTCGATATATCCGTACCCAAGGAAATCCTGCCGGACGAAATATATAATGAATTCAACACTGAACACTCAACTATGATGGCTGTATTTTTTGATTCATCCACATCCTCGGATGCTACAATGGATGCAATAAAAGAAATACGTAGTATTACAGGAAAGCAATGCTTTGTTTCGGGTATGTCAGCCATGATAACGGATTTAAGAAATATCTGCGAGGAAGAAGAACCCGTATATGTAGGAATTGCCGTATTGCTTGCCTGCATTGTGATGCTTGTCCTGCTTGATAGCTGGCTTGTACCGTTTATGTTCCTTATAAGCATCGGAATGATGATACTTATAAACCTCGGAAGCAATTACTTCCTGGGAGATATATCATATATAACAAAGGCCCTTTCAGCCGTTTTGCAGCTTGCGGTTACAATGGATTATTCAATCTTCCTCTGGCACAGCTATAATGAGCAGAAAAACAAATACGAACATAAAGAGGATGCAATGGCTGCTGCAATCAAGGAAACTCTTACCTCGGTTGTAGGAAGTTCTATTACTACCGTTGCGGGCTTTATAGCTCTGTGTTTCATGACTTTTACAATGGGACGTGACCTCGGAATTGTAATGGCTAAGGGTGTTATTCTTGGTGTTCTTGGCTGCGTCACGGTTCTTCCCGCACTTATCCTTGTATTTGACAAGCCGCTTCAAAAAACAAAGCATAAACCACTCATACCGAATATGGGTAGATTCGCAAATAGTATAACACGTATATTCCCCGTATTTCTTGTGATCTTTGTTCTGCTGATTCCACCGGCATATTACGGATATGAAAAAACTAATAACGAGGTATATTACGATTTATCACAGTGTCTCCCTGATGATATGGATTTTGCAATAGCAAACAACAAACTTACAGATGATTTTGATATTGCAACAACAGAAATGATTTTGGTTGACTCGAATCTTAAACCGAAAACCGTTAAGGCCATGACAGATGAAATGGAAAAGGTTGACGGAGTCAAATACGTTCTCGGTCTTGAATCACTTTTAGGAACGAGAGTACCGGAGGAGGTTATACCCGACTCAATAAGGGGTATGCTTGAAAGCGAAAAATGGGAACTGCTTCTTATAAACTCCGAATACAAGGTGGCAAGTGATGAGTTGAGCAGTCAGATCAACAGGCTTAATACAATACTGAAAAAATATGATGAAAACGGTATGCTTATCGGTGAGGGTCCGTGTATGAAGGATCTGATCGAAACTACCTCACATGATTTTCAAGTTGTCAACATAATTTCTATACTTGCCATATTTGTAATAATTGGATTGGTTGAAAAGAGCATATCCCTGCCTTTTGTATTGATTTCGGTCATTGAGCTTTCAATTTTCATGAACCTTGGTTTCCCTCACTATCTCGGACAAAGTCTGCCGTTTATTGCACCGATATGCATAAGTACAATACAACTTGGTGCAACCGTTGACTATGCTATTCTTATGACAACAAGATACAAGTCTGAGCGTATAAACGGAGGCAGTAAAAAGAAAGCTATACAAACGGCACTATCTACATCAATTCCCTCAATTATTGTTTCCGGAATGGGATTGTTTGCCGCAACTTTTGGTGTAGCAATCTATTCGGATGTTGATATGATAGGTTCGATATGTATGCTCCTGGCAAGAGGTGCAGTCATCAGTATGATTGCGGTTATATTCATTCTTCCGGCTCTGCTTATGCTTTGTGACAGGGTTATATGTGCCACAACCATAGGTATGGGGAAAATATATAAATCAAATAATAAACAGGAGGCTGTCAGAAATGAAAAAGTCCATAATTAAAATAATAGCTGTTTGCCTTTGTGCCGCTGTTGCCTTTGGCGGTATCGTTCTAAACGCTTCATCTGTCAATTCGGATGATAATACAGAGGAAGAAAGCAAACAGGTCTCTGTTGACAAGGAAAATAAGAATGATTCCAACTTTAAGGACGAAACGGTATATATCCTTGCAAATGCTGACGGGTCAACCGATAAGATTATCGTAAGCGACTGGATAAAAAACAAGCTTAAAAATAAGTCCCTGGGTGACATAACGGAATTGGCAGACATTGAAAATATCAAAGGCAGCGAAACCTATACCGACGGCAGCGGAAATACAAAGGTATGGGACGCCGAGGGGAATGATATTTACTATCAGGGAAATATAGATAAGGAACTGCCTGTTGATCTGAAGATTTCTTATAAGCTTGACGGAGTGGATATATCCCCCTCCGAGCTTGTCGGAAAAAGCGGCAAGGTTACAATACGCTTTGATTATACAAATAAGCAATTTGAATATAAGGAGATAGAGGGTAAAAAAGAAAAAATTTATGTTCCTTATGCTATGCTTACGGGAGTAGTACTTGATAATGACATATTCAGAAACGTGGATATCACAAACGGCAAGCTGATAAATGACGGCAGCCGTACTGTAATTGTAGGAGCAGCTTTCCCCGGCTTGCAAGAGAACTTAGGTATTTCAAAGGAGGATTTTGAAATTCCCGATTATGTTGAAATAACGGCGGATGCGGAAAACTTTGAGCTTGGTATGACCGCTACTCTTGCTACTAATGAGCTTTTCAATGAAATTGACACAAACAGGCTTGATAAGATTGATGACCTTAAGGACTCTATCAAGGGGCTGACAGACGGTATGAACAAGCTGCTTGACGGATCATCTGAGCTTTATGACGGTCTATCGGAATTACTTGATAAATCAAGCAATCTTACAGACGGAATAGGTCAGCTTGCCAACGGTGCAGGCTCACTCAAAAATGGTACTGCAGAACTTGATGAGGGGGCTTTAAGTCTACAATCCGGTGCTGAGCAGTTATCCAACGGACTTAACACTCTTTCCTCAGAAAATGATAAGCTCAACGGCGGTGCAAAACAGGTATTTGAAACACTACTTTCAACTGCAAATAATCAGCTTTCCGCTGCCGGACTTGAAGTACCAACCTTGACTATTGATAATTATTCGGATGTACTTGATAATGTAATAGCCTCACTTGATAAGAATGAGGTATATAAGAAAGCTTTGGACACTGTAAAGGCTGCTGTTGAGGAAAAGCGTGACTATATTACAGAGCAGGTAACAGCGGCAGTTCGTCAGGAAGTAGAAAAACAGGTAACAGCCGCTGTCAAAAATAAGGTTATGCAAAAGGTAACACAGGCGGTTCGTGAGAACGTCCGAGTACAGGTTCTATCCGCTATAAATATGGATGCGGCAAGCTACGAAGCCGCAGTTTCCGCAGGTCTCATTGATAAGGCTACCCAACAGAATATAGAAAACGAAATAGAAAAACAAATGAAGAGCGATACCGTATTACAGACAATAGAAGCAAAAACGGATGAGCAAATGGACTCTGAGGAAATAAAAGCGACCATCGAGGAAAATGTTGCTCAGCAAATGAAAACCGATAATGTCAAAGAGCAAATTACCTCAAATACAGAGGCACAGGTACAAAAGGCTGTTTCCGATAATATGGCTTCCAATGAGGTACAATCACAGCTCACGGCAGCATCCGAGGGTGTGAAATCCGTGGCATCCTTAAAATCCTCCCTTGATAGCTACAACACCTTCTACATGGGCTTGCAGACATATACAGACGGAGTTTCCCAGGCGGCCGACGGTGCAAATGAGCTGAAAAACGGCACAAATGAGCTTAGAAACGGTACAAAGCAGCTTAAGGACGGTTCAGGTGAGTTATATGACGGAATACTCACTCTCAAAGATTCAACCCCGGCTCTTATTGACGGTATTAAACAGCTTGAGAACGGTTCGGGACAGCTAAAGGACGGTCTTGTTGAATATAATGAGGAGGGTATTCAAAAGCTATCGGATATTGTAAACAAGAATGTTGACAGTATTGTTGAAAGGCTCCGTGCAACAAAGGAGGTATCACTTAACTACAAGAGTTTTGCCGGCATAGATGATAATTCCGATGGACAGGTAAAATTCATATATAGAACTGATTCATTAGAAAAATAAAACCAATAATCAGGCTCCGACCAAGTTTTTATATACTTAGTCGAAGCCTTTGTTATACAGATTCAACTAAAATTTAAGATTGCTTTTCAGTAGACCATTACATCTGCGAGATACCGCTGTCAATTTGTAACCCACCGGCACGTAAATATACTTGCCGCAAGTGGCTTTGCTTAGGAACCGGCACTCTCATAGGCACTGAGTCCCTTGTGCCATATGGCTAGAGATATTCCTAAAAATATGATAGAAATGAATACAGTACAGCCTATGTTGAAAACGGGATTTTCTCCCGTTAGGAAATACAGACAAGGATAATAACCCGTAAAGGCAAAAGGAATTATGAATGTTACTATCAATTTTATAAAATTACTGTATATCGTTGTCGGGTACTTTGCAAATTCGTTCATGCCGTAAACCATTTGTATTATAAAGCCGCTGCTCTTTATCCAAAATGCAACTGCCGCTGTCGCTATCTTTATTGCTGTATAAATCAGTGCCGAAAACGGTATTACAAGTACGAATAAAATAACACTAAGCGGCGTTATGTATAAGCCTGCACTCGGTGCGGAGTAAATCATAAGACATATTCCCACAACAAGCTCGCCTACCGCATCTACCTGGAAGGTTTCGGCAATAACATGAAAAAGCGGATTTATCGGTCTTGTGAGATATTTGTCAAAATCACCCTTACGCACTATAAAATACCCTACACACCAAAGATTATCCGTCAAAAGATGATCAAGTCCCTTCGGTATCTGAGAAAAACCGTATATAAACACAATCTGCTCAAATGTGAAACCGGCAAGCTGCGGTATCTGCGAAAATATTATAAATATAAACGCAATACCTATCGCCTGATCAATAAGAAAGCTTACCGCTCCTGTGAGGAAATCCGCTTTATACTCCATAAGACGCTTAAGGTTCTGTGCAACAAGTATTCTGTAAATTTTAAATGCCCTTCGCATATTTTCACCCTCCCTGCACACTCAGCTTCCTTATTGCTCCGACCCATATGAGCTTTGATATACCGTATATAATAATTGCCCATACAGCCTGTATACCAAGTCTGAATATTATTTCGCTTGTATCGTATTTCCCCATATAAATCATCACGGGAGTATAGCTCATTGAGGCAAACGGCATATATTCAAGCACTGTTCTGAGCCCATCCGGCATAAATGCAAGCGGAATAAGCGAACCGGACAGGAAATTAATTATACTGTTTTTCAGTATCCCCATACCCCAAAGATTTTTAACGTAAAATGCCATAAAGCCAAAACACAAATTAACTCTGAAAGCAACAAGATATGCAAGCACTATACTTAAAAGAAATAACAACAAATTTATAGGGTTAAACATTACAATTCCAAGTGTCACATATCTGTATATTTCAAGCCCGATTATTACAGGAAAGGCAAACGTAACAGTACGCATAGCCGTTCCGCCAAGTTCCGTTGCCAAATAGCTCAGATCCATATTAACAGGCTTGATTAGACGCATGGCAATACTCCCATCCTTTATCTCCTCAGCTATATCATTGCTTACGGAGCTGAAAGTAATCTCCCCTGCAACATTCGACAGAAAAAGATACAACACCATATCGCTCATGGTAAAGTTCATAAAGGTGTCGCCACCCGAAGCCATGAATACAGACTTCCACAGATAATACATCACAAAGCAGTATATCAGTCCTCCGATTATAAATCCGAGAAAATTCATTCTGTATGTAATGAGATTTTGTACCCCTGCCCGTACAAATGGCAAATACTGTTTTCTTAGCTTATTCACTCTTATCTGCCCCCTCTTTATACAGGCGGCGGATAATCTCTTCAATATCCGCATCCTTTACAGCAATATCCTTTACTCTTGTCAGCGACAGAGTATAATTAAGCATATCACCCACAGGCATGGAATCACTGTTGAAGCGTATGGTGAAAACATTCTTATCATTTTTAATGCTTATATCATCATCACTTAACTTTAGCCCCTTGCAGAAAGACTCAGCCGTAAGCCTTGAAGCCGAATCAGCCTCAAATGTAAGCTCCCTCATTTGTCCGTAATTCCTTTTTAGTTCCCTGAGAGAACCGTCATAAACATTTTTGCCATGGTCTATCATAACTATACGATCGCACAGAAGCTCTATATCGCTTATATCATGTGTTGTAAGTATAACAGTGGTTTGCTCTTCCTTATTTATTTTTGTTATTGCACGACGTATATTATCCTTTACAACAACATCCAAGCCTATTGTAGGCTCATCAAGAAAAAGTACTTTCGGACTGTGCAGCATAGACGCCGCTATATCCGCCCTCATACGCTGACCGAGAGAAAGGGTACGTACAGGCGATCTTATAAAATCCTCAAGTTCAAGCACGTCATTTAGAAATGCCATTCTCTCCCTGAATCTGTCCTCCTCTATCTCATATATTTCCTTCAGTACCGTATAGGTCTCCACAAGTGGCAAATCCCACCAAAGCTGTGTACGCTGTCCGAAAACTACCCCTATTTCCTTGACATATTTTTTTCTGTCAACAGTAGGATTTTTTCCGTTTATGGTACAGCTGCCCGATGTGGGAGTAAGTATCCCCGTAAGCATTTTTATAACTGTGGATTTTCCCGCTCCGTTTGGTCCTATAAATCCAAGTACCTCACCCTTGTCCACTTCAAAGCTTATACCGTCAACTGCCGCTATAATTTCATGCCTTGGGCGAAAAAGTGCCTTTATGGCACCCTTAAGTCCCGGATCTTTAATCACTTTTTTAAATTCTTTCCTTAAATTATTTACACTTATCATAATTGTTTCTCCATTAATTGTTATTACGCAAAACTTAACTGTAAAACGTTCCTGTTTTCTTTTCATACATGACTATGAATTTGGTCTGCGATAGAAATTTCCCATTACCTCCTCAGATTTCATTACATTTACAAAGCATTTCGGGTCACATTTCTTAATTTTTGAAATTACCCTGTGTATCTCATCTGAGGAAACAACAGAATAAATCATGTTTCTCTCTTTCCCCTTATAAAGACCGACACCCTTGAAAAGCGTACCATCGTGGTTTGTACACTCCTTTATTACAGAATATACTTCCTCCGGTTTACCGGTTATAATAAACAAGGTCTGTTTCTGATAACGTCTATACAATAGCTGTATCACTGTGGTTGACGCAAACTGTAATATAATTGAATACATAGCTCCCGTCCAGTCAAACAAAAGCCCTGAAAACAGAAGTACTACAATATTTCCTGCTAAAATATAATCCCAGGCATCCTTGCCGTAATGCTCGGATATGAATATAGAAATAAAATCCGTACCTCCGCTTGTTGCATTGTTAAGCAGACATATGGCAATAGCAACACCGTTTATAATCCCTCCGAAAACGGCACAAAGCAAAATATCATCAGTAAGATGTAAATTCGGGATAATATCCGCAAAGGTTGACGAAAGCACAATCATTATAAGAGAATATATAGTAAACCTTTTTCCGATAAATTTAAAGCTTATCAATGCCGGTACCGCATTGAGCGGAATATATATCACACTAAGAGGAATTGATATATCAGCAAATTTTAACAACACCTGCTGTCCGAGAAGTGATACACCTGTAAAGCCTCCGGCAAGTAAACCTGCCCCGTGAAGAAAGTTACTTATTGAAAATCCATACATAACTGCTGCTACAACTATACAAACTATTTTTCTTATTTCTCTGAGTATTACTTTTCCCATATATTTCCCCCCGTTCTTTTAGCATTACCGGATATCAGGGAATCGGAAAACCAAATTTAATAATCCCCATCGTCCTCGCTATCATCATAATCGTCCATTACTTCCCTCTGCCTGAGTTTCATCCTTATTTTATCCTTTTCAACGGCATCGGAGAGAGCTTCCTTGAATGAGCGGACATTTTTTATATTCTTTACTATGAGTGTAGGGTTGGTTTTATCATGTGCATATATAGTCAGAGTACCAAGTTTGAATATTTTTTGAAAAAGCGTCCTTGTCATGCTCATGTCTGAAATACGATACAAAAGTATTTCATTTTCCGTACTCCGCAACAGACCCGTTTGTATTATAAGCTTCTTTTCGGTTAGTATGTATTTTGTAAATGTCCATGGTATTCCGAAAAATCCCCACCTTTTCCTTTCACGCATAATTTCGTTATTTTCTCCGATTTTCAAAACATCACTCATATCATTTCCTCCTTAGATTTACTCATATATGTAAAATTCAGCTATGACAAGCCACCCTTGCCATAACTGAATTAAATACTGTGTCACTATTATACAATTATAAAAACCGAAAGTCAATATATTTTCCGATATAAGGTTACTATCATCCTAAAGCAGAATGATCGTACCGATACATCTAATCCGGTTATATTTTTGCAATATGCGGAGTTAATCAATCACCAAAGCTGATACCTATACTTTTGGCATCCTTTATGATTTGACTGTCCACAGGAACACTTTTAAGCTTTCCGGCAACCTCACTAAGCGGAACAGGGACGACCTCTCCGTTTATCATAGCTGTCATAAAGCCGTATTTTTCATCAATAATGAGTTGTGCACAAGCTGCACCGAAGCGGGTGGTTATAAATCTGTCATAGGCATTCGGACTTCCGCCTCTTTGGAAATGTCCGGGAACGGTAACTCTTGTTTCTTGTCCTGTAGCCTCTTCTATTTCATGTGCAATTTTATACGAAATTGACGGGTACATCATATTCGCAATAGCCTCCTTCTTCTTCTTTTTGGGAAGCTCAGCTATATCCTTTGAAATAGCACCCTCAGCAACGGCAAGGATAGAGAAAGTCTTACCGCTCTTTGTTCTTGATTTTACTGTAGAAATAACCTTTTTAATATCATACGGGATCTCAGGGATAAGTATAACATCGGCACCTCCTGCAATACCCGCATGAAGTGTAAGCCAGCCTGCCTTATGACCCATACATTCAATTATAAACACTCTGCCGTGCGATGTAGCAGTTGTATGTATGCAGTCTATAACCTCGGTTGCTATGTCAACCGCACTCTGAAAACCAAAGGTTATATCTGTTCCCCATATATCGTTATCAATAGTTTTAGGCATAGATACAACATGAAGTCCCTCCTCGGAAAGCATATTTGCACTTTTATGCGTGCCGTTTCCTCCAAGGACAACAAGACAGTCAAGCTTAAGATCCTTATAGGTTTTCTTCATTGCCTCAACCTTATCCACATTTGTTTCATCATCTATTACTCTCATCTGCTTGAACGGCTGACGGGAAGTACCGAGTATAGTGCCGCCCCTTGTCAGTATTCCCGAAAAATCCTCGGGCTTCATAAGGCGGTATTCCCCGTTTATAAGACCTCTGTATCCGTCTATTATACCGTAAATCTCAACCTTTTTGCCGTAATATTCATAAAGACCCTTTGCAAGACCTCTGATTGCGGAGTTAAGCCCTTGGCAATCTCCGCCGCTGGTAAGTACGCCCACTCTTTTCATATCGGACACATCCTTTTCAGTAAAATATATTATTACTATTCTACACTAATTTTTTTATTATTACAAGTAAAATTTATAACTTATATCAAAAATATTACAACTATTTAAGATTACCGTTTCCTGTCAGAGGTTTGAATCTGTTTTCCTCTTTTTCAACTGTCCTCTTTGAAGCAAGAGCCTTTTTAGCCATGTCTGAAAATTCCCTTTGACAATTATGCGGTCTTTTTCCTCTGCGGTCAAGCAGCTCATAGGACGTATCTGAATTTTGTATTCTTGTATTAAGAACATCCTCAAGCATTGCTTCTATAATTCCCATTGAGCGTTCAATCAAATCCGGATCTTCAATCGGGAACACAAGCTCAACCCTTTTATCCAGATTTCTCTGCATCCAGTCTGCTGAACCCATATATATCTTCCTGTTGCCGCCGTTTTCAAAAACAAAAATCCTACTGTGTTCAAGAAGCTGACCCACAACACTGCGAACGGTTATATTCTCACTTATACCCCTTATTCCGGGCACAAGACAGCATATTCCCCGTACTATAAGCGTTATCTTCACTCCTGCCCTTGAGGCATCGTACAAAAGCTTAATTATTGTCGGATCAACAAGTGAATTTACCTTTGCTACAATGCCGGACGGCAAACCCGCTATGGCATTTTCGGTTTCATGCTGTATCATTTCCTCAAAGAAATCCCTGAGCCCTGTCGGTGCAACTTTCATTTTATTATAAACAGGCGGAGTACTGTAGCCTGTTATAACATTAAACAATGATGATGCATCCTCACCGAATGACTCGTCACAGGTAAACATACCTATATCCGTATAGAAACGTGCTGTGCTGTCATTATAGTTACCGGTACCCATATGGAGATATCTGCGGAGTCCGTCCTCCTCCCTACGTACAACAAGTACTATCTTACAGTGTGTTTTAAGACCTTGCAGACCGTATATAACATGACACCCTGCCTTCTCAAGCTTTTTAGCCCAGCCGATATTATTTTCTTCGTCAAATCTTGCTTTAAGCTCCACGAGTACGGTTACCTGCTTTCCGTTTTCAGCAGCTTTGATAAGTGCAGCTATAATCGGAGAATGTCCGCTTACTCTGTAAAGTGTCTGCTTTATTGCAAGTACATTGGGATCAGTTGCAGCCTGATTTATGAATTTTATGACCGAGTCAAAACTTTCATAGGGATGATGCACCATTCTGTCTTTTTCCCTTATTGCCTGAAATATATCCTCATACCCGAAGAAATCGGCCGGAGGATTGACAGGAACTATAGGTTTGAAGCGAAGTGAATCAAATCCCTCTATACGGCAGAATTTTGAGAGGAACGTCAGGTCAAGAGGACCGCTCACCTCATATATTTCCTTACTGCTTACATCAAGCATATCGACAAGGAAATTTTTCAATGCTTCATCACATTTGGAAATTATTTCCAGACGGACCGGGTCACCCCTCTGACGTTTTTTCAGTGAATGTTTTATTTCAACAAGAAGATCATCGGCTTCCTCATCAATATCAAGGTCGCTGTCCCTTGTTATTCTAAAAGGACAGTAGGCCTTGATTTTATATAGCTCAAACAAATCCGAAAGTCTGCTGATTATTATATCCTCAAGCATTACAAAAGCTCTGCCGTTATCCGTCTGTACCTCAAAATATCTCGGAAGTATTGACGGTACCTGAACCACGGCAAAGATATCCTCGCCTTCCTTTGAAAGTCGTACGGCTATATTAAGACTTTTATTTGCAAGCAGCGGAAAAGGCCTTGATGTATCCACTGCAAGCGGAGTCAGGACAGGAAATATAAATTTATCGAAATACTTATCCACCTGCTGTTTTTGTGATTTAGCAAGATCCTCTGTTTTCGTAAAGAAAAGCTTACATTTTTTCAGTGCCGGCAAAAGCGAACGGTTAAGGCATGAATATTGTTTCTTAGCAAATTCATGTATTTTAAGTGTAAGGCTTTCAAACTGCTGTATCGCATTCATTCCCGATTCGTCAGGTTGGCGTGCCTTCGAGGAATGAAGCCTATCCATTACTCCGGCAACACGAACCATAAAAAATTCATCAAGGTTCGATGCGGTTATGGCGAGGAAGTTCAGTCTTTCAAGAATGGGGTTTTCCTTCTCAAAAGCCTCCTCAAGCACCCTGCTGTTAAAGTCCATCCAACTGAGCTCCCTGTTATGATATGGGAAATCCGGGGGAGAATACAGCTTTGTCGGTTTAAGCTGTGCCTTTGAAGATGTTTTTATTTTACTGTCCTTTTTTTCCTTCATATCTGTTTTTTTCTTATCGCTCACGGCTACCACCTTTTCGGAATCAATTTCTGCACTATTTATTTCATTATAACAAATAATAAAATATTTGGCAATATATTTTATGTAATTTCCATGAAAGCGTTAAAATTCAGTCAAAAAATTACCAAGCAGACCTTAGACGCAGCCCGCTTGATAATCAGTTCAGCATTTATTAATTTATAGAGATAAAAAAGACGTTTTCTAACGGTGACGGCCACCTCCGCCGTGACTTCCGCCACCGCCTCCTCCGTGGCCGCCGTGACTTCCGCCGCCGTCGGACTGTATTTTATGTTTTGAAACATGGGAACCGAGCAAATTATCCTGCACAACTCTAAAGGTAATACGATTATTTGAAGTGTAGGTCGAAGCATTTTGACTTTCACGGAATTTATATTTTTTCTTTATATTGTTGCCGAATACGAGTGCCGTAACAATAGCGGAAATCAAAGCTATTACGAAAAAGAGAACAACTCCCCTGTACGGTTTTATTTTGGACTCAATTATATTTCCAAAGAATGAATAACGGTATTTATTTATCTCCCTGTTATAATAACAGGCATTATGATTGGCACCGTAACTCTTTTCCTTTTCAATGTCATTCAAAAACACTTCTATAGCCCTGACGACATTATTTATTTCTACCGTTTCCCCACTTGCTGGTAGATAATCATACATATCATCCAATATATCCTCTGTATCAGATTCCGTTATATATAGTCTTGCATCATGAAATGTATCAATATAATCATAGCTGACGGAATCTCCCTCAAAATCAAGATACAGAAAAATCGAATTTACATATTCACCATTTCCAAAAAGAGCTTCGGAACTATTTGCAGTGAAGCTTTCCGTTGCACTGTCACTTCTATGAACACCGCCAATATATACCGCTATATTCATATCAATTTTGTTTGCTGTTTCCTGAATATTATCAAATATACTGTCGGACAGTGTATCCGTAAAAAGCTCTGCTTCATCCTTGAAGTAGGCATTTTCAGAGCGAAATTCATCGCCTGTGCCGATTGCACTTTGTGGATAGGAAAGTTTGTTGATATTATCCCCGTAAACCGTACTTGCGGAAACAGTCGTAAAGCAGCAGCCCAACATAACAGCCAAAGCAAAGATAATAACGAATATTTTCTTCATATAGTCAGCCCTCCCAGAAAATAACCTATAATCATGACTATAAGAAATACAAGAAGTCCCATAAGTATCTGATGACGGATAAGCTTTTTGTTATCAATGGGAAGCTCACCTGAGATTTTACCTGTCTGTCCGTTTATCGCATATTCCCACATCTTACCCTTATAGTGATAGGTCATAAACCAAACCGGCAAAAGCATATAATTCCACCGTAATTTAAGCACATTGTTCTGAAAATTTTTATTGAACATATCGTTATAGGAACAGGAGGACTCTACTGTTTGAGCATTATTCGAAAACATTCTTTCGTGTATTCTCGGATACATTTCTTCCTTATTTACATCATATCTGTCTGCTAAGAAACCGCTGAGATACGACATATCAAAATCCTTTATCCTTGTGTAATCAAACGGTTCTATTGCCTCCATAAGGGAATCTTCGATTTTTTTTGAGCCGTCAGCAGGAACACCGTTATATTCAATATTAACATCCCTCAGCACCGCAAAATCCTTTGTTTCTGTATATATATAACCTCCGCTTGTCCACGTCCGCACTTTTCTTGCCATAGCTGTCATACGAGTATTTGTTATTGCATCCGCAACCCAGAACGGAACATATAATCCTGTCATTTTTTCTATCTGCTTTTCCGATAAAAGGTCGCTTGGAATATACTTTTTCTTTTTTGCCCAGTCATTGAAATATTCAACAGCCTTATCCCTTCCGAATGAAAACGGCAAAACCTTTGATGGTCTGTCCTTTCCGTCAACTCTGCCCTTAAGTATAACGGGATTATGACAGTAACAGCAAAATGAAGCAGCTGTATTGGTATCTGCAATTATCTCTGCACCACAGCTCGGACATTGATATAAATTAGTATTTTCCTGAAATTCCCTCTCCAGTTCCTGTTGAACCTTCAATTCTTTTTCATCCTCTGCGGAGGGTTCATTTATTTTTTTGAATAATTCCTTTACCTTGTCTTCAGTAAAGCTACCATGACAAAATTCACAGATAAATTTCTGCTTGTCTGCATCGAATTTCAAATCTGCACCGCAGTTGGGACAGACATAGGTTTTCGCTTCCAACACTGACACCCCTTTTCAAAGATAATTCAACTAAATTATACATATAACGGCACACAATGTCAACAGTTATATAAATATAAAGCCGGACACGGATAACAGCACCTTTCACCTTTATATTCATTATTCATATTATGTTATAAACAG
>CANQLX010000015.1 GCA_947624835.1 uncultured Clostridia bacterium
GAGTTGCAACTTAAACTCACCTGACAGTATGTTCGGCGGACATCACTCGCAATATATAGGCATATGCGAGTTGCAACCACTATCAGGTACTTTCATTTCTCGTTCATCTACTCGCAATATATAGGCATATGCGAGTTGCAACCGCTATATATTGTGCATACGGCTTTGGTGTATGCAATTTACACCTCATCGAGTGTCTCTGAAACCCTTCAAGAAGGGAATTACTCATACTAATCTCGATTTTCGGACGTCGAGTCGCCCCATAATTAATTTAATTTTCAGACTTTTCCAAAGATTTTTTTATAATCTCATCTATTTTTGAGATAGCAATATTTTGACTTGCATTATAAAATGCAGTTATTTTCTCTCCGCAATCAGGACATATGAAATATTCTGTTAATTCCTGTTCGTCAGTTATTTTGCCGCATGAGCTGCACCGTCTTGTCAGATAAGTCGGTTTTAAATATTTTACGGTTATACCATATTCGTTTGCTTTCTGTTCTATTTTAGTCTGTAAGTCGTAATAACTCCAGTTCTTAAGGAATTTATTGTCTGTCGATACACCGGTCAGATTTTCCATCTGTATGACAGAACAATTATTTTTAACAGCATATTCGACCAATGCCCTACTGTATTTATGATTGCAGGTGTCACGAAATCGAGCGATTTTATCTTCAATTTTATATGCAGGATGGTTTCTTGTTTTTATACCGTGACCTATTCTGCCGTCACCACAGTATTTAGCTTGTCGGAGTAGGGATCTTCTACGCTGCTCCGTCTTTCTTCGGAAATTTTCTATTTCATCGCCGTCAACGATGAACCTGTTACTGTCACCGTAAACAGATGCACATATCGGATGTAAGTAATCAAGGAATACTCCGAGTATCTTATCACCTTCAAGAAATATTTTTTTGCCGTTTTTACTAATCTTTGAAGCCGGAAGGTCATAGACGAGGTTCAGCTGCCACATTTTCTTATGCCTGTTATACTTCATCAGACTTCCACCTATTGCATACTCTCCTGACAAACATCGCTCCAATATACGGCGTGTGGACTTATCCTTTACAAGAGCTTTAAAGCACAAGTGCAGTTCCGATAAATTAAACTTTTCTTTAGCTTTTCTATTAAAAAGTTTAATATTTATATAAAAGTTCTTGTACTCCTCATCCGAGCTGAATATGTATATCGATTGTTTCGATAATTCTAACGGTTGATCACCATTGTAGTTGATAATTGAACGGTTTCCTTTAAACATCTCACTTTTGGAGTTATTAAACTCTTTATATGCCTTATCTGTAGTAGCGGACATATTTACACTATACAGGTCATATTCACCGCTGCCGGAGACAGCCTTATATGTGTATCCTCTCAGGGACATTCCTATAACATCCTTTTCATTCGGATATTCGTTATTTTTCTGTTTATAGTCGCTTGCAAAGCCACTGTATTCCCAGCAAAGCTGTATTACCTTGTTTTTTATACTGCGTGTCTGCCTTTGCAGCTGCCACAAAATCTCATTGACTTTTTTATAATCAAGATCCTCTTGATTTCTTTCTTCCGCATAAATTAAGGGAATTTTTACTACTTTTATCAATTATGTCACTTCCTTTGTTATTATGTCTTATATTATTTATTGTCCATGTTCAATAAAAATATTGAAATAACAGAAAATAATTTATGCTTATTGACAATTTTCTTTCTTTTTTGTAGAATACAATCTGCAAATAAAAAAGCCAATCCAAATTATCTCGGAAAGGCTTTCAGGAAAAGGAGATTGAATTTTATGGAAATTTTAAACGAAAATTCTACATTTAGTGAATGGGGCGAGAGGTGGAAGAAAAGAAATATAATTGGATTAGCATATGGTCGACAAATCACCATTGAAAGTCAACTTGCACATATATATTCATTCATCGGAAATTTGCCTATCAATAAAATCAAACTTATGAACCTTGATGATATCATTATCGAGAGGGGAAACTTAAATCCAAATACAGGAAAACCTATGTCCAAGGCATATCTCAAGGAAATACGTAATGTAGTAAAGTCTATTTTTAACTATGCCATTATGAATTGCGATGGGTATATAAAAAATCCTGCTATGGAAATAAAAATACCGAAGAACGCACCAAAAACAACTGTGAGAGCCCTAAACGAACAGGAACAAAAATGGATTTATGATATGCCCCATAGATTACGTTGTGGTTGTTTACTAATGATGTTCTGTGGTTTAAGGGCTGGAGAGTTAATTGCTTTAAAATGGAGTGACATTGATTTCAAAAATAAACTCGTTAATATAAATAAAAATGCTATTAAAACAGCACCAAATAAATTCGAAATCAAACAGTCAACTAAGAACGGGAAATCGAGGACAGTAAGCATACCGGATTTAATTTTAAACGATCTTAACACTTACTATCAAACCAGCAGTTCACTAATTGTTTGTCCTAAGAGGGACGGAACTATGCAAAGCCCAAGTTCGTGGAGAAGTCTTTGGAATTCATATATATTTGATCTTAACAGAATTTTCGGTAATTCAAAGTTGGATACAAAATATACACCTAAAAAAACTCCGCAGATTATTGGAAAAATTAGACCTCATATGCTTAGGCATACATATGCCACAATGTTATATAATTCGGGTGTCGACATAATGACAGCAAGTAAATTAATGGGGCATGCTGATATTCAAACAACACTGAAAATCTACACAGAACTTAGGGAGCAGACTATGATATACAGTATAAACAAATTTGATAATTATGTGTCGGGAATTTTCGGGACGTAGAGGCCGCTGGTTCGAATCCAGTCACCTCGATTTATCGTCTAAGAAGCCGTATTTTAAGCGGTTTCTTATTTTTATTACCAAAAAATCTCTCAGAAGGCAACACCCGTAACAGAACCTCCACAGGTCCCCCGTTAAACGAGAATTTCTGATTTTACCAATATATATAATTTATCCTATTATAAAAAATCAGGGGGATTAAATCATGATAAAACGAATTTTGAATAACAACGGTATTCAATATATACCGCATAAGAAAAGGGGTTTTAAAGAGTTTGAAGGTGATTTAAATGATTCTGTTTCGTATTTATCTTTATTTTCCGGAAAGAATCCGAAGGAAGATTACCTCGGTTTGAAAAAAGGTAGTTGACAGACGAACATAGATATGTTTTGACAGATTTCGAATCAATAAACTGGTAATAAAATATTGAAATAAAATCGACCTTCTATCCAAAAAACGGCAGAAGGTCATATTTTTTTGCTTTCCGTTGCATGATTTACCCTGAATTTACCTACAATTATTTTTTAGAACTGTCAAACCTGTCGGTATTACAGCCATTCAAAGTTTTATAATACATAAAATATCTTACACCCATGCCGACTCAAAAACCCTCTATTCCCTGTGCCCGAGCCTCTTTTATTCGGTATTCATCCATCATATCAATACATTCCGATACATCTATTTCATTTTTAAAAAGCTTATTAAGTGCGGAGGCAGCCTCATCGGCACTGTAGCCGATTACTCTCGTTGCAGCAGTGGATACACGCTCATATTTAGCTATTGATGCCTCTGCATCAATTACCATCTGAGATTGGATATTTGTCGTCTGTCCTTTAAAACAGCTTACGGTTGAGATACCATCAAAAGCCATATTATAGTTTTCCTCGGTTGCACAGAACTCAAGAAAATCCAAAGCATCCTCCTTCTTTTCGCTGTTCTTGTTCACCATCATCATATTGAGATTTCCGCCTTCATAGGTACCGCCTTCTGCGGTATTCATGAACACAGGCATAAGAGCAAAATCATCCATGGAATACTTGTTTCCCTTTTTAAGATCCGTATAGAACCATGTATCCCATATAAAAACCATTGCAGCCTCCCCGGAGCCCATCACCGAGCTTATATCCTCCATTCCAGTTTGAAGGTATTTATCTCCGAACCAGCCCTTATCCTCAGCATCCGATATCCACTTAATCATACTCTTTACCTGCGGTATATCAGAGTAGTTTATCTCATTATTATTTATACTTTCGAGCGTTGACGGATCATCTGCAAAAACAGGGTCAAGACCGAACTGTATCATCCAAGAGCAGCCGTCCGCCGGCCAGCATATAGGTGTACAGCCTATTTCTTTCAGTGTCCGGCACAAGACATCAAACTCCGCCTGTGTTGTAGCGAGCTTAAGTCCAAAACTGTCAAAAAGTGTCTTGTTATAATAACAGCCCGAAACAGAACTCTCCCAATACGGGAGACCAAGCAAATTACCGTATGCATCCGTGCAGTAGGAACGTGCACTGTCCGTAAGATCCCCGACCCAGCTTTCTTCATTCAAATAGCAGAAATTTTTTTCAACATCAAAGCGGTTCAGATCAGAGTTATGGAAATGCATAAAGATATCGGGAACATTACCCTCGGAAAATCTTCTTTCGGCTTCAATCTCATAGTCGGAATCCTCAATGGATATTATATTGAGATTCTTCCCTGTGGATGCTTTATAATACTCAAATATACTCGTCATATAGCTCTTGGCAAGATCACTTTTCTTTCCCATAATCGTTACAGCATTTTCATCATATTCAACTTCATCATTCTTATTATCACAGGAGACAAAGGAAAATGCCGCTATAAAAATCATAAGTATTGATAAAATCTTCTTCATTGGTTTGTTTCTCCTTCATAAGCATTAAATTATTCCTGTTTATCCTTGTTAAGAAGTTTTGCTGCCAGTTCACGCACAGCATTCATGTCAATGGGTTTTCCAAGGTGGCCGTTCATTCCGGATTCAAGAGCATCACGAACATCCTCTGCAAATGTATTTGCAGTCATTGCGGCAATGGGTACTGTTTTTGCTTCAGGATGCTCACACGCTCTGATCTGCCTTGTTGCTTCATATCCGTTCATAACAGGCATCTGTACATCCATAAGTATCATATCATAATGACCCGGCTCGGATTTTCTGAACATTTCCACAGCTTCCTGACCGTTGACTGCCAGTTCGGAGTCGGCACCCTCGATTTTGAGCATTTCCGAGAGAATTTCAGAATTTATCTCATTATCCTCAACAATAAGGAATAATTTATCCTTCATCACATTTTCATCGCAATTCGCAGAAACAATCTTTCCGCTATCATTTCCAATGTAACTGACATCATTAACCGTACTGTCATAAAACAGAGGCTTTATTGTATGTCTGAATGATGATACAAAGAAAGGCTTTGCCATGAATGCATCAATGCCTGCCTGCCGTGCCTCGTCCTCTATCTCTGTCCAGTCATTTGATGTAAGAACAAGTATCGGAACATACGCTCCCACCTTTTCACGTATTCTCCGTGCAGTTTCAACACCGTCCATTTCCGGCATTTTCAGATCAAGAAGAATTATATCAAAATCCTTTCCGGTCTCATGTGCCTTGGAAGTTTCCTCTACAGCCTTGGCACCGCTTGTTGCCATAACAACCTCAACCCCTACACCCTTCATAAGATCACGGACGTTCATACATACCTGTTCCTCATCGTCGGCAACAAGCATTCGTGAAATATTATTTGCAAACCAAGAATCTGACTCCTCATTGTCGGGGTGTGCGAAGGTAAGTTCAACAGTAAATACACTTCCTTTGCCTACTTCACTTTCAACCTCAATAATTCCTCCCATAAGATCGACAAGATTTTTTGTAATTGCCATACCCAAACCGGTTCCCTGTATCTTATTGGTTACGGAGCTTACCTCACGGCTGAAGGGTGCAAAAATATGCTCCTTAAATTCATCACCTATTCCTATACCGTTATCCTCAACGACAAATTTCAGATTAACATATTGACTTGTAGGAGGTGTGAGCACACTTACATCAAACGTAATCCTTCCGCCATTAGGAGTATATTTTATAGCGTTGGACAACAGATTTATAAGTATCTGATTAAGACGCAGCTTATCTCCGATTATCTGCTCAGGCGGTGTTCCTATGACGTGCATCCTGAATTCCTGCTGTTTAGCCTTAACTTGCGGCATAAGTATGATGTTAAGCTCCTCAAGCAGTTCAGGCAGGCTGAAGGTATCGATATTTAATGAAGTCTTTCCGCTTTCTATCTTGTTCATGTCAAGAATATCATTAATAAGACTAAGCAAATAATGGCTTGATGCCGTAATCTTCCGTGTATATTCCCGAACCTTATCAGCCTGATCAGCATCCTTCTCCAAAAGCACGGAAAATCCTACTATGGCATTCATCGGGGTGCGGATGTCGTGAGACATATTTGAAAGGAAATTACTCTTTGCCTCGTTGGCACTCCTTGCTGCTGTCAATGCATCCTCAAGCTGTTTATTCATCTGCCGGTCAAGTGTTCGGTCAGACAAAACTATAATATACTTTTCAAGCTTCTGTATACACATATGATATACGGTCATCCTGTACCAACGGCGTTCACCGGTACGTTGGTGCATATACTCACATTCCCAGTATTTATTTCCATTTAGGGGTATCTCGGAAAGCTCCTCCTTCGGAATCACAACATCAAAGTTGACTGCGCATTTTTCCATTACCCTTATATCCTTACGTGCCGCCTTTGCAGAAATTCCGATCAGCCTTTCTATATTCGGACTTATATAATCCACCCCGATACTTTCACGGTCAAGCATTATGAATATATCGTCTACGCTGTTTGACAAAACATCAAACATAAGCTCTCTGTATTGAAGCTCCATTTTATTTTTCCGTGACTGCCTATAGCTACGGACTATAATTATTGTCAGGGCAGTAGCACCAACAAGAATAAATATAGCAACAAGTACGCCTGTAGTCGTATGCTGAACACTGATAAGTCCGGAACTTATGGCACTTTGTGGTACTATACTCAGCATCGTATAGTTTTGATATCCCACCGGCAGATATAGGATACAATAATCAATATCTCCTATATTACATTGCAGCAAGCCGGATTCTCCGGCACTCCAGTCATTTTGAATCTCCCTAAGCTTTTCCTCACTCAGATCAGATGCTGCCTTAAGATATGTAAGATAATTCTTGAATACATTTCCACCCGTCTGCGTTGAAAGGAGAACCGCTCCGTCACTGTGTATCACAAAACACCGTGCTTCACCGGAGAAAGCATTGACATTCAGGGACTTTACCATATCACCGTTTGTATAGCTGACAGCCACTGCATCATAACCAAAGCCCTTATATTCACCGTGTTCCACAGGTACAGCAAAAACCGTTACCTCCTGACCGTCAGCAAGCTTTGCACCTGCCATAACCGATCCGTTCTGTTCCGAAAGGCACCTCAATACCTCGTCAAGGTTCAGATCATTTTCCTTTCCATCGGGTGTTACACACTTTTTGTCGGACGAAATAAAATAAAAATCCGAAAACCCCCAATATTTTTTTTCCTCTTTTATAAAATCAGCAATTTCCCTGTCACTAGAATCCTTAGGTGTTGTAGCGACTATATATCTGCTCCAGCCATCGATAAGTCCCCAGTTTCTTTCGACAAAGGCACTGAACGATCTGTTTACCTGTGCATATATCTCCTTAAGGTGTCCTGTGCTGTCCTCATATATTTTGCTTGAAATAAAATCAAAATAAAACATACCTATCAAAGATATTGCTATACAAATTACGAAAACCAACAATGACAGCAATACCTTTCCAACCCATTTTTTCATGATAAGTCTGTACTCCTTAACATTAATGATGACATTAATACGAAAACATCTACATATTTTCATGTTATCATATATAAAAAGAAAAGTCAATCCAAAACAGACAACAAATCGCACTAAAAGCATCTTTCATAATGTATTATATATTTTTAAGTCTTAAGAATAATTTAGATACTCAAACTTATTAATCATAAGTCATGCGAAGGAGAAATGAAAAAATACGGGTTTAAAATTACACAAAATATAAAAAACGAGCCATATGTCTATGTGTAAATAACTTATTATACGCAGTTGCAGACCCTGCAAAGAAATGTTATAATGTAAAAAAGAGGTGAGATCAAGCTATGAATGATAAAAACAAATATTTTCCTATATCGGTTATTTGTATCAATTTGTTGTTGGGGGCTGTATCCGGATTTTTTATTTCGTCTTTCATATTGGCATATATTTTGGATGATTTTACCCACTACACCTATAATCACTATGATGTTATTCAGAAATTTACAATAACTTATTCACTTATTTTATTATTTATACTTACATACATTTTTACCAATATCGGCTTATACAGACATTTCAGCAAAAAATTCACAGTCGGGAGTCACAGAATATATACATTTAAGATAATTCTGATAACCGTTGTCCCTTTGATCATACCTATTATATACATTCTCATACCATATCTTTTTTGAAGGAGGATAAAGTCATATAATGAAAAGCAGACTATATGTAGTTGCCGATACTGTAATTAATATAATACTCATCTCTGTGGTTTGTATTGTCGGTAATAACTATATCAAATCAAATTTAATACCTGATGATTACCATTATTCCAAAGAACTGTCATTTTGGTTTACAGTCATTAATGTCTGCATATTATTCTTTCTAATGGTGATATCCGTAATTATAAATTTTATACAGTATGAAAAATACAGTGAAAAACTTAATTGCGATAAATATAAATATATCACTGTAAATATATTTATTTCATTCATTCCCTTCGTACTTCCGTTTGTATTGAGGTACTGAGTAGCAATTAGCAAAAGCATTTATAGCAAATAATACCAAACTCAATCAGGCATTCCGTTTTTCGGGCAGTCTGATTTAGTTTGGTAATTTTTTTACTTTACATGAAAACTTTTACCCCCCTCAATCGTCTACCTACGGCGGGGTGGCGAAAAATATTTTACGGAGGTCAAAAATAATGAAAAAAGAATTTTAGTATTGATGTTATGCTGCTGTCTTGTGCCGACAATTACAGTCCGTTTCGGTGGAGGATCATCGCAAGACCGACAATCCCGATTCTTCTGCCTCTCCTGACACTGCCGAAGATGTCAATGCAATGGATGATAAATGCTGTTGGTACTATACCAACACAAAAGACGAGTAAAAAAGAATGATACAGACGTTAATAACATAACGTTAGCCGTGGGTGATACTAATGCCAAATCGAACAACGTCAAATATGTCAAGGACTATGAGATACCGTATGATATCACCCCATATTGAATTTAATTTTGTCCAGAGCAATATACCCAGTACAACCAATACTGACAAACTCAACACATTTCCCAAAATAAACAACAGACCGTTTCCTCATTACATGGATGCCAAGGATAACAGCGATCAGTCCCGCATAACGAGATAGATTATTACTTTTACGATGAGAAATTCTATTTCCTGCCGTTTGATTCCGATTTAATGACAAGAATCAAAGAAAATACGTTTGCAGTCGTTCCAACTGGCAGCAGATGCTCTCCCCCCCGGCAAATAGATGGGATTTTGATACTTATATTCACACGAAAAGATAATTTTGACGAGTACAAAAAAACGCAAATAGCCGTCATAAATTAGACTACAAGGCAGGCGTTGTTATAACGTATATTTTCAATTCAGTAAAACGTATCCCGACACCAATATTTTCGATAAGAAGGAAGAAGATCACGATTATATCCGGAATTATGTCAAAAATATCAAAATATCATACACAATTACAGTTTTTCGGGTTCAGGATAATCTACACCGAAGGTTTCTACTGTCACACTTTCCATAACCTGAGGTGATATCGGCTTGTCGGCATAGCCTGTCTGTGTAGCGGCTATTTTGTTGACAACGTCCATGCCCTCCGTAACCTTGCCGAACGCTGCATATTCCCCGTCAAGATGAGGTGCTGCTCTGTGCATAATAAAGAACTGTGAACCTGCCGAATCCGGTATAGCGGTACGTGCCATAGAAAGCACACCCTCTGTGTGCTTAAGATTGTTTTCAAAGCCGTTGCCCGAAAATTCTCCTCTGATATGATATCCGGGACCTCCTGTACCTGTGCCCTCCGGACATCCGCCCTGGAGCATGAACCCGTATATAACTCTGTGAAATGAAAGACCATCATAGAAACCTTTTTTGATAAGACTTATAAAGTTATTTACGGTGTTAGGTGCAATCTTAGGATA
The DNA here is from genome assembly GCA_947624835.1 of uncultured Clostridia bacterium. Lineage (GTDB taxonomy): Bacteria > Bacillota > Clostridia > Oscillospirales > Acutalibacteraceae > UBA1213. The sequence goes on from CANQLX010000015.1 coordinate 10,112, forward strand.
AAGCTCAGCCTTGATAACATCTCCGTTTCTCATTTTGATAGTAACAACAGGATTGGACATAAATATTCTCCTCTCTTATCTTTATATTATTGATATCAATTAATATCAATATTATAATATACTATAACATTCAAATAATCAAGTGTTTGTTGAAAAACAGTACAAAGTCCGTCGGTAGGGTCTGTCTGTTTTTGTCAAAAGCGACATTATATTTTTATTTTCATAAAACTGTCAGTCGTTTTGCTTGAAAAAAATATGCTTTTGACTTATAATAATTGTGTCATCTAAAAGGAGAATCGACATGAAATTATTTTTAACCATACTAATATGTAAACTTCTGCACTTTTTTGGAAAGCTTATAGGAAAAGGCAGCAGCCTTCCCGGAAAAATAGCACTGAAGCTTTGCCCCGATATTCTCAAAAGGGTAAAGCTTCCCGAATATATTATAGCTGTTACAGGAAGTAACGGAAAAACCTCTACTGTGGAAATGATTGCACATATACTGACAGAAAACGGTAAATCCGTAGCCTGGAACAAAGAGGGTTCAAATCAGATTGAAGGGGTCACTACCTTAGTTCTTGCAAATTCAACTTTGACCGGAAAGGTAAAAAGTGATATTCTTCTTATTGAAAGCGATGAGAGGTTTGCACGATATACCTTTAAGTATATTACACCGACCCACTATGTTATAACCAATCTGTATCGTGACCAGCTTACAAGAAACGGTCATCCGGAATGGGTGGCCGATGCAATTAAAGTCAGTATTAAGAATAACACAAGGCTTATACTTAATGCGGATGACCCCCTCGTTTCTCTTTTCGGTGACGGGAAGGACGATGTAATCTGGTTCGGTGCAGATAAGCTTGAGAGTGATACAAATTACTGTGAAGGAAAATATGATGATGGTGTATATTGCCCTAAATGCAAAAAATTCATGAGGTACAGCAGCAGGCATTATGCCCATATAGGACATTACAAATGCACAAGCTGCGGATATGAAAGACATGATACCGAATATACTGTAACATCAGTAGATCTTGACAGAGGCTTCGCAGTTATAAACGGGAAATATAATATTTCCCTTGCACTAAAATCACTCTACAACATATACAATATACTTGCCGCTTTTACAGTTGCATCCATTGTAGGAATTGATGAGAATAAGATTGCGGAAAATATGAGCAATTATGTTATGAAAAACGGCAGAGTCGTTAATTTTGCTATAGGCAACAGAAAAGGAACACTTCTTACCGCTAAGCACGAAAACAGCATATCCTATGACCAGTCAATAAGGCTTGCCTGCTCCGACAAGGGCGGCTGTGATGTAATGTTTATTGTTGATGCGGTAAGCAGGAAATATTTTACAAGTGACGTTTCATGGCTTTGGGATATCAATTTTGATATGCTTAACTGTGAAAATGTCCATAAGATAATTCTCGCAGGAAAATATTGTAATGATCTTGCTGTGCGGTTCAGTTATACCGGAATAAACGCAGATAAAATAAAAATATTTGAAGATATTAGGAAAGCTTATGATTTTCTTAATTGTGACAGAGATGAATATATTTATACAATAACCTGTTTTTCAGACAAGAATAAATTTCTGAATTTGCTTTAAGGAGGTCAGCTATGAAGTTTCTTCATTTATATTATGATATAATGAATCTATACGGAGAATACGCAAATATATGCGCAATGGAAAGGATACTTACCAAAAGCGGTATTGAATGTCAAACTGACAGGCTTTCTATCGGGGACAATGCAAAGCTCTCGGAATATGATTTCATATATGTAGGCTCAGGCACTGAAAAAAATCAGAAGGTTGTGCTTGAGGATTTCCGTAAGTACGCAGTAACACTTAAGGCATATATAGACAGAGGCGGAGTTATTCTCATGACAGGAAATTCTTTTGAAATGCTTGGGGATAAGATAACGGATGCAAACGGTACGGAATTTGAGGGAATCGGTATAACCGATTTTTCGGTTAAGGAGCAAAACAAAAAGCGAACCACCTCCGATGCAATATTCAAGGCGGACTTTACGGACAGAAAGTTAGTAGGATTTATAAATAAGTGCAGTGAGATTTACGGTATTGACACAACTCTTTTTGATGTTCTTATGGGACTTGGAAATAAGACCGATGATGACAGAGAGGGACTTCGGATTAACAATTTATTCGGCACTCACCTCACGGGGCCCATTCTAATAAAAAACCCTTATTTTCTTGAATATATTGCAAATTTGGTTGTTGGAGGAAAAGCAAAAATCAACACAAAATATCTTGGTTTTGAGAAATCCGGATATGAAGTAACACTGAGTGAGTTGATTAGGAGGAAATCGGCAACATAAAACAAACACCTGCGGCAAGCGGTAACCTTTCACCGCCTGCCGCAGTCCTATACAAAAAAACGATCTATTGTTTTTCTCAGTACCTCTGCCGACTCACGCAGTGACTCTTCCTCATCCGGGCTGAGGCTTATCGGTACTTCCGCCTCAATCCCGTCCTTACCTACTATTGCCGGCATACTAAGCGATATATCATAAATTCCGTAGCTTCCGTGATGCATAAATGATACAGGAAAAATCGACTTTTCATCACGCATAATTGCCTCACATATTCTTTTTACAGACATTGCAATGCCATAGTATGTGGCATTCTTTTTTTCTATAATTTCATATGCACTGTTTTTAACATCCTCTGCAATTTGCTTCATTTCCGTTTCAAACTGTGTATGACCACGCATTTCACAAAAATTATAGATAGGTATCCCTGACACATTGGCACTGCTCCATGCAGCAATCTCACTGTCCCCGTGCTCACCTATGATAAAAGCATGAACACTTCTGCTGTCTACATTCAGATGCTCGCCGAGAAGATATTTCAGCCTCGCACTGTCAAGTACGGTACCGGAGCCGAACACCCGGTTTTCGGGATAGCCGCTGAGCTTTGTTGCAGTATATGTCAAAATATCTACGGGATTTGCAACAATAAGGAGTATAGCCGATTTATTTCTTTTGCTTATTTCGGGAATAACGGATTTGAAAATATTTATATTTTTCTTGGCAAGGTCAAGTCTTGTTTCTCCCTGTTTCTGCCCCGCTCCGGCTGTAATTATTATTATTGATGCATCAGCTATATCATCATAATCCCCCGCATAAATCTGCATGGGCTTTGCAAAAGGCAGACCGTGGCTTATATCAAGAGCTTCCCCCTCTGCCTTGTCTCTATCCGAATCTATAAGAACCATTTCCGAAAAAAGTCCGCTTTGCATTATTGCAAATGCCGAAGCCGATCCGACAAAGCCGCACCCTATTATGGCGGTTTTTCTACTGTTAAGCTTATCCATAAAAATTCCCCCAAAGATACTATTGACACCTTTGGGAGGATTTAAACCTACAAATCTCCTATCATTTCAGACCTTGAATTAATTTGCATAGTTAAGAACTGTGAACGTATCCGTACCGTTTGGATTAAGCGGTGTCAAACCTGCAGCAGGCGGATTTCCCAGTGCACAAATGTTACCCTCACTGTCATACCCAAATTCTCCCAGTCTTCCGAGGAGTTCTCCCAACCCGCTGTATTCGAGGGCACCGGCAACAGTACAATTTTGAGCACATCTGTTTCTATTTCCTGTTGATACAAATCTTGCAGGTATAACATCTCCGGATATGGGGGCAGTGAAATTTGCCGAATTGATTTCTCCGCTTTTCACTCCCATATAATAAGTCTTGCAAGCCTGATCCATAGATGCCGCCTCAGTATCTATGCTTGATGATGTTGCAGCATTTATGATTGATATTACGGCAGGAATTGCTATTGCCGCGATAACTGCAATAATTGCTATAACAACAACGAGTTCAATTAATGTAAAGCCCTTTTTTCCTCTTAAATTTATACATCTGCTTCTGCTCATAATTCCACACCCCTCCAATAATCGCCAAATTATCGATTTAAAATATGTTTAAAATATAATATAAATATTTTATAATGTCAATATACTCTAAAGAATTATACATTTTTTGTTTTTAAAAAATAATCTTACTTTTTTATACAAAACAAACAAATCGTTATTTTTCTACGTGCTTTCCGGTATATTTATACGAAATTTCACAAAAAAATTTCTCACTGAAAAATAATTGGTATAATAGATTTAAAATTATAAATATGTTCGAGAGGAAAAATATTCCAATGGCTGATACTGATTTAGCGATATATAATTTTATAAAGGACGATGACAAATTAAAATATGCCCTTTAATTCAAGCATAGCGTAAAGTGCCGGAAATATACTGACGTTACCCGAAAACATTTGGGCAAGAGGAGTACATACAAAAAGACCCGGAATAAATCCGGGTCTTTTATGCAACTTATTCAATTTTACACTCTGCAATCTCTTGCAGGCAAGTTGCTCGACATCTTATGAATAAAGATTGCTAAGTGTCGTAGTACCTGCAAGCGCAGCACTACTACCAGCATGAGGATCGGTGCCTGTGCCATCCCAGAAGTAGATTGAACCCTTTGTAAGAGTACCGCTAGTTGCTGTAAGATAATAGAAATCACCATAATCAAGGTTTGTACCATTATAGGTCTGAACATTAGCAAGTGTTACATTGCCGGCAGCGGTTGCCTTAGCAGTTGCAGAGGCACCCTTGGCTGCTGCAAATGATACAGCCGTGCCGTCAGCGTTCGTACTGTCGGTATTGTTGATAGTACCGGACTTAACACCTGCATAAACGTTCTTGCAGGCACTGTTGAGTGTTGAAGCATCGGAATCACCTGCAGAACTTGTAGCACTGTTGATAATGCCTATAACTGCCGGAATTGCGATAGCTGCGAGTATTGCAAGAATTGCAATAACAACTACGAGCTCAACGAGCGTAAAGCCTTTTTTACTCTGCTTAGCGAGTATTTTCTGTTGGAGTGTCATGATAGATTACCTCTTTCTTAATAAAATTTTTTTACTTGAACTCAGCTCCTTGAAGGGGTAGGTGCTTTGTTCTTCGTTGTATATATATTAACTCTTTATGAACAAAATGTCAATAGCTTTTTACAAAAAATTATATTTTTTCTGTAAAAACAATAATTATTTTTTTGTCTATTTTGACGAGCAGGTTTCAAGAGTTCCGTTATTATAAACTGTTTTATTCTGTTTCATACGATTTCGTTGTCTGTTTTGCTCAGTTTTTTCATTTATTCGATAAAATAATTATGAATAATTTGTTAATAAATTATAAAAATTATGAATACAAAAGAATACAATGAAACCTATTCAATAAATATTTTTTGTAGAATTATGCAGTAAGCTAACTAACCATCACCAATGCCATACGTGAAAATCTGTTGCATATCCAAAAAAGCAGTCAATCTTCATGGAATCCTCCCTTAAGACCGTGAAACGGATCGGTAAAAACGAAAAATAAAAAGACTTCCCACGGCATAACAGAAGCCATTGGAGGTCTTTTTTACGCAAGTGTAACAGCATATTATATAGCTTTCTTTAGCGTGCTACCGTTGTAACACAAACAGCTTAATTTCAATACTCAAATCAGAAAATTCTATATCCCGTGTTTCTGATTCCATATGGTTTTTACCTGCTTAAGGTATGTAAGGTTATCAGCACTGTAGCCTATCCTTGCATTTTTACAGGCATATCCGCTGTTCTGAAATATAGTGTCCACCTCGGCACTCTTTTTCCCGTATATCGAAACAACAAACTGTCCCCTTGCACATTCATATATAATATCCTTGCCGGTAGGTAATCCATATGTTGAAGTTTTTCTTATATAAATAAGAAAAACCTCGTCAAGCGGTGTTATCGTCATAAGATTTTTCTTCGATGATATATAATTCCGGGATATTATTATAGCTTTATCCTCATACCAAATCTGTGAAAAATGACTGTCTGCCATTTCGAGATAGTTTGAATATTTTTTAAAAGGTTTTCCGTTGGTGGGGTTGGAGAGAATCATAATCCCGTTGACAATACAGCCTATACCAACAAGCGAAAAAGCACAAAAAAACATCTCACCAACCATATCATTGTTGTCGGCACCAATAAATAAAGCCGCACATACAAACACCAGAAATAGGACTATTCCTAATATAATACGATTCCTTCCAATTCGTTTACGGCTGTTAATTACCATCTCTCTTCCTGTCTTTCCAACTATATTTCTCATTTTTTACAAGAACCCTTTCATACCTAAACATAGTTTTGAATTTTGTATTATGTCAGTGTTTTTAATTAATCAAATATTTGTTTTTAGGACCTTGTTATTCAGGGCTAATACAATTCTCTGAAAGCATTTGAAAAAGCTTTAACAGAACTTTTCAATCCTCTCTTTCATCAGTATCGTTTGCTTCTCTCTCATATCCGCAGCCCTCGGTATTACAGAACAGCTTCGGCTTTTTGCCCTTCTTTTTGAACAATACCGCACCGCACTGAGGACATTTTTCGGTCGTCGGCTCATACCACGATACAAAATCGCAGTTAGGATAATTAGAACAGCCGAAAAACTCTCTGCCCCTTTTCGTATTCTTTGTTATAACGTCCCCGCCGCATTTTGGACATGGTACTCCTATCTTGTTTACTATTTTGACAATAGTCTTGCAGTCGGGATATCCCGAACAAGCAATAAATTTTCCGTATCTTCCGTATTTCACAACCATGGGCTTGCCGCAGTTTTCGCATATAAGATCGGTTTTGTCCTCCTCCAGCTCAATCTTGACACCCTTCATATCTTCTTTTGCGGCTTTGAGCGTCTTGTCAAAATCACCGTAAAAATCCGTCAGCAGCTGAACCCATTCATAATTTCCGTCCTCAACCGTATCAAGATTCTGTTCCATCTGTGCAGTGAACTTAACATTTGCAATCTTTGGGAAACGCTCCTCCATAAGCTTTGTTGATACCTCTCCCAGTTCCGTGGGGATAAGAGTTTTTCTGTCTCTCTTGACATATCCTCTTGTCGTTATTGTGCTTATAGTTGCAGCATAGGTTGACGGTCTGCCTATTCCGTATTCCTCAAGTGCCTTGATAAGGCTTGCCTCCGTATATCTTGCAGGCGGCTGCGTAAAATGCTGATTCGGCAGTATTTCCTTTGTTTTGAGCTGCATACCGTTTTCAAGCTGCGGAAGCTCAGCCTCCTTTTCCTCACCGTCTCCGTCTGCACTTTCAACATAAAGCACGGTATATCCGTCAAAATCAACAACATAACCCGAAGCTTTAAAAATATAATCTTTGACCGCAATATCGGCCTGAGTGGTTTTCTGTATACATTCAGCCATCTGGCAGGCAATAAATCTTTCCCATATAAGCTTATACAGCTTATACTGATCCGAGGTAAGGTTATTCTTTACCTTTGAAGGCTCAAGATCTACCATTGTCGGTCTTATAGCCTCATGTCCGTCCTGTGCATTGGACCGTGACTTGAAATGTCTTCTTTCCTTGGGCAGATATTTTGCTCCCCATTTATTTTTTATAAATACCTCGGCAGCATCAAGAGCATCCTCAGAAAGCCTGAGTGAGTCAGTTCTCATGTAGGTTATAAGACCCACTGCACCCATTCCGTCTACATCGACACCCTCATACAGCTCCTGCGCAACCTTCATTGTTCTCTTCGACTGGAATCCGAGCTTTCTTGATGCCTCCTGCTGCAATGTAGACGTGATAAACGGCGGTACCGGCTTTTTTCTCCTTGTGCCGTGTCTGACCTTTTCAACAACAGCCTGCTGACCGTCCATAGCGGCAAGAATTTCTTTTGCCTGCTGTTCATTCGCTATCTTTATTTTGCCGTTCCTGTCGCCGTAGAAGGAGGCGGGGAACATCTTCCTGCTGCCCTTAGGTATAAATTTTGCATCAAGCGTCCAATATTCCTCCGGCTTGAATGCTCTTATTTTTCTTTCCCTGTCAACTATAATCTTTACGGCAACGGTTTGAACCCTTCCTGCGGAAAGACCCTTCCGTATTTTTTGTGACAAAAACGGACTAAGCTTATAGCCCACCAATCTGTCAAGTATTCTTCTCGCCTGCTGTGCATTGACAAGATCAATATCTATTCTCCTCGGCGAACTCATTCCGTTGCTTACACCTGTTTTGGTTATCTCGTTGAACGTAACCCTGTTTTTATCCTCAAGATCCAGCCCGAGCAGATATGCAAGATGCCACGATATGGCCTCACCCTCACGGTCAGGGTCGGTTGCAAGGTATACATAATCGCTTTTTTCAGCAAGCTTCACAAGATCATCGGCAAGCTTTTCCTTGCTTTTTATTATCTCATACTTTGGCTGAAATTTCTTTTTGATATCCACACTCAGTCTGTTCGGGTTCAGATCCCTTATATGCCCCATAGAGGCAACAACCTCATATCCGGGGCCAAGATACTTTTTTATGGTTTTGGCCTTTGCGGGAGATTCCACTATAACAAGCTTTGACATTATATTTCCTCCGAATAAATTAATTTCTTATGTACCGTCCGCCGGGCAGCTTCTTTACCAATCCGCAGATCTGTAGTTCGGTAAGTGCCGCAAGCGTTACACCTATTTCAAGACCTGTTCTGAGTTTGATCTCATTGACATGAATAGGTGTTTCTGAAATTGTATAATACACCGCAGAGGCATTTTCTGTCAACTCCTCCGGTAAAATTTTATTATTTTTTTCTTCTTTTTTGCGGATTTTGCTCTCTTTTCCCCTTTTTAATTCTATTTTTTTATCCGACTTACCCATACCGTCAATATCGGAATTATTTGCTTTTACGGAATTTTTATTTCTTCCTGTTTTTCCTTCAGGCTTTGGAAAGCTGTTTTCTTCTTCACTGCTTTTCTTTTGTCTTTCCTTCTCCTCCAGCTTTTCAAGTGCTTTGAGAACATAAGGACGCATTTCGTCACTTGCGGTAAGAAGCTCCTTTTTCACAAAATCTATACTCATACCCTCCAGTACCTTCTGAGCGATTCTGTTCCCCATGTTATAGTCAAGCCCTACCTGTAAATTGTGTTTCTTTATTATTCTTTGCAATTCCATTGCTCTTTTTATTTCATCACTGTCCATCAGTCCTCCGAGTCTGTATGCAGGACTTGACGGCGGCTCAGGCTCGCCGGTTATCTGCCTCTGCCACATTTCATTCATATACTTTATGTCCGCTTCTCTTTCTTCTGCTATCCGTTCCTGTTCCGTCATTTCCTCCGATACCGCACCCTCCCATGGTTCTAACAGCGCATCAACACTGTAACCTTCATCTGAAAGTTCAAGCTGCTCCGCCGCCGGCTCACAGAAATACAGACCGTCCCTACAAAGAGCCGTCACAATCTGATACCCGGCAGGTATATTAAGATTACGTTTTTCCTCAGAATGCAGCGCTAGACTGTCCGGCTTTACCGCAAGTGTACGCAAAAATTTTATTCCCACTGACGGATTGGGATCTTTACTGTCATCCCTCTTGTTTTTATGCCAATCAAGAATATCATTGTACCCCAACGCTGCGGAAAAACCGTTCCTTATAAGAAAATTCACACCTGCTGCATTGGCGTATGCAGCATCCCCCGGCACGGCAAAAATTTTGCGTTTCTGTTCCAAGGCATATTTTACTGTAATAAGTGCTCCACTTCCCAAACCCGCTCTTATAACAACTGTACAGTCAGACATCCCCGATATTATCCTGTTCCGCATCGGAAACGTATATTTTGTTGCCGGATACCCCGGAGGATATTCGGAAACTATTGCTCCCCTTTCGGGAATTTCCGAAAGTATATAATCCGCCATTCCTCCGCTGAGCATATCAATTCCGCAGCCGATAACGCAAATCGTCCGCCCCTGTGCATCCACTGTTCCTCTGTGTGCATATATATCTACCCCATAGGCTCCGCCGCTTACCGTGACAGCATCATTTTCCGCAAGATCATATCCGAAATTATACGAAAGCGAGGTTCCTGCTTCACCTGCATTTCTTGTTCCTACCATTCCCACATAAAATTTTTCCTCAGGCGGCAGTTCACCCAGAACATATAAGACAACGGGCGGCGTACTTACTTTTGAAAGTCTTTTCGGATAAAGATCACTCTTATACGGTATAATCCTATATCCCCGTTTTGCACATAAATCTACGGTTTTTTCCGAATAATCAAGTCTTTTATCACATAGCTTCATCATCTCGTTTCCGGAAAATATTCCCAACATATTATAATCCTTCTCATCTGCATAATAGACATTTTCCGCATCACCGAAAAAATCAATAACTGTGCGTACCTTTTTGTTGTCCGCACCGAAACAGCACTGAAGCCATATCCAATACTTTAATTCATTATAGTCCATAAATATGCACCTCCTCTTTATAATTTATCCGCTCTGTTATTTTGTGCACCTATTCATAAATTAAATCTGTACAAGAGAATTGCAGCCGCCGCAGAAGCATTAAGTGATTCTGCTCTCCCCTTCATTTCTATTCTCACACGCCTTGTGCATGATTTTACCGTTTCCTCTTTCAGTCCGCTGCCCTCATTTCCTATCAGCATTATACCGCCGTCCGAAAAATCAATATTTTCTATATTTTCCGCATCATGCGGTGTTGAAGCATAGGTACATATCCCCCTATTCGTCATATCATGTACAAGCTCTGTCAAATCCTCAACAAGCATAAACGGGAGACGAAAAACCGCACCCATACTTCCCCTTACAACCTTCGGAGAGAAAATATCGCAGCACCCGGAGGAAAGTATAACCCCATCGCTCCCCAGTGCCTCGGCTGTTCTCAATATAGTGCCGAGGTTTGTCGGATCCTGGATATTTTCAAGGGCAGCATATCGTTTTCCTTCCTCAATTTTCTTCATTATGGTGCTAAGCCCTGACCTTATGATACACATAAACCCCTGAGGTGTTCCGGTATCGGATATTTTCTTAAAAACCTCATTGCTTACCTCGTAGTTGTTACCTGCCGCAAAAGAAATTTTATCAAAATCCTGCCTGTATTTTTCGGCAGCCTCAGCAGTATAAATAAAATTTACTATCTCTGCACCCGACTGAAATGCATCTCTGCAAAGACGTATGCCCTCTGCAACAAAAAGCCCTCTCTGTCTTCGTTCCCTCGCACTTGACATAAGCTTTGTTATTTCCTTTATAAATCGGTTATTTTTTCCGCTTATCATAGCCTTCCTCCGTCATTTTCGGGCAAAATAAATTTTTACTCTGTCCTTTATTTCTAAAGCCGTTTCGGAAATTCCGTATCCCCTTTCATCAACAATTATATCGGCATATTTTTCATAGAGCGGCACTCTTTCATTATAAAGATCTATTAGTGTCTGACCCTCCTTCATTGCTACTCCTCTTTTTGTAAGATCACCAAGACGCCTTTTTATCTCATTATATGGCAAACGTATATATACAATTACTCCTATCCTCTTAAAATGCTCCATTGCATTTTCCCCGTAGACGACACTTCCCCCTGTTGCAATAACCGTACGGTCGGCAATAATCTCGCTGTTGATTCTGTCCTCTATTTTATTGAAGCCCTCAACACCCTCCTGCTCTATTATTTCACAGAGGAGTCTGCCGTCAGTTTCCTGTATTACAAGATCGCTGTCTGTAAAACGGTACCCTATAGCCTTTGCCAATACTACACCGACTGTGCTCTTCCCGCATCCGGGCATCCCTATAAGAATAATATTTTTCATTTCTCATCCATTCCCTTCACATTTTTACAAATACACAAGCATATCATAACACATTATTTAAACAAAATCAAATATAAACAGGCGTCGAACGGCCGCTCCTATATTTACATTTTTGCCCCGGTACGATGACAGCAGTTCGTTCATAGAACAGCAGTTTTCCTATTTTTAAATAGGGACCGCCCTGTGAAAGCGATCCCTTGTGCGGGTTCTGAATTTTCGATTCGACCGGCAGCAAAGACACTGATAAGAAAAGCCCTCAACAAATTATATCGGTACAGCTTACTCTTCAGAAAGTCATCCGATATAAGCAACACATGACGTCAAAACGGACTCTGCAATCCGCAAAGTCCGTTTATGTTCTGTTACAGGTACATTATAATCAGTCTTCCCTGAGTGCCTGCTGAAGCCACACATATCCTATATCCAAAGCGGCAAACAAATCAGGCTGTTCGCCTGTCTTTGCTATCGCTTTCTGAGGGCTTACGTTAATATCCGTGTTAAGAAGCTGCACAAATACCTTATCGGCAATTTTCATGCTCTGCACTGTACTGCTTCCGTCCGAATTGATCGGCTGTATTTCCTTTTTTGATTTTATCTGCATTCTGACAACATAGTTATCTCTCATATCCCCGTAATAGAGGAGATCACCGCTTCTTACAAGCGGTTTTCCCTTATACATTGGGAAACGTGTCTTAGCCTCCGCCATAATCAAGCTCCGTCCTTTCTTTCAAGCTGGTACCGACTATATCCGCACGCATTAAATGTTAAGATAATTCTTCAACAGAATTTCCAGAAGATCGTCCCTGTCGATTCTTCTGATAAGGCTGCGTGCATTATTATGGGTGGTGATATAGGTCGGATCCTCAGAAAGAATATAGCCCACCATCTGATTGATAGGATTATAGCCTTTTTCTCTGAGGGCTGCATACACAGTTGTCAAAATATCCTTGACGGTCTCGTCACGGTTATCCGGAATAGAAAATACCAATGTTTTGTCTGTTGCGTCATTACGCATCCATATCACCTCCGCATTTATTTTATTCTAACACATATTTAACAGAAATACAATACAAACAAATTATTTTTTTGTCAAAACTGAAATTACATTTTTGTATCATATACTCCTTATGCAGTTTTTATTGTAACATTTATATCTGCAAGCCTGTTTGTTATACCGTCTATTACCTCCTGTACCTCTGCCGAGGACAGGGTTCTTTCATTGGAGGAAAACTCAAATCGAACGGTAATTCTGTGTATTTCCTCCGTATCATAGGTATCAACAATGCTGACATTTTTGATAAGTCCACTATCGTCCGATTTCCAGCAGTGGGTAAGCTCTGCAAAAAGCATTTCCTTCGGCATATCAAGACTGAGGTCATAATCCATTGTCGGATATTTTGTAGGCTCATCATATTCAATAGGCTTTGTGCTGACACCGGCAAATTTATTTACATCAATCTCCGCAAATACTATATTGCCCTTTTTATCTATATTGTTTCCCACTGTCGGATGTACTGTCCCTATAATACCAATATCAACGCCCGCAAGTATAACCCTGTTCAGGTTTACGGGATGTTCATAGGTGTGTGTCGGCTCCGCCCTGACAAATTCAAGTTCCAAGTGCTTTATATCCCTTGCAAGCTCGGCAAGAATATCACGAAGTCTGAAATAAAGGCTCTTTAGCTCTGTCTGCCTGCTGTAGAGCGTAACTCCGAGATTCTTATTTTCTATGCAAAGATTATTCTCGTCAAGCCCGTTTACAACTCTTCCTATCTCAAATATACCGAACTCATTTGAATATGACACATTTGACTTAACCTGACAAAGCTGTGTAGGTATCATGGAATTTCTCAGTGTTTCGATATTTGGGTTTGTCACATTTGCGAGCCTTACATTTTCCTCAACAGGAATACCTATTGCCCTTTGCTCATCATTATATGCCCATACATAGGAATGTACCTCATGCAGACTGAAGCGCTTTACAAGTATATCTTTCATCTTTTCCTCGTCCGTCTTTGTTTCATCCGCCCTTATGGGATAAAGGGGTGAAAGTGCTGTATTCACTTCAAAATTATCATAACCGTAAATTCTTGTAATTTCCTCTATGATATCCGCATTCATGGTTACATCTTTTGTAACTCTCCACGACGGAACATCAACGGTAAAGCGATAACCCTCATGCTTTACACCGAAGCCGAGATCAGTAAGGGTTTTTACCACAGTTTCCCCATCAATCTTTATGCCCGTATATCTGTCAACAAATGCCTGATCGAAATTCAGCGTAACAGGCGGAAATTTCTCGACATACTCGTCAGTCAGTGAGGAAACAACCTTCACCCCGCTGTCATACTTTTTCAGAAGATAGAGGAAACGTCCTATTGCCGGCACCGTCATTTCCGGATCAAGGCTTTTTTCGTAACGCATTGATGCATCCGTTCTGTGCGAAAGCCTTACGGTTGATTTTCTTATGCTTGCGGCATCAAAATTAGCGGATTCAAGTGCAAGGGTGGTTGTATCTTCAACTATCTCACTGTCAAGACCACCCATAATACCTGCTATCGCAACGGGTGTATCACCATTACATATCATAAGCGTATTCTCATCAATATTTCTTTCAACACCGTCAAGCGTTTGGAACGTGAATTTCCTGTCAAAGCGTTTTACCCTTATTTTTTCTACCTTACGTGCATCAAAGGCGTGCATCGGCTGACCCATTTCAAGCATAATATAGTTTGTCAAGTCGGTAAGGAAATTTATTGCCCTCATTCCGCAATAATACAATCTTATTCTTATATTAACAGGGCTGATATTCCTCTTTATATTCTCCACCTTTATACTGCTGTATCTCTTGCAGAGATTATCCTCCACCCTAAGATCAACTCCCGGCATATCGGCATACACCGTGAGGTCATCCATTTCCGGCACCTTAAGCGGTCTGCCTGCAAGTGCGGCAAACTCTCTTGCTATTCCGTAATGACCCCACAGGTCGGGACGGTTTGTTAGGGATTTATTATCCACCTCAAAAATTATATCATCCACGTCATAAATTGTCTTGATATCCGTACCGTTAGGAACATCATCCGTTATTTCCATTATGCCCGAATTATCGTCAGATAAACCTATCTCCGCTTCTCCGCAGCACATACCGTTTGATACATATCCTGCAAGCTTCCTTGGTGCTATGGTAATGTCGCCTATTTTTGCACCAAGCCTTGCAAATGCCGTTTTCATTCCGACACGTACATTTTTAGCTCCGCATACAACATCTATAAGCTCTCCACTGCCTGCATCAACCTTGAGAAGATGCAGCTTTCTTGATTCCGGATGCTCCTCAACGGATTTTATTTCCGCAACCACTATTCCGCTTATATCTGAGCCTTTGTAAAATATTTCATTTTCCACCTCTGCGGTAGAAAGAGAAAATCTGTGGATAAGGTCAACCTTATCGAGTCCCTCAAGATCCACAAAATCGCAGATCCAATTCATTGATAAAAACATATTATATCTCCCTGTCAAATTTTATTATCTTTTAACCGTCATCTCTGAACTGTGAAAGCACCTTAAGACTTCCGCTGTTAAGGTCACGGATATCCTTTATCCCGTATTTCATCATTGCAAGTCTTGTTAGACCAAGACCGAATGCGAAGCCTGTATATTCGTCCGGATCAATCCCACCCTCACGCAGAACATTCGGGTGTATCATTCCACACGGACAAAGCTCAAGCCATCCGCTGTGCTTGCATGACGGGCAGCCGTCGCCTCCGCATATAAGACAACTTATATCAAGCTCGAACCCCGGCTCCACAAAGGGGAAAAATCCGGGACGAAGACGCACTCTTATATCCTTTCGGAATACCTCTGAAAGCATTGTTTTCATAAAATAGATCAGATTTGAAATTGATATATTCTTATCTACCATCATACCCTCCATTTGAAAGAAGGTATTTTCGTGGCACGCATCCGTTGCCTCATTTCTGAAACACCGTCCGGGGAATATTGCCTTTATCGGCACTCCGTTATTTATAAGCCCGGGGCCGTATTTTTTAAGTATTGCATTCTGTGCTGCCGAGGTCTGTGATTTCAAAAGCTGACCGTTTTCAAGATAATAGGTATCCTGCATATCCCTTGCCGGGTGATCCTTGGGGATATTGACTGCCTCAAAACATTCATAATCTGTTACAACCTCCGGATAATCCTCGACCGTAAAGCCCATTGATTTAAAGACAGCCTCGCACTGTCTTTGCACGAGCGTTATCGGATGATACGAGCCTGAATTATCGGCAGCCGGGGCAGTTATATCAAACACGGGCATTGCCGCAATTTCTGCCTCAATCTGCTTTTTACGCAAAATTTCGGTTTTTTCCTCAATCTGCTTTGCGGCAAACTCTTTAAGCATATTGACATCTGCACCGAATACCTTTTTTTCCTCCGGGGAAAGGTCTTTCATACCCTTGAGAAGTGCTGTAACGCTTCCCTTTTTCCCGAGATAAGCCACTCTGAGCCTATCAAGCTCCGAAAGCTCTGTTATGCTGGAAAGCTCCCTTTCAATTTCCTCTTTCATCCGTAAAATTCTTTCGTCCACTATTATACCTCCGTTTTTTTATAATACATAAAAGTCCCCATACAGACAATTCTGTACAGGGACGAAATAACAAATATTCCGCGGTACCACCCGGATTTTTGCGGATACGCAAACACTTTTACGGTATATAACGATACCACCCGTTGCAGCCTACTCATCATCAACGTTCAACTGCACCGCTCCAAAGTGAACTTCATCTCCGTCTCTGTATGCCGCTTTCAGCCGTGGCGACACTCTCTTTGACAGCTGTACGGAAATTACTTTTCTTTATCAATGCGTTATGTAGTAATTATAACATATATTCGGAAAAATTCAAGACAAAATTTCAATAACTTTCCCTCATCAAAAATTATGACCCTTATTCAACCTCCACATTGTCAAGACCGTATTCAAGAATTATGCTTATAATTTCATTTCTTGATCTGTTTGTTTCATTTACAAGCTGATCCAAGCGATCAATTATTTCATCCTTGAGCCGTACCGAAATTACTTTGCTTCCATCCTCTCCCTTAAGTGGATTTCTTCTTTTAATTGTAAGCTTATTGTCTTTCATAATATCACCCCTAACTACAAATTGTAAAATCAATTTATTAATAAGTATATACTACAAAATCAATTTATTATTATGCAGACTATTTTAATATTATATGTACTGTTATATGTATATTATATCTAATTATATATTGTATAATTCAATACAAATTAATATTGACAAAATTCGATTTATATATTACAATTTGTAGTGTAATAAAAAATACATATTTATTACAAGTATTTTAATAGGGGGAATTATAATGAATCAACAACCAAGCAATTTTCAAAGACCAAACGACCCCGGCAAGGGGGCAGGAGCTGCATCACTCGTATTGGGCATTGTTGGACTTTGCACAGGCTGGCTGTACGGCGTCGGTTGTGTACTGGGTATAATCGGCGTAGTTCTTGCCGTTGTTTCCGGCAACAAAAGCTCAGCAGTCGGTCTTAACCGCAATGGCCTCGCAATAGGCGGTCTTGTCTGCTCGATTATAGCAATAGTATCGGGTGCAGGCTGCTTAATCTGTACAGTTTGTGCAGGGGCAGCCGCTTCCGGTGCAGCATCAAGCCTTTCTTCCTACAATTTTTAGGCGGAAACTGTTACCTTGCAATATGAGGCGGCACACACCGCCTCATAATTTATATTTAACGTAATAAGGTACAGTAATAATTCCGCTGCTATATCTCTGCTTGGAAAGGAGACGTTATGCTACCGACAATATCTCTTCTCGGATTTGATATATCCACATACACCATAATGGCTTTGCTCGGACTTGTTTCAGCAGCCCTGTTAATTTTTTTTCGATGTAGGGGAAACAAACAAATCAACCGTGTACAGATAGTGAATATACCTGCCGTTTCTGCCATAGGAGTTTTTTTCGGCGCCCATATTTTATATGGAATCACACATCTTGACAAACTTTGGCTGTGCATTAATAACTTACAGACTGTTTTTGCATCATGGAATAATTTTTCATTCTATTTTACCGATATTTTCGGTGGAATGGTATTTTACGGAGGACTTATCGGGGGAATAATTGCAGGATATATTTATTGTAAATGTCTTAAACTTGATATTCTAATTTATTCCGATGTGCTTACACCGGCAATACCATTATTTCACGCATTTGGCAGGATTGGCTGTTTTCTCGGCGGATGCTGCTACGGTATAGAAAGCTCCTGGGGATTTAAATATGAACACTCACTTGTTCCCGCAGCAGACGGTGTAACAAGACTACCCATCCAGCTTTTCGAGAGTACCGGTGATCTTGTTATAGCTGCGGTTCTTATAATTTTATCAAAGAAAATACATAAAAAAGGGTTTATTCTTCCTTTATATCTGTTAATGTACGGCACCCTTCGGATAGTGACAGAATTTTTTAGAGGAGATGAAATTCGGGGTTTTCTCTTCGGAATATCAACATCACAGTGGATAAGTGTATTTTTAATTATAGCTGCTGTTGTTGCTATAATAAAAACGTTTTATTCCGAAAAGGTAAGAGCATCAACGTAAATATACCCGTCTGTAACACAAAAATACAGACGGGTATATTTTTATTTTCGGATAATTATAATGTTACTGTCGCACCTGTCGAGATATATGGGACTGTAAAACCACATCAAAGTGCCACATATACGTTTTCAGTCCGGGTTTCATACATTGACTACACGATGGATCTAAGTAATATAAATTATGAAATATATGCCCATGCAGACGGTGTTAAAACGGTTGAGATACTGAACAAAGAATCAGAAATACGCAGCCGTATTATTCCTAATTCACGTTGTACCTACATCGGCAAACATACATACCGTAACAGTAATTCCATAAATCTAACCGTTGACAAAGCATACTATTAGGATGACAGGCTTGTTCTGGACCGCAATCTGTATAACTGCCGCACAGAATTTTATTTTGATTCACTTGTTAAATTAATGCGAAAATCATTGATCCCTACATTTACTGCTATTACTCATATTCAAATTAAAATCCGGTGTATTATGAAAGAGGGCGTATCCCCCCTTGATACGCCCTCTGATTATAAGAAAGAAATAAACCGTTCACTCCAAAAACGGGATATATCTGTACTGACTTGTTTCTTCCGATATATATATTGTATTATTCAATAAAGAACAGAAAATGGACCAAAAGTAAACAATCTGTTAAGAAAAACACAGTAAAAATCGCATAAATGTTAAATTTATCCTAAAAAAATTCTCATATGAATATATTTTGATTACTTATGTATACATACCCAAATTTTCAAAGAATTCATTGTTGAAACGATGTTCAGATTTTGTTGTCCCTGAAGTCTTGATTTATGTGCCGCAATAGGGTATAATTATAGCAAATACACGTTGAAAGAGGTAAAAACCGATGTACAATGATTTAATGGACAGTATAGGATTTGTAGGAAAATATGACAGTGAAATATCTGCTGCTATGGCTGATGAGCTTAAAAGGCAGCAGCAAAATCTTGAGCTTATTGCTTCGGAAAATATAGTTTCTCCGGCGGTAATGGCTGCTATGGGTTCGGTTCTGACTAATAAATATGCAGAAGGATACCCCGGAAAAAGGTATTACGGCGGCTGTCAGTATGTTGATGTTGTCGAGCAGATAGCCATTGATCGTGCCTGCAAGCTGTTTGGCTCTCAGTTTGCAAATGTACAGCCGCACTCCGGTGCGCAGGCAAATACGGCTGTATATTTTTCGGTCCTTAAGCCGGGAGATACTGTTATGGGTATGACGCTTTCCGAGGGCGGACATCTTACACATGGCTCGCCTGTAAACATTTCGGGGAAATATTATAACTTTGTTTCATACGGTGTTGACCCTGTTACACACAGAATTGATTATGATAAGGTATATGAGATTGCAATGAAAAACAAACCTAAGCTTATCGTATGTGGTGCATCGGCTTATCCGAGAATTATAGATTTCAAGCGTTTCAGAGAAATA
>CANQLX010000016.1 GCA_947624835.1 uncultured Clostridia bacterium
AAATCCCTTTTTCTCCGGCTTCGGTTCCTCTGCGACAGGAGCGGGAGGAGTCGGCTGTAAAGCAGGCGGGACGTCATCAAATCCAAACGGCTGAGGTTCACCGCAGCCACAGGTGCCGACATACTTTGGCATAACCTTACCGCAATTAGGACAGGTCCATGTATCATCATTCTGAATAGGAGCGGCTGTATTGATTGTGTCGTCCTTCAAAGGCTTTTCAGTCTTGGGTTTGCTGTTGAAAAATCCCTTTTTCTCCGGCTTCGGTTCCTCTGCGACAGGAGCGGGAGGAGTCGGCTGTAAAGCAGGCGGGACGTCATTTAAGTTAAATGGCTGGGGTTCGCCACAACCACATGTACCGACATATACCGGCAAAATCTTACCACAATTCGGACACGTCCATGTATTGTTGTTTTGAACAGAGGTCGTCGTATTTTTAATGGATGGATTTTTAGGTGTTACAATCTGTTCCGTCCTAGCTGAAGCCGGTTGTGTTTCAGCCGTAGCAGCCACAGTCTGAGATTTAACCGGAGCAGCTTCCACCTTGGGAGCAGCCACAGTCTGAGATTTAACCGGAGCAGCTTCCACCTTGGGAACTGCAACAGTTTGAGATTTAACCGGAGCAGCTTCCGCCTTGGGAGCGGCCACAGTTTGAGATTTAACCGGAGCAGCTTCCACTTTAGGAGCAGCCACAGTCTGAGATTTAACCGGAGCAGCTTCCACCTTGGGAGCAGCAACAGTCTGAGATTTAACCGGAGCAGCTTCCACCTTGGGAGCAGCGACAGTCTGAGATTTAACCGGAGCAGCTTCCACTTTATGAGCAGCGACAGTCTGAGATTTAACCGGAGCAGCTTCCACTTTAGGAGCAGCGACAGTCTGAGGTTTAACCGAAGCAGCTTCCTTCTTGATATTATCCGGTTCCGTTTTATCAAAATTATTAACAGTCCTTGTGCTATCCTCAAAAAAATAATCTACTGCAGTTCTGTCAATGGAAATTTCCGAAACAAATTCCCTGCACTTCAAATGTTCAGGGTGATTTTGATAATACTTTAGTGCTGTAGCATTTTTGAATGTTGCATAAAGAACTACATCATAGTCGGAATCGGTATTGAAATTATAACCCATTTCCATGCTTATGAGTCCGTCAATTTTACCAACCAGCGATGTAAGAATATCAATCATATGATCGATATTCTGCTGAGTTTGATCATCCTGACGAATTTTCCAAAGTACAATATGTTTAACCATTGGTATCGTCCTCTCTGTGACTGTGAATTTGTAAAAATATACAATAAAGTATACCCTACAGTTTTATTTATATTGATTTTAACACATTGTTTGGATTTTATCAACAAAAAAATTTAGTTTTTAGTAATTTTATTAAAATAAAAAATATTTTTGACACAAATGTATAAATTTTCATGGATAAAACATATGAATAAAATCAGAAAGCGGAATTTTTAATATCACAGTATGGTAATCC
The DNA here is from genome assembly GCA_947624835.1 of uncultured Clostridia bacterium. Taxonomy (GTDB): domain Bacteria; phylum Bacillota; class Clostridia; order Oscillospirales; family Acutalibacteraceae; genus UBA1213. The sequence continues at coordinate 1,481 of CANQLX010000016.1, forward strand.
TATACTTGTTTGTACATAAAGAAAAGCCGGCACAAATGTGCCGACCTTCTGTAAATTTTATTCCTATTATTAGAAATTAATACTTTTACCTTCAGCGACGCCGTTTACAACGTAATAAGCAATACCATTTTCCGGCTGGATGTATACATCAAGAGTCTTAATAGCAGTCTTGCCGCCCTCAGCTGTATAATTCTTTTTGATAGAATTAACGATCTCTTCTATTGTTGTATTCCTTCCGCCGAATTCAATCGTACATTTAATTGTTTCCTTAGCAGCCTTAGAAGCTGTTTTCTTGGTTTCCGAGGCAACCTCTGTCTTTGCAGGTTTAACAGTTTTGGTTTCTGTCTTGGAAGCCTTAGTTTCCGATTTAGATTCAGCCTTAGCAGCCTTAGCTTCAACTACCGGCTCAGCCTTAACTGCGGTTTCCTTCTCTGCTGCTGCTTTAGTAGTGTCCTTCTTTGCTCTTGCCATGATAAATTTCCCTCTTTCAAAAAAATTGATCGTGTTGAACTTAGTTAAAACAAGGCAGATAAAATTAGGTGCTTTGTTTTATTAATTGCATTATAACTATTATTCGGCAGTTTGTCAAATAAAAGAAATGAAATATTATGTTATTTTACTAAAAAACGGTTACTTGTCCAAAACAAAGGATTTTTTCACGAATTTATTGTTAAGTGTGACTATATGTATAGTATCAATCGGCATAATATAATGGGCTGTGGGAAATAATTTAATTGCAGCAACGGTTACAAGAAAAAATGTATAAATAATAAAATTAAGGGGATAATTGTTTATGAAAGCAAAAATTATACTTTTACTATGGAGGTTTTATATAATGGCACGAAATACAGCTACAATGTTCAAGGGCCTTGGATTTGGTCTTGCTGCAGGGGCAATGCTCGGTATTATCGGTTCAACTGTTCTCAAGGACAGCAAAAAAAGCAGAAAGAGAATAAACAGGGCTCTCGGAACGGTAGAGGGAGTAATTGAGAGTGTACAGGATATGTTCAGATAAGGGGATATTTTAGTTTTACCTTCTGTATTAATGGTTTTAGCAAACGGTAATCTTATCTTTTGGTGTATTGACCTGAGATAAAGATTATCGTTTGCTTTTATTTTTTCTTGTTGAATTATTGAAATAACACCAGTACAAAGATAAATTTCAATTACGGATAAGCTGTATTACTCATAATATCCTTAACATTTTAAAATTACAGTTGAGTTTTTTGTCGGGTTGTAATATAATGGAAATACCAATGAGAGAAAAAGGAGAAACCGCTATGGATATGAATAATGCATTTGAGATAATTACGGAAAAATTTGAAGAAGCAATTCTGAGTGAGGGCTTTAAAAAGGAAAATGTTGCAGCCTCTGATACCGAGCTTACTTCACTGTACATGGGAGAAATAGCATACAGCATAGTTTATACGTACCTCACACGACGGGTTGTGCTGCGTTCATGTGCAGTCAATGACGGAGAACCGGACAATAAATGGAAAACACTCGCAACATGGCTTTTTGACCCTGAAACAGACGGAAACAGGGAAGCAGAAAGTATAGGAAATGATTTTGCCGAAACCGTAAGAGGCCCTAAGCAGACGGCGGCGGTACAAAAACAGAGAAAACGCAAAAAAGAAGGAGAGGGAAATGTCGATCCGCTTTTCCTTGCAAACAGAATGGTAACATACTTTCCTGAGCTTAAGGACGAGATAGCATACGAAATGGCACACTATGAGCAGTTCAGGGGTGTGACCTTTGCCGAGGAAAAAATCGTTCCTAGATTTAAGGAGCTTATAAAGAAAGCTGATCGTACAAGAATGGAAAAGCTGTCTGCAGGACTTGCGGCGATGTATGTTTCGGGTGACCTCGATACAAAGGGAATAATAACCTATGACCTGCTTAATTCCGTTGAAAGTCAGGAAAAATTCAATCAACTTATAGCTTCATTTTCGGAAGCTGATAAAAAGGTTGCAGTTGCTGCCCGTAAGCTTATAGGCAAAAAGATTAAGCCCGAAAAGCTCAAGAAATCAAGAAGCTATACAGCAGACGCACTTGAATAAGTTATGTAAAAAATATCGGCGGCATCAGGGTATAAATACTCTGCTTGTCGCTGATAATTGTATTGCGGATAAAATATACCTCAGAATTTCCGAAGATTAAGGAAAAATTTATTAAAAATTAAAAAAACACTTGACAAAATTTTTAGGGTATGGTATATTTAATATACCTCAAGTGAGGTTTATTTTTTTGTGCCTTTTTGAGGGAGGCTAAATTATTCCGAAATACCGGGAGGTGCCGACATGAGAGTAAAAATAACACTAGCCTGCACAGAGTGCAAACAGCGTAACTACAACACGATGAAAAACAAGAAAAACGATCCCGACAGGCTCGAGATGAACAAGTACTGCAGATTCTGCAGAAAGCATACTCTGCACAAAGAGACTAAGTGATTGAACGGAGGGATTCTATGGCAAAGAAAAAAGAGTCCGAGAAGAAGCCCAATATCTTTAAGAGAATGGGCAAGGGCATAGCTAAGTTCTTCCGTGATATCAAGGGCGAGATCAAAAAAATTGTATGGCCGACCCCAAAGGCTACATTCGTAAGCACGGGTATAGTGCTCCTTTCAATGCTTATTGTTGGTGTGTTAATTTCAGCACTTGATTACGGTCTGCATTTTTTACTTGGTTTCCTGATGCACGTTGCGTAAATTAATTCAGTAGACGGAGGAGAGCTTATGTCAAACGACCAAATGGCGGAAGGACTTTCACATGAGTCGGATGTCAGCAATACTGCACCGAGTAAAAGTGAAACTGCCAAAAAAGCAAGATGGTATATAGTACATACATATTCCGGATACGAGAATAAGGTACTCATAACACTGAAACAAAAAGTAGAAAATATGGGTTTACAGGATCAGTTCTTTGATATTGTCGTTCCTGTTGAAAAGGTCCGTGATGTTATCAGACAGAAGGTCAAGGATAAGAACGGTGATTTCAAAAAAAATGAAAACGGGGATTATATCGAGGAAGAAGTAGAGAAAATCACGGAATATAAGATATTCCCGAGCTATGTATTCATCAAGATGATAATGTCTGATGACAATCAGAATGTTGTCAGATCCGTCCGTGGATGTACCGGTTTTGTCGGTCTTAATTCAATGAATGCGACCGAAAGAGTCGGGGATACGATAGTCCATAATGCCCCACCGGCCCTGTCTGATGAAGAGGTCAGGGAGCTCGGACTGGAGTCGGAGATGACGGAGGACAAAGCAGAACTGAGATTCAGATTCAAGGTGGGCGATGTTGTTCGTATAACGGGACAGTATTGTCCGTTTGAGGATCCTGTATGTACCGTCGAGTCAGTCGACGAGGAAAACAATACTGTGACCGTCATGGGAAATATGTTCGGACGCAGAATACCTGCGGAGTTGTCTGCAACAGATGTTGAGATGGCTGAGTAAGTAGGTGGAAAACGCTAATAACGGGTATCCGTTATTATAGAGGGATTATATCCCTCGTGGGAGGAAGCGAAAATTTACAGATCGCTCCGACATTACCACGATTTTGGAGGTGCAAGAAAAATGGCTCAGAAGGTAACAGGCTTGATTAAGCTTCAGATACCTGCCGGTAAAGCTACCCCGGCACCGCCTGTTGGCCCTGCATTAGGTCAGCATGGTGTGAATATCAGTGCGTTTACAAAAGAGTTTAATGAACGCACAAAAAAGGACGCAGGTCTTATCATTCCTGTAGTTATTACAGTATATGCAGACCGTTCGTTCACATTCGTAACAAAAACCCCTCCCGCAGCAGTTCTTATAAAGAAAGCTTGCGGAATTGAAACAGCATCGGGTGAACCTAACAAGAAGAAGGTCGCTAAGATTACCCGTGAGCAGGTTCAGAAGATTGCAGAGCAGAAAATGCCCGATCTTAACGCTGCTACGGTTGAGGCTGCTTGCTCGATGATAGCAGGAACAGCACGTTCAATGGGTATCGAAGTAGTAGATTAATTACCCGGGTGGGAGGAAATTAATCCGATTTTACCACTTAATAGGGAGGAAAACAATGAGACACGGTAAGAAATATGTTGAAGCTGCAAAGCTTATCGACAAGACAAAGGCATATGATGCCAAAGAGGCTATTGATGTAGTTCTCAAGACGGGTACCGCAAAGTTTGACGAAACAGTTGAACTTCATGTGAAGCTTGGTGTTGATTCACGTCATGCTGATCAGCAGGTAAGAGGAGCAATCGTTCTTCCTAACGGTACAGGTAAGCAGGTAAGAGTTCTTGCTATATGCAAGGGCGATAATGTACAGAAGGCTCAGGAGGCAGGTGCCGAATATGTAGGTGCCGAGGAATTTACTCAGAAGATTCAGAGCGAAGGCTGGATGGATTTCGATGTACTTATCACAACACCCGACATGATGGGTCTTGTCGGTCGTCTTGGTAAGGTCCTCGGTCCGAGAGGTCTTATGCCTAACCCGAAAGCGGGTACTGTGACCCCTGATATAGCTAAGGCTGTCAAGGAGGCAAAGGCAGGTAAGATTGAATACCGTCTTGATAAGACGAATATTATTCACTGCCCGATTGGTAAGGTTTCTTTTGGTGCAGATAAGATCAGTGAAAACTTTGATGCACTTATGGGAGCCATAATCAAGGCTAAGCCTGCTGCTTCAAAGGGTCAGTATATCAAATCCTGTGCAGTAACAACGACAATGGGTCCTGCTGTGAAGGTTAATCCGTCGAAGATTAACGGTGCAGTTTGATAAAAAAGTACTTGACATAGGCACCTCGGTGTGCTAAAATGAGTATTGCTGTTGACCGAAGACAGCAGGTGCGTAATGCATAAAGGGTTTCCCACCTGCCGAGGTGAGCGTAGATAGTTATTATGTGTAATTATGCGCCTTCTCGGAAAATGGGAGGGCGTTTTTTGCGTCATATTTCAAGGAGGTGAATTGTTTTGCCAAGTCAGAAGGTTTTAGAGCAGAAGCAGCAGATCGTTTCTGATCTTGCTGAAAGGATTCAGGGTTCCATAGCAGGTGTTATCGTTTCTTATGAGGGTATAAACGTTGATGAGGATACTAAACTTCGTAAGGATCTGCGTGAAGCAGGTGTAAAGTACACTGTAGTAAAGAATACCTTGATAAAGCGTGCGGCCGAAAAGGCAGGACTTACAGGTGTTGATGAGGTACTCAACGGTACTTCTGCAATCGCTACCTGTGATGATGATTATGTAGCAGCAGCACGTATTCTTCAGAAATTTGCAGACGGTCATAAGACCTTTGCAGTAAAGACAGGATATCTTGATAACGAGATTATCAGTCTTGAAAAAATTCAGAGTCTTGCTAAGCTTCCGAGCAGAGATGTGCTTCTTGCAAATGTATTGGGAGCTTTCCAGGCACCCATCGCTTCTTTTGCAAGGGCCGTACAGGCTATTGTTGACAAGGAAAGCGGAGAGGCTGAGTCTCCGGATGAAGCATAATTAAAGGAAACTAAATCTTAAATTTGGAGGTAAACTATCATGGCATCAGAAAAGGTTACTAATATTGTAGAAGAATTAAAGGGTCTTACTGTTCTCGAGCTTTCAGAGCTTGTACATGCGGTAGAGGACGAGTTCGGTGTATCTGCAGCTGCAGCAGTTGCAGTAGCAGCTCCCGCAGAGGGTGCAGCAGCTGCTGAGGAGAAGACAGAGTTTGATGTTATTCTTAAGTCAGCAGGTGCAGAGAAGATTAAGGTTATTAAGGTTGTTCGTGAGATCACAGGTCTTGGACTAAAGGATGCTAAGGCTGTTGTTGATGAGGCTCCTAAGACACTTAAGGAAGCAATCAGCAAGGAAGATGCTGAGGCTATCAAGGCTAAGCTTACAGAAGTTGGTGCAGAGGTTGAGATTAAGTAATTATAAAGTTGCTTAATTTTTAGGTAAGACAAAATACCCTAAGGAGGTGCAATCATGGCAAAGTGTGAAATTTGCAATAAGGGAGTTACCTTTGGTATTAAGGTGTCTCACTCACATAGACGCTCAAACAGAGCTTGGAAGCCGAATGTCGTTAAGGTTAAGGCTATCGTAAACGGCACACCCAAGAGAGTTAATGTATGCACCCGTTGTCTGCGTTCAGGCAAGGTTACAAGAGCTGTCTAATACATCGTACATTGTTTATTTTAAGGAGTCCGGTTTTCCAGACTCCTTTTTTGTATAAGTAAACCCACTCGCCTAGCGAGTGGGTTTACTTATACAAAAATGACAGCCGCTCAAGCGGCTGTCCGTGATAGTAATGCGGTGACAAACTTTCAATACCCCTTTAGGGGTTGAGCTTGTAACTACCCCTTCTAGAGGTAGAGTAAACCGTGTGGTTCATGATTTTTCTTTTATATATTTGTCTATTGCTTTTGCAGCAGCCTTTCCGGCACCCATTGCAAGTATAACAGTTGCGGCACCTGTCACGGCATCTCCGCCGGCATATACCCCTTCTCTTGTTGTTAGACCATCATCGCCGTCTGTAACAATACATCCATGCTTATTGGTTTCGAGTCCGGGGGTTGTACTTCTGATAAGGGGATTGGGACTTGTGCCTATGGACATTATCATTGTATCAACATCAAGCACAAATTCGCTTCCTTCCTTAACGATAGGACGTCTTCTACCACTTGCGTCAGGCTCACCAAGATCCATTTCAACACATCTCATACCGCAGACATTGCCGTTCTCATCTCCCAAAACCTCAACGGGATTTGTAAGTGTTTTGAAGATGATGCCCTCCTCCTCGGCATGTTCAACCTCTTCCTTACGTGCCGGAAGCTCCTGCATACCCCGGCGGTATACGATATAGACCTCATCCGCACCCATTCGTTTTGCTGAACGTGCAGCGTCCATGGCAACATTACCGCCTCCGACAACAGCAACCCTTTTGCTACGCTTTATCGGTGTTTTGCTGCCTCCCTTATATGCTTTCATAAGATTTATACGTGTAAGGTATTCGTTAGCAGAATATACACCCTTAAGACTTTCTCCAGGTATATTCATAAAACGCGGCAGACCCGCACCGCTGCCTATATAGATTGCTTCATTGCCCATTTCAAAAAGCTCATCTATGGTAAGAACCTTTCCGATAACCATATTGGTTTCTATATCCACACCTATAGCTTTAAGATTATCAATTTCCTTCTGAACAATTATCTTTGGAAGTCTGAATTCAGGTATACCGTATACAAGAACTCCTCCTGCAAGGTGGAGTGCCTCGTAAACCGTTACTTTATAGCCAAGCTTTGCGAGATCACCTGCTGCCGTCAGACCGCTTGGACCCGCACCGATTATTGCAACCTTATGTCCGTTCGGGGTGGGACTTTCAGATTTCTCGGAGCAATGCTCACGGTGATAGTCTGCAACAAACCTTTCAAGTCTGCCTATTCCGACAGGATCGCCTTTAATACCCCGTACGCATTTTGATTCGCATTGGGTTTCCTGAGGACAAACACGACCGCACACTGCAGGAAGAGAACTGGACTGTGATATAATCTGATATGCACCTTCCATATCCTCATTAGCAACCTTTTCTATAAATGCCGGTATATCTATCTGTACGGGACAGGCACTGCGGCAAGGCTTATTTTTGCAGTTAAGGCAGCGTCTGGCTTCATTTACAGCCATTTCATAAGTATAACCCAATGCAACCTCATCAAAATTATTTCTTCTGACCTGTGGATCCTGCACAGGCATGGGACATTTTTTAGGATTCATATTTCTTTGTATAGCCATTACTCTTTTTCCTCCTGTTTGAGAAGATTGCATGATGCTTCACGGGAATGTGTTTCAAAATCTTTATACATAGATCCCCTGCGCATTGCTTCATCAAAATCGACAAGATGACCGTCAAAGTCGGGACCGTCAACACAGGCGAATTTAGTTTCTCCTCCAACAGTCAGACGGCAGCCCCCGCACATACCCGTACCGTCTATCATGATCGGGTTCATGCTTACCACGGTTTTAATATCATATTTTTTAGTTAACTGAGAAACGAATTTCATCATTATAACCGGACCTATAGCTATAACCTCGTCATATTTATTGCCTTTTTTGATAAGCTCTTCAAGTGCGTTGGTAACAAGACCCTTTTCTCCGTAGCTTCCGTCGTCCGTCATAATCTTCAGAACGGAACTTACAGCCTTAAATTCGTTCTCAAGAATAACTAGGTCCTTATTTCTGAATCCGACTATGCTATGGACATCACAGCCAAGGTGATGGAGCTTTTTGGCTATGGGATAAGCTATAGCACAGCCGACACCGCCTCCTACAACCGCAACCTTTTTGAGTCCCTCGGTTTCGCTCGCCTTACCGAGAGGACCGACAAAATCATGCAGACAATCGCCTTCATTAAGAGTGTTAAGCTCCATTGTAGCTCCGCCGACAATTTGAAAGATAATTGTAACCGTACCCTTATCTCTGTCAAAGTCAGCTATAGTAAGAGGAACACGTTCGCTGTCCTCCTTGGCCCTGAAAATAATAAACTGACCCGGCTCGGCTTTTCTGGCAATAAGAGGTGCCTCTATTTCCATAAGAGTTACCGTCGGATTAAGTTCTTTTTTTCTGACTATCTTATACATATGATGCTATCCTTTCTGTAAATTTATTAATGCTGTATCTGAGTAAATTATCGGTATCATAAACTGATCCTTTTACGGATACACACAATGATACAAACTGAGTTAATTATAACATATATGCGTTAATTTTACAATACTTATAAAAAACGACATAGGGAAAAATTGTCGGATCTTCCCGGAATGTCAGGAAAATAATTATACTTATTCTATCCTTTTACATAAAAGATATTATTATGTCAAAAAAATTTGTTTTTGCTATTGATGAATTTAATTAATCGTAATATAATACTATTGTAACATTTTTAAACGCTTTTCTTTGGATACGATATTTTATTGGATAAAAAATTATACTGATCCAAATTGATTAAAGCGTCAGTCAGCAATTTTTAGTGATTTTTAGATTTTATCTGTAAAGCATAAATTTCTTGAATCATATACGGTAATATAATGATTTCAGGGGGATAAGCAATGCAGCATGACGAGCTTGAATATTTGAAAGAAACCGTACAAAAGGGCGATTTTTTAATGCCCTATACCGTTGTCAGAACGATTATGCCGGATTTTTTTACAACCTATCCTATGCATTGGCATGAGGAAATGGAAATTGTTTATGTGGAAAGCGGAGAATTTGACGAATGTATTGATTTGGAAAATTATCATGTAAAAGAGGGAGATATAATTCTTATTAATCCGTGCCTTCTCCACTCCTTCAAGCGTTGTGAAAATATCAGAACAAAATTTACAACTATAATTTTTAGCTTTAATATGATAACAGGGAATAATACAGATGGCTGTGCGATAAAATATCTCACACCGTATCTTGACGGAATGTATATTAATCCTGTTATTATTTCAAGGGAAGCTCCACATTATGAAGAATTGGAGGCAATAATAAAAAATTTGATTGATCTGTTTGATGATAAGGGGGATTATTTTGAAATAGGAATAAAATCCGAACTGTACAGGATGTTTTTTGTTCTTTTCAAATATTTCTTCCGTCCGGAATTGCATGAACCGAGTATAAAAGATAATACAACAAGAAATATAAAGACAATTCTTGATTATATTGATGAAAATTATATGAAGCCCATTACCATTGACGAGCTTGCAGAATGTGTTAATCTCAGCAAGCATTATTTCATGAGGTTTTTCAAGAAATATATGGGAATGACCTGTATAGAATATATAAATGATTACCGACTGAATATTGCGGCAAATCATTTGATCAATACAGGTATGCAGATAACGGAAATTGCCGAAAAGATAGGAATAACAAATCTTTCCTATTTTAACAGGATATTCAAAAAGAAATATAATATGACACCGAAAGAATACAGGTATAATGTTGACAAATCAAGATGAAACCGGAGAGAAGGAAATGAAAAGTATTGCAGGAAGAATTATTACTGCCCTTATTGCAGCAACTGTTTGTGTGTTTTTTTGCCATACGGGTAGGGTATATGCAGCAAGTGTAATTGACAATGGGGATTTTAAGTATCTCATTTCAGAAGAAACAAAAACGGCTGAAATAATAAGCTATGGCGGAAAGAGCCTATATGTATCTGTTCCGGTCAATATTGAAGATTATACGGTTGTATCTGTCGGGGCAGCGGCTTTTAGGGAGAACAATACATTGAAAGAGCTTGAAATTCCGGAAACCGTTAAGGAAATAAAGGATTGTGCATTTGAAAATTGTAAAACGCTTGAAAAAATACAAATACCGGGTTCAGTTCTGAAAATAGGAAATTCAGCCTTTTCAGGATGCCGGGGTCTGACGGATATAAGTATTGATGACGGTCTTGCGGAATTGGGAGAATACGCATTTTCGGAATGTACATCTCTTGAAAAGCTGCGTTTACCCAATAGCCTTGACAGTATAGGTAACTATGCATTTTTGAACTGTACATCACTTTCCGATCCGGGGATACCTAAGGCATTAAGGTATTTCGGCAAATACGCTCTTGAAAATACCAAGTGGATGAAAGCACAGAAAAATGAATTTGTAACCGTAGGTGATGGAATACTTATTAAATATATCGGTGATAGTGAGGTCAAAAGTGTATCGGATAATATAAAGGTGGTAGGCAGCTATGCATTTGCCGGTAACAGGAAAATTAAGCAGATTATGCTGCCAAGCTCGGTCAATTCCATAGAAATTTCCGCATTTCAGGATTGTACGGCACTTGAAAATGTCTATATACCGTCATCAGTCGAAAATATAGGAGAAAGAGCATTCAGCGGCTGCACATCCTTAAAGACTGTAGTATTTCCCAACAGTATAAATACAATCAAAAATTCTGTGTTCCGGGACTCCGGTCTTGAAAGCTTTGAAGTGCCGACGAATGTTTCAAATATAAGCGAGAGTGCTTTCGCCGGGTGTTTGAATCTCAGTAATATAAAAATGGGTGATAATGTTAAAAAGATAGGCGAAAATTCATTTAAAAATTGCAATATGTTAAGAAGGGTGGTATTTCCTGAAACTCTTAAAGAGATTGATGAAAATGCTTTTGATGGCTGCAATAGTCTTACAAGAGTAGAGTTTAACGGAGGGACAACTTTAAAATCATGTGCATTTAACGAATGTAGGAATCTTTTGGCTGTGGTATTTTATAAGAACCCTGCCGAGATTGATGATAATGCATTTTCCCTCACTCCGAGAGTTGTTATTTACAGTGATAATAATGTCTATTTGCAGGAGTATGCTTCAAGAAACGGCAAACAAAGCGACAGTATCAGAAATTTGCCGGCATATGATGAAAATACAGAGTTAATCTCGGAAGAAGATGGGGAATATGAGTTTTCAACAGGATATGCACTTATAGGTTTTCCAATAATTGTTATAGACCTCGCACTGGTTATACTTACAAGTATTTATATTCTTTTTATAGAGCCGAAGCATAAACGGAAATACCGTAGAAAACAGAAAACAGTGAAGGCTTCGGTAAATTATGATGAGCCGGTTACATATGTAAAAGCACCCGGTCGCAGAAAAACAAAAACAGCAGTTGATGCTGCGAAACGTCAGGAAAACGCAATAAAGCGGCATCGGACCGAAAATAATACTGTCAAAAGATACACGGAAAATAAAAATACAGTCAAACCGGGGGATAGGAATATAAAAAAAGGTAACACCAGAACATTTGAAAGACAGAATAAACACTGAAAATAAAAATAACGACTTCTTTTGCGAAGCCGTTATTTTTTGAATATTGTTTTTTAGAAGGGGGAAAATATATAAAAATATAATCGGAGAGTTGTATATGGAAAATATTATTTCCCTTAGAAATCTATGCAGAGATTATATAACAAAGGGTGGAATTGTACATGCACTAAGCAATATTAATTTTGATGTAAGTGAGGGGGAATTTATAGCTGTTGTAGGAAAGTCCGGTTCGGGAAAGTCCACACTTATGAATATTTTAGGATGCCTTGATACACCCACAGACGGAGTTTATATGCTTGATGGTTTTGATATATCAACACTAAACGAAAAACAGCTCACTTATGTGCGGAGTAAAATTATAGGGTTTATTTTTCAAAGCTTTAATCTTGTTCCCACACTCAGTGCACTCGAAAACATTGAGCTGCCGCTTTTGTACAGGGGAACGGGGAAGAAGCAGCGGAGATATGCGGCAGAGTATGCACTTGAAAGGGTAGGGCTTTCTTCAAGAAAAAATCATCTGCCGAGTGAGCTTTCCGGAGGACAGCAGCAAAGGATTGCAGTTGCCCGTGCTATAGCCTCAGAACCGAAAATACTTCTTGCCGATGAACCTACCGGAAGCCTTGACAAAAAATCCGGAGAAGAAGTTCTTGGTATAATAGAATCCCTTAATGATGAGGGTGTAACGGTAATAATGATAACTCATGATCATTCCATAGCAGGAAGGGCTAAGCGTCATATAAAAATCAGTGACGGACATATAACTTCATGAAAGTTATATAATTAATTATATTGCACAAAAATCAACGTTATTTTTCTAACAAGTTTAACAAAAAAATAACCTTTTTTTTAAAGTAAGATATTGACAAAAGAAACTAATGTGTTATAATTAACTCAACAGATAAAAATCTGTATATTAAATTTTGAGGAGAGATTAATTATGGCAACAATAGAGTTACATGATGTAGAAGTACAGGAATTTCTTTCGGAGATTGATAAGTGTGAAGGCGATGTATTCCTAGTAACAGATGAGGGCGACCGTCTTAATCTTAAGAGCAAGCTCTGTCAGCTTATAGGTCTTACAAAGCTTATCGAGGGTGGCAAGATCTCAAATGCTCATATTGAGTGCCAAAAGCCTGAAGATGAATCAAAGCTTTTTAGATTCAATATCTTCGGAAAGAAAACAGAAGAGTAATCAAAAATAATTCGGACAGCCTGATGTAAAATGAAGGTTGTCCGTTTTTGTATGTATTTGTTATTCATATCCCCAAAAGGAAGCCTCTTCATGTAAAATTTTGTGTTAAACATGAAGAGGTTATTATTACCCGAAATATTTTTAATTGATATGTTGCATAGCAACTACTCTATGACCTTTATCCAACCCTCAGGAGCTTCCAGCTTACCCATCTGCATACCTGTAAGAGTATCATAAAGCTTCTTTGTAACAGGACCCATTTCGTCCATACCGCTTGGAAAACAAATTTCCCTGCCATGGTCATTGATTTTGCCTACCGGCGAGATAACAGCAGCGGTACCGCAAAGACCGCATTCTGCGAAATCTCCGAGTTCATCAAGATAAACCTCACGCTCTTCAACCTCATAGCCAAGATAATCCTTAGCAACTGTCATAAGAGAACGTCTTGTGATGGACGGGAGAATACTGTTTGACTTAGGAGTTACGATCTTATTGTCCTTTGTAACAAACAGAAAATTAGCTCCGCCTGTTTCTTCAACCTTTGTTCTTGTTTTGGGGTCGAGATACATATTTTCGGCAAAGCCTTCATTATGTGCCGTAACAATGGCATGAAGACTCATTGCATAATTAAGACCTGCCTTAATAAATCCTGTGCCGTTTGGTGCAGCCCTATCAAAATCACTGACCTTGATAGTAAGAGGCTTGGCACCTCCCTTAAAATACGGTCCTACCGGGGTAGAAAATACCCTGAACTGAAACTCGTTAGCAGGTTTAACCCCGATAACAGGGTTAATTCCGAACATATAAGGACGCAGGTAAAGAGTAGCACCTGTTCCGTATGGCGGAACATATGCGGAATTTGCCTTTACGGTCTGAACAACGGCATCAATGAATCTGTCCTCCGGAAAGACGGGCATTTCCATTCTTTTTGAAGAATTTGCGAGTCTTTCTGCGTTAAGGTCGGGTCTGAAAACAACTATCTTGCCGTCCTGAGTGGTATATGCCTTAAGACCCTCAAAAATCGTCTGTGCATATTGCAAAACACAGGCACACTCACTCATGGTTATCATATCATCCTCAATAAGCTTACCGTCGTCCCATTTTCCATTCTTGTAGGTTGAAACGTAACGCTTATCGGTTTTAATATAATCGAAATCTAAGTTTTCCCAATCTATATTTTTCTTTTCCATCGTAAGTACTTCCTTTCAATGATATAATATATGTTTATATTATATAACCGTTTGAAATATCTGTCAATAATTTTAAGGTACCAATGAATAAATTTTGCAAGTTTTAGATAATAAAATTTCATTTTATACCGTTAAGCCCTGTAAATTTTACTTTTCATCGAAGTTTCGTACCTAACCTTCACATTTATAAGAATACCCGACCTATATAACCTCTGTATGATTATATAAGGGCCGGGTAATTTAAAATATAAATTAGTCTGTATCAGATACCGACAAGCAAAGGCTCATAGCTTTGTACTGCCGTAAAATCCGTTTCAATTATTTTATCCGAAGATGGCGGAGAATACCTAAATTTATCAATGTGTACTCCGTGATAAAAATATTCAGGTGTGTTTGGCTGATAGTCATAATCAAAGGTGTCGATAATGATCAGCTTTATTTTCATTCTTGACGGGATTATATTTTTGATATATACGCTTGCCTGCTGACCTGCCCTGATATTATCCTTCATTTCCGCAAGCCCCGCAAGGTTCGGAGCAAGCTCAACAAATGCACCGTAATCTTCAACAGAACGTATTATTCCGGCAACAGTTTCACCTATTTCAAAACGGCTGACATTTTCCTCCCATGTTCCGAGAAGTTCCTTATGAGTAAGACTTATTCTTCCGCCCTCAAACGATTTTACTATTGCCTTAATTTCCATTCCGACCGAAAAGCGTTCTCTCGGATGATCTATTCTTGATACGGATATTGAATCAATAGGGAGAAGTGAAACAATACCGCACCCAATATCGGCGAATGCACCGAAGGAATCAAGATGTGTTATTTTTGCATCGATAATATCTCCGGGAATGAGGGTTTCTACATATTCATGCATACATCTTTCCTGAGCAAGTCTTCTGGAAAGAACAGCAACGGTTTTTCCTGCCTCATTTTTTGTAAAATCGGTTATAACAAAGCATACCGGACGATTAACTCTTGAAATAACAGCTATATCTCTGACAGTTCCTTCTCTTATACCTATAGCACCCTCCTCTCTGGGAATTATTCCCTTCATTATTCCGAGGTCAACAATAAGATTATGCGCCGAATCGCATACAATAGCTCTGCCCTCAAGTATTCTTCCTTCGTGAAAAGCATCTGTAAGTGAGGACATTGACTGCATTGCGGATATATTTTCCGCTGTGGTGATAAGTCTGCCTTCAGGATAATATCCTGTCATTTTGCTTCATTCCTTTCTTGAGGCTGTGCCTCGTTAGCTTTCTCAACATATATATGAAAAATATGTCTTTTATATTCTATTACTGCCTGTTCATATAAATCCCACTTGAAATTTTGAGCCTGATATTATAGAATATACTATATACAGCGACGGAGGTGCAATATGAACGAGAGTGACGGAAATATTAAATTTTTATCTGCAATTTCATATATAAGTGTTCTTTTTGTAGTCGGACACTTTGCTGTCGAGAAGGATAATCCCGACCTTCGCTTTCATACATTTCAGGGGGGGATCCTTTTTGCTTTTTTTGTATTGCTTTATTTTATTGATTTTCTAATTTATTTGCTTTTATCTGCTATACCCGCACTGCAAACTGTAGTTGTCCTGCTTCTTTCCATAGGTATCAGTGTGGCTTATGTAATGCTTATGGTAATGGGAATAGGCTATGCACTGAAATTCCAGCAAAGACTTCTCCCTTTTGTAGGCAAGACTGCTGTTGCATTGAGGCTTGCACTCGATAACAGGTCTAAAAACAAATAAAAAATTGTGTATTTATAATATCACCTCTGTATGGCGAAAATTGCCGATATAAATACGATTGGTAATTTTTTCCATACGGTGAACGGCTGCGAGTTTCATATATAAGAATATAGGGAAGGGATAAAAATGAATGATTATATTATACAGATAGATTCATATGACTATGAGGAAAGATTGGAAACGGGCATTTCACTCGTATTTTTTTATGAATATACAGATTCCAAAAGCAGGGCTCTCAAAAATGTAATAGAGGAAATTGCCGAAAAATACGAAGACAGTATAAAGGTTTACGCCGTTGATGCAGAGCAGTCCCCGGATATTTTTATGCATTTCGGCGTTGAAGGTACTCCCTGTGTAGTGCTTATAAAGGACGGCAGCCCCATGGAGCAGATAGAGGGTGCGAACCTGCCGGAAATTTATGAGGAAATAATAGAAGAGCTGTTATCCTGATTAATCAGATTATAGCATATTTTTTGCCATTTTCCAAGCTATGACACGCATTGCTGCATGATTTATCAGATCTATATCAATTTTTCCGCTGTCAATATCGTTTAAAATATCATTATATGCCTCCTCATAATCGGAAACACAGAGCATATCGTTTCCTGCAAGCACAGCTGCCGTATAAGGCGAGCGGTCCGTTACGTATTTGCTTATGGCATCCATTGCGAGGTCGTCGGTTACAATTATACCTGTAAATTCCAATTCGTTTCGCAGAATTTTATGAACCTCCGGTGAAAGCGATGCGGGATTATTTTTATCCATACATTCTACAATATTATGACTCACAAGTACCATATGTGCTCCGGCCTCAATTCCCGCCCTGAACGGAAGAAAATCATTATTCAGAAATGTTTCATAATTCCTTTTATCAACAGCAACGGAGGTATGTGTATCGGCGTTATTGCCATATCCGGGAAAATGCTTCAGTGTAACGGAAATCCCGTTATCCTGACTTGTTTTTGTATATTGACTGACATAATCTGACGTGATATCAGGATCCTGACCGATAGAACGTTCGTACATAAAATCACCCGGCATTTTGCTTATATCACAAACAGGTGCAAGATTTGTATTTATATTGAGATTTTTCATCAGCTGACACTTATTTTTTGTATCCTCAACGATAGCATTAATCCCGCCCTCATCAAACAGCTCACGTGGTGATTTGAAAGGCTTGTCTGTAAGTTCCCTGTTTGTACTGAGTCTGCTTACAGTCCCGCCCTCTTCATCAACGGCTGCAATCATAGGTATATCCTGAGAATTGACATAGGAACGGATATTGCCCGTTATTTGATTCTTTGTTTTATTATCAAAATCTCTGCCGAAAAGTACATAACCGCCTATATGAAATTTTTTAGCATCCTCCACGGCATCAACTGCGGGGCATCTTGCCAGAAGAATCTGTCCTACCTTTTCTTCGGTGCTCATATTTTTTACAAGTTCGTATGCATTTTCGTATTTAAAGGAAAATATGCCGTCATCCTGCCATTCCTGCGGAAAATCGGTGCTGCTTTCATTATCGGACTGCAAGGCTTCAGACACCGTGGAGTCTGTATGAGTCTCCTTATCTGCGGATGAGTTTTCGTTTTTTTCATCGAAAAATATCACAGAATCCCCCATTATTTCAGATGAACTGTTATCTGAATTTTCACTGCAGGCTGGTATCCATAAAATCACAAATAACGAGAGAAAAAGTGACAGTGTTTTTTTGATTTCTTTAATTTTCATTTTACCACCGTTTAAAATAAAGATTGAATAACATTGAGCTTAAGATCGGCACATTTATTTTCTGCCTGTGAAACCGCCTCATCACGGAGTTGCCCGGGACTGTGGCAGTCGGAGCCGACAATTACTCTTATTTTACTCCCGCTCACAAGTTTCCAGAAACGCTCATCAGGATAAGGATGACGAATACCGTCCGGGTAGTGCGTAAGGTTTCTTCTAAGGCCGTTGGCATTATATTCGAGAGGTACATCATATTTTTCCGCCGCATCAAGTATCAGATTGCAGGCCTTATCACAGTTTGTATCCCATGCAAATTCGTTCAGCATCATAAGGTCGGGGTGTGCAACGAAAGCAAAGAATCCTGTGGCAACCGCTTCAGAAATGTTTGAAGCATAATCAATATAGTCACTTGTACCTTCCGCAAAAAATATAT
Organism: uncultured Clostridia bacterium; assembly: GCA_947624835.1. Taxonomy (GTDB): domain Bacteria; phylum Bacillota; class Clostridia; order Oscillospirales; family Acutalibacteraceae; genus UBA1213. The sequence goes on from CANQLX010000016.1 coordinate 19,544, forward strand.
TTTTGAACAATCCTGATTTTGTTGTATAGGAATGTTCACCGAGTGCAAGATAATCAAACCCGTAATTTTTTAAAAGTGCCGTATAATATTCTATATAACATGGATGATATTCAATCTCAAGCCCCTTATATATTCTCAGTTTATTTTCATATTCATTTTTCAGCTTATCTATTTCGTTGATATAATCTTCAAGTTCTTCATATTTCATCCTGAATCCGTAGTCCTTATCCGGAAACGGAGCATGGTCGGAAAATCCAAGCTCATCAAGCTTTTTGCTGACCGCTTCTTCAACATAATCTTTTTCGGTGCCTGCTGCATGAAGACAGCGATAGGTATGGGTATGGAAATTTGTTTTCAATTATCTATCACTCCTAACAAAATATAACTTGTTCTGTTATTATTTTATCATAATATTAAAAAAAATACAAATAATAAATTGAATGTATCATAATGTATGTATAAAATTGTACTTGACAAATGAACAGATTTGAGTTAAAACATACTTAGTTGAAATAATAAAATTACTTAAAAAAATTTAAGTGATAATTAATACATTGTTTCAAAAAAATATTATTTTTGTTGACACACTTTTTTCCGATATATTTTATAATATCGTTGTAAGCAAAACAAATATTAATACGGAGGTTATAGATTATGGATAACAGAAATTTTGAAGATACGGACGGTATGGAAAATAATGAGGTAATTCGTCCCAGTGAAAATCGGATCGGCAAAAATCAGAATTATGTTCCGACTCAGCAGGTGTATACCGAATCTCAGAATATTACACCGTATACACCGATGGAAAATACACAGCAGCAGAATTACACTAACCCGTACCAAAGGGCTGAACCTACACCCTATAATACCGTAAACCCGGAAGTGAAGAGTACGGGTGTATATCAGCAGCCGGTACAGGAAAAGAAAAAGTCAAAGGGAAAAGGCTTTGGTATTATAGCAGCAGCTCTTATACTTTCTCTTTGTGTCGGAGTCGGCGGAGGTTTTCTCGGATCATATCTTGCTAACAGAGGTTCTGTTCTTACATCCGAATCCTCTCAAACCGAAGATAAAAAGAATAGTGATGAAAAAGACGATTCCGAATTGAAGATAACACAGGCAAGCGATAACGATGTAAAACCAACGACAACACAGGAGGTTACAGCAAAGGTCAAGGATTCAGTTGTTGAAATAACAACTGAGGCAACTGCATATGACAGCTTTTACGGACAGTATGTTCAGAAGTCTGCGGGGAGCGGAGTTATAATTTCCGAGGATGGTTACATCATAACCAATAATCATGTTATAGAGGATGCAACCAAGATACAGATACGTCTTACAAATACAGAGACCTATACTGCAAAGCTTATAGGTAAGGATTCTACGCTTGATGTTGCACTGCTCAAGATAGATGAAACAGGTCTTACAGCTGCAACTTTCGGTGATTCCGATAAGCTGAGTGTCGGTCAGACAGCTATAGCAATAGGCAATCCCTTGGGACAGCTCGGCGGAACGGTTACAGACGGTATTATAAGTGCACTTGACAGAGAAATTGAAATTGATGACAAGACAATGAATCTTCTTCAAACAAATGCAGCAATAAATCCCGGAAATTCAGGAGGCGGTCTGTTTGATTCAAACGGTAACCTCATAGGAATAGTTGTAGCGAAGTCAAGCTCTACTTCATCGGGAACATCCGTTGAAGGATTGGGTTTTGCAATTCCTGTTAATGATATTATTGATGTTCTTGATGATCTTAAGACAAAAGGTTATGTAAGCGGAAGAGCATATCTTGGTATAAACTTTGTTGATATTACAGATCAACAGTCTATGTTTATGTACAGGGTAGACAGAGAGGGTGTGTATGTATCGGCAGTTACCGAAGGTTCCTCAGCGGAAAAAGCAGGAATAAAGATTTATGACTGCATAACAAAGATTGATGATGAGGAGATTTCCGGTTCTACCCAGCTTAGGGAGATTATTTCAAAGCATAAGGCAGGGGATAAAATAAAGATAACTGTCTACCGTGACGGTGAAACAAAAGTAATGGATGTTACTCTTGGTGAAAAGACTGTTGATGATGAGGAATCCTCCGTTACAGAGAATTATTATAATCCATATGAAGAGTTCTTCAGATGATTAAGCAGAGAACGATAAATACAGCAGGTACGGTAAACCGGTTGTCTAACGGTTAATATAAAAGATTAATATGAACAAGAATGGTTTGGTTTAAGAATACAGGGACTTAAACTAAACCATTTTATTTGTGCAGTTGTTCTTTTGTACTATAAATCAAAACCACACGCTAGTGAAATGCTCCCCTTTTGTTGGACAATGAGGTATAATAGAAATATACCGAAACAAAGTCAAACGAAAGGGGGCATTTTTATACCAAAAGGTGGACCAAAAGAGCAGTACACACCGGAATTGAAAATTAAAGTAGTGGAAACAATGCAAAGGGAGAGGATGAGTTATAGAGAAGCAGCACTGCAATTCAATATTCCGCAAGGGGATAAGACGGTACAGCATTTAATGTGTAAAATGGGTATTTTTTGTCGTGTTCGCATGAAGAAATACAATTCTTTCAAAGGTGAGGTTGTATCTTACAATGTTAGCTGTCACCCAAATTTAAATAAAGTTACAGATATGCTGAATCAAGCATTTGCAAAAATACCTGATAACACAGACCTTATTCTGCACTCAGATTAGGGTTGGCAGTATCAGCATAAAAATTATCAGAAAATGCTCAAAGATAAAGGTATCAGACAGAGTATGTCTGGAAAAGGCAACTGTCTTGATAATGCCTGTGCCGAAAATTTCTTTGGCTTACTCAAAACCGAATTGCTGTATTTACAGGAGTTTACATCTGTTAAACATTTCATTTCCGAATTGCATACTTACATCATATGGTACAACAACAAGCGCATCAAGCTTAAGCTTGATGGCTTATCTCCGGTTGATTATCGCTTAAATGTTGCATGACAAAAGCGACCAAGATTCCTCTTAGTCGCTTCTCTTAAATCTTTGTCTAGCTTTTTGGGGTCAGTTCACTAGCGGGTGGATGTTTATTTAGAATTAAATACCCAGTATTCCGAGCATAGAGTCAAACATCTTCCCGGATATCTTTTCCGCCTCCTCGGCAGACTTACCCACAGCGGTTACGTAAACTTTAATTTTCGGTTCCGTACCCGATGGTCTTACAATAACAGCTCCGCCGCCCTCAAGAGAGTAGGAAAGGACATTGGATTTCGGAAGGTCAATTACCTCCGACTTGCCATTGGTAATATCTTTTGAACAGGAATTGAGATAATCGGCATAACCGACAACCTTGAAACCTGCTATTTCAGTCGGATGAGAACCACGCAGTGAGGACATGATATCAGCCATCTTCTGCATACCTGCCGAACCTTCAAATTCAAATGCCTTTGTTGTGTTGAGATAATATCCAAACTCATCATAAAGCTCATTCATAACATCATTTAGGCTTTTTCCCTGAGTGCGATAATACGCTGCCATTTCACATATGAGCATGGAGGCAACCACAGCATCCTTATCTCTTACATATGTTCCCGCAAGGTAGCCGTAGCTCTCCTCAAAACCGAATACATACCTTTTTTCCTCATTTTTCTGTTCAAGCAGGAGAATCTGCTCCCCAATATATTTGAAACCTGTAAGTACATTTTTAAGCTCACAGCTGTATTTTTCGCATACTCTGTCGACAAGCTTACTCGTTACTATTGTTTTGACAGCTACAGGCTTTTCGGGAAGAGTACCATTTGCTTTTCTGCTACTGAGTAGATAGTTAAGGAGAATGATGCCCGTTTCATTGCCGCTCATAAGACGGTACCCGTTGTCTGTTTTGACAGCTATGCCTACACGGTCAGAGTCAGGGTCTGTTGCAAGCAGAAGGTCGGGTTTTTCCTTTTCGCAAAGCTTAAGTCCAAGGTCAAGTGCTTCTCTTATTTCAGGATTCGGATACGGACAGGTTGTAAAGTTGCCATCGGGATTTTCCTGTTCGGGTACGACAATAACATTTTCTACACCTGTTCTTTCAAGTACCTTGCGTACGAGCTTATTACCCGCACCGTTAAGGGGAGTATAAACAACCTTAAGCCCCGAACCCCTGCATACATCGGGGTTTACGGACTGTGCCTGAACATTTTTCAGGTATGCCTCGTAAACATCATCGCTTATCCATTCAATAAGACCCTTGTTAATTCCCTCGTCAAAGTCAATAAGCTTTATATCTCCGTTAAAATACTGTACTTTATCAATTTCCTCAAAAACAGCATCTGCATTAACGTCAGTCATCTGACAGCCGTCACTGCCGTAACATTTGTATCCGTTATATTTTGCCGGATTATGGCTGGCGGTCACCATTATGCCTGCCTGAGTCTTAAGCTCACGTACTGCAAAAGATACAACAGGTGTCGGCTGAAGCTCTGTGCTTATATATGCCTTTACTCCGTTTGCAGCAAGTACCCTTGCTGCCTCTCTTGCAAAAAGATCAGCCTTTATTCTTGAATCATGAGAAATCGCAACAGATGGATTTGAAAATTTTTTATTAAGAAAATTTGCAAGTCCCTGTGTTGCACGTCTCACGGTATATATGTTCATTCTGTTTGTGCCGGCACCGATAATTCCTCTAAGTCCGGCTGTACCGAATTTAAGCTCTGTATAGAAACGCTCGTAAATCTCATCATCGTTTCCGTTTATGCTTCGTAACTCCTCTGCAAGGTCTTTATCATCTCCCGCGTTAATAAGCCATGTATTGTAAGCATCTTTTATCTCCATAACAAATAACCCCCTGAGATAGTAGAAAGTGTATAATTGATCATAAAATTACACTACTATCATACCACATTTTATTCTATCTTTCAACATTTTGTTTTAAATCAAACTGTACTTTTTACATTTTAAGGTGCCGATTTATTTTTATAAAATTGCAAAATTTTTGTTAAAAAAACATATATCACATTTTTGATACCTCTGCCTACGATTTTTCATGATGTAAATTTGCAATACTTTGTGTTGTATTTTTGTGTTGTATTAATTTTATATATTCTGGCTGTTTTTTTCTTTTCATAAATAATTTTCTTAAAAAAATTCTCTAATGTCTTGTATTAATTGGAAATATAAGTTAAAATATAAATTAATTGTTGAGAATGGGTAAGGTACCTACTTTACCATCATACATGAATATACAGCTTTGAGGAGGTTAATTAAATGAGTGATGATGAACAGTTCGATATTTCAAATAGTGAATTATCGGGCAGCGAGACTCTGAAAGAGGCTCTGATATCCGATAATGAAAACGGTACTGCTGCAGATATCGCAGAAAATACAGATGACGTTTTAGAGGATTCCCCGGTGCGGAGAAAAAGGATATACAACAGGGGACCTTTGATAATAGCCGCTTGTATTTTTCTTGCAACACTTATCGTATTTGGTGTATGGAAATGCTTCTTTGATACAAGCATAGGCGGTACATGGGGAATGGAGATGTCAATAAATGACGGCTCCGAAAAGGTCCAGTTCAACCTTACGTTTGAGGACAATAAGACCGCACGTTTCCATTCGGGCGGTGTGGTATACATCGGAAGGTATGAATTGGCGGATGATGACGACCACGGTAAGGTGCTTAACTTGTATATTCCGGTTTACGGTCAGGTTCAGCTTTTCAGCTTCAATTATGATTTTGACGGAAATATTTTCACCGGAAGAAGACTTAAGCTTACCGACCTGTCGGGAATGTTTCTTTCCCCTGATGACAGTTCTTCTTCAAAGGAGGAAACAGAGAGCAAGAAGAAAACAGCAGACAGTGTTGAGATAGACGGTGTTACATATTATAGGTGGGATTTTAAGCCGGGCAGTGAGGGCTATAGAATCTCGAAATCAGGTGATTTTAAAAGCGATGAAAAAATTATAGGATCGTGGCTTTATAAAAATGATGAGGTTGATTATTCTTATACAATGACATTCAACAGTGACGGAACATTTGAGCAGCTTTCTCCGGACCTTGAGATACACGGAACGTACACGGTAAAGGACGGGGTATGCTATACTAAGTTCTATCCCATAAGCAACAGTTTGAGTGAGCAGTCATTCAGCTATGTTGTTGACGGCGATAAGTTCTCTTTGGGTGACAGCAATTTTATCAAAACAGATGATAAATATGCATATAAAAGTGAAATTAATTAATAAAGGAGATTATGCTTTATGTTGAACGATTTCTGGAAACAATTCAAGAGCGGGACCGATATTAGAGGAGTTGCCGTTGATGGGGCAGGCTATGAGGTCAATTTGACGGATGGAACAGTTTCAGCTATGGTAAACGGTTTTATCCTGTGGCTTGCCGATAAAAAGGCAGTCACAACAAATGAATTGAAAATATCGGTCGGAAGAGATTCAAGGATTTCGGGTCCTCATATTCTTGAGGTTGCCGTACGCTCCATGCTCAGGGCAGGGGTGACGGTTATAGACTGTGACCTTTCCTCAACCCCGGCAATGTTTATGACAACTGTGGATATGTCATGCGACGGTGCACTTCAGATAACGGCAAGTCACCATCCGTACTACAGAAACGGACTTAAGTTTTTCACAAGAGAGGGTGGACTTGACAGCGACGATATAACAGCAATCCTTGAATATGCACAAAACGGGGATAAGCCGGCTGAAGCAAACGGAGGAAAAAGAATAGACAGCGATTATATGAACCGCTATGCTCTTTCACTTCGTGAAATGATAAAAAAAGAGGTTAATTCCGAGGATGATTACAATCACCCTCTTAAGGGATTTAAAATTGTCGTGGATGCAGGAAACGGTGTGGGAGGCTTCTATGCAACTGATGTTCTTGAGCTTCTCGGTGCAGATATAAGGGGAAGTCAGTTCCTTGAGCCGGACGGAATGTTCCCTAATCATGTACCCAATCCCGAAAATGAAGAAGCTATGGCATCAATAAGCAAGGCTGTGCTTGATTCAGGTGCAGACCTCGGTGTCATATTTGATACAGATGTTGACAGGGGAGGTGCAGTTGATTCCGACGGAAAGGAAATCAACCGTAATCGTCTTGTAGCACTTGCATCGGTTATTGCACTTGAGGGGAACAAGGGAGGAACAATAGTAACCGATTCTATTACGTCAAGCGGACTTAAGGACTTTATAGAAAATAATCTAGGTGGTAAGCATCTTCGTTTCAGGAGAGGATATAAAAATGTCATAAACGAGGCTGTAAGACAAAATGAAAACGGGGTAAACTGTCCGCTTGCAATAGAAACTTCCGGACACGCTGCTATGAGAGAAAACTATTTTCTTGATGACGGAGCATATCTTGTAACAAAAATTATTATAAAAATGGCACAGCTCCGCAAAGAGGGCAAGAAACTCGGTTCTGTCATATCCAACCTTGCCGAGCCTGTTGAAAGCAAAGAAATACGCATCAAGATAACAGAAAAGGATTTCCGTACATACGGCGAAGGGGTTATAGCTGATTTGCTTGAATATAGCAAAAAGCAGAAAGGCTTTATTGTAGCGAATGATAATCATGAGGGAGTAAGGGTCTCCTTTAATAAAACGAACGGAAACGGTTGGTTCCTGTTAAGGCTCAGTGTGCATGACCCGATAATGCCGCTCAATATAGAAAGTGACAGCAAGGGCGGTGTTGAAAGGATTTATGGGAAGATAAAGCCCTTCCTTGAAACCTGTGAGGGACTTGAAACTTATGTCAAAAAGGCTGCCGTAAAAAAGACTAAGGTGAAGGAAGAGGAAAATTCTCCGGCAGAGAAGGAGATCCCAAAAGCAGCAGATAAGGAGAAGACCGAAGTTGCGGTTAAGGAGGAAAAGTCTTCTGATAAAAAGACAGCCTCAAAGGCAGATAAGGAGAAAAATGAAGTTGCGGTTAAGGAGGAAAAGTCTTCTGTTAAAAAGACAGCCTCAAAAGCAGATAGGGAGAAAACCGAAGCTGTTGCTAAGGAGGAAAAGGATTCCGTAAAGGGGGCGGCTGCCAAGAAAGAAGCTAAGGTTGAGTCAGAAGCAGCGAAGAAGGAAGTTGAAGCCACGTCAACCGCCAAAAAAACAGATAAAAAAGCTGAGTTAAAGACGGAAGAACCGAAGGCGGAGGAAAAGGAAGAGAAAAATCCTGCTTCTAAGAAAACAGCGGCAAAGAAAACCGCAGCCAAGAGAACAACAAAAGAACCGAATGATAAAATATAAATACCAACCGCATGTTGCCGATATTGAACAGGTCCGGTAGAAACGAACAATAGAAAAAACGACCTCCTATGGTAGAATATAAGAAGTTACCATAGGAGGTTTTGCCATGACAAGAATATATCGTCACATAATACAATTAAAAAAAGAGACCATCGAACTCAAAGACAAAGGAGTGGAGGAGTTACCGATATCTATACAATAGCATTGATGCGTACAAAACAGCTGCTAAGCAAACTGTAAATCCTGGTCTTAAATACAATCAATGCTGCTAAGTGCAAAGAAAAAGTCACTACAGACTAAGCGTACTTTAACCAAACACTATCCTACGGTATAAAACAGTAAA
>CANQLX010000017.1 GCA_947624835.1 uncultured Clostridia bacterium
TGTTACATAACAGATTGATTATAGCATTGATATTCAGAAAAGTCAAGTAGAGAATAAGGTGGATTTGATAAAAAATCCTACAACAAAGTATAAACGCAAATAAAAAACATTACGCCGTTTTGTCAGGCATAATGTTTTTTATAATTAAAAGCTTTGGTTTCGTCAGGTTGATCCGGTTGGGATTTAACCGCCGCTGAACCGAAGATATGCATAATCCGGCCTAAAAGCGGGTGGTACTTTTCTGCGGTTATAATTTTTATGTTTCAGCTTGCTTCCTCACTGTCATCATAAGAACTTTTGGCGATTTTGCGGAGCAGAGGCAGCAGCGGTATTCCGGCACATACAGCAAATACCGCAACGGCAGGAACAGCCGTGAGTGCAAGACCAATTATAAACTCAATAGGGCTTGCAAAAAAATTTACATCGGGGAATATATCTATAGCTGTTAAAGTGACCGTAACTGTTGTCACTGCAACGGGAAAAAGACAGCATATATTTGAGGATGAGATAAGCCCCAATACGGTTGACAGTATTGAATTTGACAATATTACTGCAATAAATATGAGAAGTGAAATGTTTTCGTTAGGGTTAAGCTTTGAAATATCCGTGTTAAAGTACCACAACAGGACAGTTATATTGCAGCCGAAAGAAAGTACAATTCCGACCAGCTTGCGAATAAGCCTCATATGTCTTTTATGCTTTTTTTCCAAAACGGTTTTTTCTATATACTGCTTTACCTTACCGCTGTATTCCTCCCACACGGGGGCAATCTCATTTTTTTGAGATTCATCAGCCACTTTCAGTGCGGTACCCGCATATTTTTCCAGCACTGAAAATTCATTTTCCGAAAGAGCTGTATATGAAAAATCTTCGCTCAGAACACGGACCAACCCCCACCAACCTCTGTAATCGTCAGGCTTGTTTTTTGTGACGTATTCATATATTTCCATCGCCTCATCCTTCTGATTTACGGTTGTAAGGAATGTTTCTGCATTTTTTAGCTTAGCCTCTATAGATGTTTCATCATTATATATTACTGTGGTATTTGAAACATTGTTGTAATAATTGTTTACGGTCTGTGCCTCTTCTTTTTTAAATGTTGTGCCGCAATACTGACAAATACCGTAGTTATTACTGTCATCAAATTCAATATCACCGCCACAGTTCTTACATTTAAGTTGTATTATCGACATAATTCTACCTCCGGAAAATCATAATATAATTATATATCCGACCATAAATAAAGTCAATGAGAAATTCAACAGGATATTGCAGAAAACCGTCAAATAAGAGTGAATGATAATAATGTATAATGATAAACAACTATAATTTTTTTCGGTTGAGGCAAATATGTTACATGGCAGAGGAAATTCCTTTTCTCTTCTGTTTTCCTGTCTTTAATGTTGTATTGATTATAAACTTGATAATTAAGGGATTGCAGGTTTAAGAATATTCAGCGTTACAATGTAACATGGATGTAACAAAAATGTAACGACAGATATAGAGATAGAGAAAGAGATAGAGAAAGAGATAGAGAAGGGGTAGAAACAACAGTTTAAGGTGAATGGATAATATGGCAAGTAAAATTTTTCTGTTGCCCTGTTTTTTATGAAGTATTGATTATAATGTGATAATTGGTGACTGCTGGATCAAATTTGACCCCTTAGAGTAAAATTATACCGTTATTTCTCCTACATATGCAGGGGATGTGGATTTAGGAATATTAGGGCGTTAAAATTTAACAGCAGATAAAGAGAATAGCAGGATAAACAGTCCTGTATGAAATTTTGTATACGCCGAATCGGAAATTTTTATGTAATTAAAAAAAGAAAGGCTGACACATACGCAAAATCCGGCGGTATGTGTCAGCATATGATTTACCGTATCACGGTGCAAAAATACTTCCCTGAATGGTTTTTGAAACCTCGACCTTTATAGGCTTTTCACTGCCGTCGGTCGGATGCATATGAACGCTTTGCACAAGCCCTATCCCAAGATAGAGGCAGGCAGCAGATGAACCTCCGGAGCTGAAAAACGGAAGAGTGATACCGACAACAGGCAAAAGTCCGAGAACCATTCCGAGGTTGATTGTTGTCTGTGTTATTATCAGTGCAAAAAATCCCGTACATATATTCTTGCCGAGAGAATTGCAGGATTCTCTTGATATTCTGAGTGTTTTGAACACCATAAGCACAAAAATAAGGAGAATGGCAATGCAGCCTATAAATCCAAGCTCCTCGCCGGCAACCGTGAAAATGAAATCGTTTTCCTGATACGGTACTATGTTTTTCTCAACACGTGGACCTTGAAAAAGACCTTTGCCGGAAATACCTCCGGAGGCGATTGATACCTTGCTCTGATATTGCTGCCATCCGTAGGTTTGCAGCATTTCATCATCATTGGAAAATAAAAGCAGAAGTCTGTTTTGTTGGTCGGAATTCATGATCCTTGTCCATAAAAACGGAGCGGCTGCAATGACAGCAACAAAAAGTATTATGAAATATCTGAGCTGTACTCCTGCTGCAAATGTCATGATTATAAACATAAAAGCAAATATGAGGGCGGCACCGTCATCTCCCTGCATATGTATAAGACATACCGGTATTCCGGCATGAATTAACAGGCTTAACACCCCGATGAAGCTGTGCAGTCTGTCCTTTTCCGCAAGATATGAAAGGTGCTTTGAAAAGGTTATTATAAAGCATATCTTTGTGAGCTCGGACGGCTGGAAGGTTAATCCTCCGGGCAGAAGAATCCATCCTACGTCATCGGTTCCCGCTATCTGTATGCCTATAAAAAATACAGCCATGGTAAGGGCAAGTCCTACTCCGCCAATGAGCCACCAGCATTTGGCTATGAAATTATAATCCATAAGAGATATTATAACTGCTGCCGTATATCCTATTCCCGCAGCCATGAACTGGGAACGCAGAAAATCAACATCACCGCTGCGCTGCTGACTTGCTATAAGAATACAGCCGTATACACTTGCAGTAAGAGTTATAAGCCATAAGATTTTGTCCGTGCGTTTAAAGTAATCGGCTATGCCTGAAAAAATCCTGTTAATACGAAACATCCCCCTTTGTTTTATGCAGCTGAGGCAGCCTGGAACAAACAGGTGCCATTATAATTAATTATTTCCGCATCCTCCACGGCGGAGGTCGGAAGCTTACTCTTTTGTTTATTATATATTCATTTATCCAAAATTTCAATAGCAGAAGTATATCATAAATATGCCTACTTTTGAAAAAAATCTATGATAAAATAATATGTAAAAAAAGTGTTGACAAAATAATGTCAATGTAGTATAATAAACAGGCAAGTGTAAAGCATATAGCTTTACAGAATGGCATCTGGAGGCACAGATTATGGCTAAGGATATGAAAGTGGCACTTCTGCTTGATTTCTACGGCGATCTGCTTACCGAAAAGCAAAAAGATTCTCTCGAATTTTACTATGACGATGACCTGTCCCTCGGGGAAATTGCTGCAAATCTCGGTATTTCACGGCAGGGTGTGAGGGACAATATAAAAAGGGCTGAGGCTATACTTCTTGAAATGGAGGAAAAGCTCGGACTTGCGGCAAAATTTTCAGAGATCAAACAAAGACTACAATCCGTCAGAACTGCTGTTGATGTTATAGATCGGAAAAATATGCGTATATACCGTTCCAATGAGATAAACGAAAGTATCAAGATTATTCTTGCAGAGCTTGACAGGCTTGATAAACTGAATGAATGATAAGATGAATGATAAGGGGTGGGGTAGTTGGCATTTGAAGGACTTTCGGAAAAACTTAGTGCTGCGTTCAGAAAGCTTCGCAGCAAGGGAAAACTTACGGAGAATGATGTTAAAAGTGCAATGAAGGAAGTTCGTATGGCACTTTTGGAGGCTGATGTCAATTATAAAGTTGCCAAAAGCTTTACATCTAAGGTCACGGAAAGGGCAGTCGGTTCAGACGTTATGGAAAGTCTGACTCCCGGACAGATGGTTATAAAGATAGTAAATGAAGAGCTTACCGAGCTTATGGGGTCGGAAGAAACCAAAATAAAATTTGCCTCCAAGCCGCCTACAATAATTATGATGTGCGGACTTCAGGGATCCGGTAAAACCACACACAGTGCAAAACTGGCGAAAATGTATAAAAAGCAGGGACACAGACCGCTGCTTGCAGCCTGCGACGTATACCGTCCCGCTGCAATCGAGCAGCTTAAGGTTGTGGGAGGTCAGGCAGGAACCACTGTCTTTGAAATGGGACAGGGAGATCCGGTTGAAATTGCAAAGAAGGCTGTTTCTCAGGCAAAGGATTACGGAAATGATATAGTTATCCTCGATACCGCCGGCCGTCTGCATATAGACGAAAAGCTTATGAACGAGCTTAAGGACATAAAGGCTGAGGTCAGACCGGATGAGATACTTCTTGTTGTTGACTCTATGACAGGTCAGGATGCTGTTAATGTTGCAAAGTCCTTTGATGAGCTTCTTGACATAACAGGTGTTATCCTCACAAAGCTTGACGGCGATACAAGAGGTGGTGCGGCCTTGTCTGTCAAGGCTGTGACGGGAAAGCCGATAAAATTTGCCGGTACAGGTGAAAAGCTTGACGATCTTGAGGTTTTTCACCCTGACAGAATGGCATCAAGAATACTCGGAATGGGTGATGTACTTACTCTTATTGAGGATGCGGAAAACCGTCTTGATCAGAAAAAAGCTGAGGAAATGACGAGGAAGTTCCAGCAGAATAAGTTTGATATGAATGACCTTTACGATCAGCTTTCCCAAATTAAAAGAATGGGCAGCGTGAAAAATATCCTTTCCAAAATACCCGGTGTGGGAAATCAGGTGAAGGAAATGGATTTTGACGACAGGCAGCTTGACAGGATAGCCGCAATTATATCCTCTATGACCAAAAAGGAACGTGAGGATCCGTCGCTCATAAATCCGTCACGCAAACGCAGGATTGCAGCAGGAAGCGGAATGAAGGTTGAGGACGTGAACCGTCTTATGAAGCAGTATGAGCAGATGCGTAAGTTTATGAAATCCATGAACTCAAGAGGTAAGGACGGCAAAAGGAAAAAATTGCCGGGTCTTGGCGGAATGCCCTTTGGGGGAATGCCGGGAATGGGAAGGCTACCGAAAAAATAAAAGACTTTCCCCGACGTAGGGTCGGTGAAATATAAAAATTCAACGGTATTATGCCGTTACAAATTTTGGAGGTTAAGAAAAATGGCAGTAAAGATCAGACTTCGCCGTATGGGCGCAAAGAAAACACCGTTTTACCGTGTGGTTGTGGCAGATTCAAGATATCCGCGTGACGGAAGATTTATAGAGGAGCTGGGAACATACAATCCTCTCGCTGAGCCGTCAGAGTTCAAGATTGATGCCGAAAAGGCTAAGAAGTGGATTGCAAACGGTGCACAGCCGACAGACACGGTTAAGGCACTTCTTAAGAAAAACGGTATTATTGAATAATTATTCCTTTGGAGGAAAAAATGAAAGAATTACTTATTGCGATAGTTTCGGGTCTTGTTGAAAAGCCTGAAGAAATCACTGTTACGGTTGATGAAAAAAATGAGGAAGGAATTGTTGTTTATCATCTTCACGTATCCTCAGAGGATATGGGAAGAGTTATAGGCAGACAGGGAAGAATAGCCAAGGCTATCCGTACAGTCATGAGAGCTGCTGCAACAAAAAATAACGAGAAAATCCAAGTTGAAATCGAGTGATTTTTAAGTAAACGGGGAGCAGCATCGTTTGGTCGGTGCTCCCCGCTTTCGCTTTTGTTGAAGAATATGTACCGTTTATGCGGCGAAGGCTTTAGAGAGTAAGACATAATATAACCGCAGAGAAAAGTTGAGGGCTTTAAAAAAAGTAGAGCTTAAAAGGGTTATCGGATAGGATACGGATGGCTTGGGGCGGCAGCCCTTTTTTTATGTATATATTGGAGGAGAATAATGAAAAAGCAGTATCTTGAAACGGGAAAAATCGTAGGGATACATGGCCTTAAGGGTGAGGTTAAAATTGAACCGTGGTGTGACGGACCTGAATTTCTCACGGGACTGAAGAGGCTATTCCTTAAAAATGACACAGAACTTAAAATTAAATCGGCAAGAGTGCATAAGAATATTACTATTGTACATTTTGACGGAATTGACACGCCGGAACAGGCGGAATCTCTTAGGGGAAAAACCGTAAGCCTTAACAGGGATGATATACAGCTTCCGGAGGGTGTCAATTTTGTTCAGGATATAATCGGTCTGACCGCAATAGACCTGAACAGTGGGAAGGAATACGGAAAGGTTACCGATGTGATAAGCACGGGTGCAAATGATGTATATGAGATAACGAAGGACGGAAAGAGCTATCTTATTCCCAAAATAGATGAGGTCGTGTCGGAAGTTGATACGGACAGAGGAATTGTCAGAATAAATACACGGATACTTGGCGGGTTGTTTGAAGATGAGGATTGATATAATTACACTTTTCCCGGAAATGTGTGAGTCGGTTATGAGCGAAAGCGTGATCGGACGGGCAAGAAAAAAAGGAGTTGTTGAGATTTTATGTCATCAGCTTAGGGATTTTGCACTCGATAAGCATAAAAAGGTTGATGATACCACATACGGAGGCGGAATGGGTATGCTTATGAAAGCTGAGCCGATTGCACTTTGTATAGAAAATATATGCGGACTAATCGGAAAAAAGCCGCACTGTATATTTATGTCCCCAAAAGGGAAAACTCTTACTCAGGCAAGACTTAGGGAACTTTCGGCATATGATAATATCACAATATTATGCGGGCATTATGAGGGTGTTGACCAGCGTGTGCTTGATGAATTTATAGATGAGGAAATATCAATAGGAGATTATGTTCTGACAGGAGGGGAACTTCCGGCACTTGTTCTTGCCGATTCACTCAGCAGACTTGTCCCGGGGGTTCTGTCCGATGATTTATGCTTCAGCGATGAAAGCCATTTTGATGGACTTCTTGAATACCCCCAATATACCAAGCCGGCTGTCTGGAGAGGAATAGAAATTCCGGAGGTGCTTATAAGCGGGCATCATGCCAATATTGAAAAATGGCGAAGACAAAAATCTCTTGAGGAAACCTATAATAAGCGTCCTGATATGCTGAAAAATGCCGTTCTTACGGAATCCGACAGGAAATTCCTTGGGGAACTGTCCAAAAAACACGGGTGACGGATTAATATATTCCGGGCGTGTTAATTATAAATTGGTTGTAAATCCGAGGCGATTTTCTTGTGATTTCGAAAATTCTCCATTTCAAATAGAAAATAAACAAGGATATTATTGTGCTATAATGCGTATAAAAAACATTATTATGTCATTAATATAGTATAATTAAAATGTTATGCACCTTGCACAATATTTAATTGCTGAATTGTCATTTCCTACAAAACAAATATTTCATATATTTAGAGAAAGAGTACATAAATGTATATATGCATAGAAGTACTATGATTTTAAAATTAAAACTTATTTTTTTGAAATTGTCTATTGATTTTATTAATAAAAAATTAGTATAATATTGAAAAAAATATGTATATACTTACGAAAATTTTGCAATATTATTGATTTGTGTTGAAAATTGAATTTTTATAATGAAAAAATATGCAAAAATATGTTATATTTTTTAATTTTATTTGTTATTTTACCTTAAAATAGGCATATAACCACAATAATAATTAACTTTATTGTTACTTTGCACAAAAAAATATGCCTCATCTACATTTTATATCGTTTAAACCTCAAAAGTTTTTGAAAATGGTTGATTAAAGTTAAAATTGTGCTATAATTACAGTATAGACAGCGGCATAGATATTATTAAAACCGGCCGCACTTAAAGATATGTTTAGGGGTAGAATTTTTTGAGGAGGATTTAGTTATGTACGTAAAAGAGGTATTGGTTCAGAATCAGGTAGGTCTTCATGCTCGTCCTGCTACTTTCTTCATTCAGAAAGCTAATGAGTTCAAGTCCTCGATTTGGGTTGAGAAGGAAGAAAGAAGAGTTAATGCAAAGAGTCTTCTCGGTGTGCTTTCGCTTGGTATAGTCGGCGGCACGACCATAAAGGTTATCGCTGACGGTGCAGACGAAGAGGCAGCGGTTGAAAGCCTTATAAAGCTTGTACAGTCCGGTTTTTCCGAGTAATAAACCGCAGAACCGAAACAGAGAGTGTATTATTCGAGATAATACACTCTTTTTGTATTTAGGGGGTGAGAAGTTGGATATTCGGGAACTAAGAGAAAAGGCTATGCACCTGCCGCTTGAACCCGGTGTATATATAATGAAAAATGTAAAAAATGAAATAATATATATAGGAAAAGCAAAGGCACTCAAAAACAGGGTCAGCCAGTATTTTGGCTCGGACAGAAATCATTCGGAAAAGGTACGCAGAATGGTTATGAATGTCGATCATTTTGATTATATAATATGTAAGAGCGAATTTGAGGCCCTTGTTCTTGAATGTAGTCTTATAAAGCAGCATAAGCCAAAATATAATATACTTCTGAAGGACGATAAAGGATACAGCTATATAAGGATATCAAATGACAAATGGAGAAGGATAAGCTTCGAAATGCAGCAAAGGGACGATGATGCACAGTATCTCGGACCGTATATGAGTGCGTGGTATGCAAAAAATGCGGTTGATGAGGCAATAAAGATATTCAGGCTGCCAAGCTGCGGAAAGATTTTTCCGCGTGACATAGGAAAGGGTAGACCGTGTCTAAATTACTATATAAAGCAGTGTTCGGCTCCGTGCAGCGGAAAGCTTTCTCTCAAGGATTATAACGAAAGTGTGGATTCTGCTATAAACTTCCTTAAGTCGGGAGATGCGGACTGTATAAGGCTTATGACCGAAAAAATGAATGAGGCTGCCGAAAATTTGGATTTTGAGCTTGCCGCAAGACTGCGTGACAGGATAAGTGCCGTCAAAAAAATAACTGAAAAGCAGAATGTTGTTGAGGCAAACGTCAAAGAACAGGATGCTATAGCCGTAATAACCGAAGGTTCTGAGGCTTGCTTTGCGGTTATACGTTTTAAAAACGGCAGACTTTACGATAAGGAGGATTTTATTATCCGTGATGCAGGAGAAAACCCCGACCTGCCGTCTATGAGGAGTGAGTTTATACAGCAGTATTATTCTATGAGGGATAATATCCCACCGATTGTTTCGCTTGACGGTGAGGCGGAGGACGAGGAGCTTTTGGGTGTTTGGCTCAGCGAAAGGCGTGGAAGGAGCGTAAGGCTGAATCATCCCCAGAAGGGCGAGAATATGCGTATAATAGAAATGAGCCGTGAGAATGCCGCAGAAAGTCTTGCGCAAAGTCATGGTCATCTCGGACATGAGCTTACTGCACTTGATGAGCTTGCAAGGCTGCTCGGACTTCCGAAGCCGCCAAGATATATTGAATCCTATGATATTTCACACCATGCAGGAAGCGACAATGTTGCGGGTATGATAGTATATAAGGACGGCAGACCGTATAAAAAATCATACCGCAGATTTCAGATAAAGGGCTTTACGGGACAGGACGACTATGGCTCTATGAATGAGGTACTCACAAGACGGTTTGAGGAATATTTCAAAAATCCCGACAGCGGCGAGGGCTTCGGACAGCTGCCCGATCTGATATTGCTTGACGGCGGCAAGGGACAGGTTTCTGCCGTGCGTCCCGTGCTTGAAAAATTCGGACTTGAAATACCGCTTTTCGGTATGGTTAAGGATAATCATCACAGGACGAGGGCGATAACAGATGAGGGACATGAAATATCCATAAGCTCAAAACGCAGGGCATTTACCTTGGTTTCGGGTATTCAGGACGAGGTTCACCGCTATGCAATAGGCTACCACAGAAAAAAGCACAGCAAGCGTTCCTTTGCTATGGGCCTTACGGATATAGAGGGTATAGGTCCGACGAGAGCAAAGGCACTGATGCTGAGGTTCAGGACGACGGAAAGAATTAAGTCAGCGGAAATAGAGGAGCTGATGAAGGTCAGGGGTATGACCCGTCCGGCGGCGGAATCGGTGTATAATTATTATCATAAAGAGGAAGTTAATGAAGCTGTTGTGAATAGTGATAATAAAACTGACGAATAGGCAGTTATAGCTATGCAAAAAGGCTATTGACATTTTTCACGATTTTTCCGATAATTATATGAGGATAATTGTCTTATGTATGTAAGAAGAAATTTTATGTTTATTTCGCCCTGTATTTTGATATTTTGTAAAAAGGAAAGAACTTTATGAGAGTTATAACAGGAAGTGCAAGGGGCAGAAGGCTTGAATCTCCTAATGGCAGCGATGTACGCCCGACTGCCGATGCTGTCAAGGAATCGGTGTTCAGCATAATACAGTTTGACATCGAGGGCTGCGTTTTTCTCGATGCCTTTGCAGGTTCGGGGCAGATGGGAATAGAGGCTCTGAGCAGAGGTGCATATAAGGCTTATTTTATTGACAGCAGTAAAAAATCTCTTGAAACAGTAAAAAGAAATGTCGGGATATGCGGCTTTGAAAGCAAAGCGGAGATTAGGGCATCGGATACGGTTGCCTTTTTGGCAGGAACGACCGAAAGGTTTGATATTGTTTTTCTCGATCCTCCGTATAGAACGGGACTTTTGCAGAAAGCACTTGAGCTTGCGCCGAGGACGGTGAAACCCTCCGGATATATTATATGCGAACATCCGACGGATGAAAAGCTGCCTGAAATTACGGGTGGTTTTGCACTGAAGAAAAGCTACCGCTACGGAAGGATAATGATAAGCATATATGCTGAGCCGGAGGGACAGTAAGGAAGTGATTTTGATGTCGGTGGCAATTTGTCCGGGCAGCTTTGACCCGGTAACATACGGACATATTGATATAATAAAAAGAGCATCGAAGATTTTCGATAAGGTTATAGTGGCTGTACTTGTGAATGTCGCTAAGAATCCGTGGTTTACTATAGAGGAAAGAAAGAACCTTCTTAATAAATCCGTCGGGGACATACCTAATATTGAAATAGCGGGTTTTGACGGGTTATTGGTTGATTTTGCCGCAAGGTATAAGGCGGATGTCATAGTAAAGGGACTGAGGGCGGTTTCTGATTTTGAATATGAATTTCAGATGGCCCTTACCAACAGCAAGCTTAACAGCGAAATTGAAACGGTATTCCTTACAACAAGTGCTGAGAATATGTATTTGAGTTCAAGCATAGTAAAACAGGTGGGACTTCTCGGTGGAGATATTTCCCCGTTTGTTCCCGAATGTGTACAAGATGAAATATTACTGAGAATAAGACAAAGGAGAAATTGAAAAATGAAAATTGATATGCTTATTGAAGATCTTCAAGGAGTGCTTGACGATGCTTTTACTCTTCCGCTGAGCGGAGGAAAAACGGTTGTCAATACTGAAAGGCTAAGGGAGATAATAGATGAGATACGAACTAACCTGCCTATTGAGGTAAAACAGGCGAAGAGTATTGCGGCAGACAGAACCAATATTATAAATAATTCCAAGGATGAGGCTGAGAAAATTGTTCAGGCGGCTGAGGAAAGAGCAAGGGCTATGGTCCAGCAAAGTGAAATTGTCAGACAGGCTCAGGAAAAGGCAAAGGAAATTATATTTAATGCAAATAATCAGGCTGAACAAATTAAGAAGGCGGCAAATAATTATATTGATGGTATTATGAAAAAGGCTGACGAGGATCTTAGCAGAAATCTTGCAGAGCTCAAAAAGACCCGTTCCGGACTTCAGGCTTATCAGCAGAAGGAATCTTCAAAGAATAAGTCGAAAAATCAATGAAGTATGCTGCAAAAGCGGCTGTATAATATAAATGGCGGATAAAGAGTGATAGTATGAGAAAAAAAATATCCCTGATACTATATACTTTGTTTTTCGGTTTTTCTCTGACCCTTGTTGTTTCCTGTGTATTGCTTATGGTTGAATGCTTCAATAACAGAAATAACAGCGAAGGTCTGGAGGCTGTGAGCATAGAGCCTGTGAACGATGTTGATACATCTTATCAGGATATCGGAAACAGGCTTTCAATGGTTTCAAACAGTTTAACCGGGCTTAATTGTGATTATGCATATAACACTCTCACCGATGAAAATGAGAGATATTTGTATCACAAGCTTAACAAAAACCTGTATTGTATTGAAGAAAGTACAAACAGTGACGGATGTTACCGGACTGAATATGTAGTGGTATCAGGTACGGAAATGCCCGAAAATTCTGTAAAGCGGGTATTGGATGCCTTTTTGACGGATCATCCGGAAATTTTTTGGATAAATAACACATTCGGGTATGCCTATGACAAAGGAAATACCGTTGTCGAATGTTATTCACTGTTATCTGCACAGCAATGCGGACAGTATATAGAGCGTCTGTCCCAAAGGATAAGTGAGCTTCTTGACGGTGTTGGGGAAATAGGTGACGATTACAGTAAAGAAAAACTCCTTCATGACAGGCTTCTCAGTCAATGCAGCTATGCAGACGGGGTAAGCGATATTTCTGACGGTTGGCAGTATTTTACGGCATACGGGGCAATCGTAGACGGTTCCGCCGTATGCGAGGGATATTCAAAGGCATTTCAAATACTGCTTGAAAAAGTGGGGATATCAGGCTATACCGTCAAGGGGTATGCTGATGATGTAAGGCATATGTGGAATATAGTGGAGCTTGGTGAAAAATGGTATCATGTTGATACTACCTGGAATGATGGGGAGGATGGCATAAATTACGAATTTTTTAATCTTGACACACATCAGATTGAAAAAAGTCATATAATTGATCCCATCGCCGGGGAGGAAATTGAACAAAACGAAAATTTCTTCCTGCCGGAATGTGACTCTATGGAAATGAATTACTATAATATGGACGGTATCAATGTTGATCGGTTTGATGATGAAACCGACCGTAGGATGGTGGAGTATATTGTGGAATGTGTCAACTCGGGCAGTAATTATCTGTATGTCACCGTGGGAAGTGATTTCGATTTTGAGGACTGCACGTCAACTCTGTTTGATGCCCCGAGTTATAGAATACATCATTATATTGAAATTGCAAACAGTTACCTTGACAGCGGTCATAAAATCAACCGTGAAGGCATAAAGATGCTTAAAGATGAGGAAAGACGTACTATAAGGATAAATCTGAAAATCGGTGAATAAGAAAATCAGTGCGGAAAATTTCAGATTGTTTCTTATAAATCCGACGCAGTACAGTAACCCCCGACCGGGTTTGGCTTCCGGTCGGGGGATGTTTTACATTTTAACAAAGGCATCAGCCAGTTCTTCAAGCTTTTTGAGGGTTTCCTCATTAAGTGTGGATTTTATTGTTACGCTGACGTCACAAAGCTCGATACCCTTCATCTTTTCAAAATATTCACGCATTACCTTTCCGGCGGAGGGTGCCCACGATCCGTTTTCAACAATGGCAACTTTTCTGTTTTTAAAACCTTTTATCTGTAGGTGATGCAGAAAATCATTCGCAATCGGGAAAATACCGCCGTCATATGAAGGAGAAAGCATAACCGTTTTGCTGTAGCGGAAAGCGTCCTCAATATTTTCGCCCATATCACTTCTTGCAAGGTCCGAAATTGCGATTTTGTCATTCGTCCTCTCTTTAAGCATATCATAGAGTTTTAGCGCAGCCTGCTTTGTATTTCCGTGAATTGACGAATATACTACAAAGATACCCTCGGTTTCCGGTTCGTATTTGCTCCATGTATCGTACAGACCGGTATAATATTCGAGGTTTTCGCTGAGGATCGGACCGTGAAGCGGACAAATTGTCTTTATATCGAGAGTACTTGCTTTTTTCAAAAGAGCCTGTACCTGAACACCGTATTTTCCGCAGATATTGAAGTAATATCTTCTTGCTTCACAGGTCCAGTCGTCGGGATCTGCGTCCATAACACCGAATTTACCGAATCCGTCAGCCGAAAACAAAACACCCTCTGCCTGCTCGTATGTTACCATAACCTCCGGCCAATGCACCATGGGTGCCATGTAGAATGTAAGCCTATGCGAGCCGAGGTCTACTGTATCTCCCTCTTTCACGGTAACTGTTCTTCCCTCAATATCGAAATCAAAGAACTGAGGAAGCATTGCAAAGGTCTTTGCGTTGCCAACAAGCTTCATATCGGGGTATTTCTCGGCAGCCTTGGCAATATTTGAAGAATGGTCAGGCTCAAGGTGACTTATAACAAGATAGTCGGGTTTTCTGCCGTCAAGGACCTTATCGAGGTTTTCAAACCATTCATCGGTTACTCTTTTGTCAACAGTGTCAAATACGGCAATTTTGTCATCGAGTATGATATAGGAATTGTAGCACATTCCCTCAGGAACAACATACTGACTTTCAAAAAGGTCTATATCAGGATCATCTACACCGATATACTTAATTGATTCGGAAATTTCTCTTATCATTTTTATTCCTCCATTTACTTTAATGATAATATTATAATACAAAATCGCTTTTATTGCAATGTCTAAAGAAAAATTACGTTGATATCAGCATATATCAGAATTTTTAAAGAATCGGAAGCAATTTCGGATTCCGCTTTTCAAAAACGGTAAAATGTGTATATCCGCATTTATGCAGCATATCAAGACCGTCCTCTATGCCGGAACTTATGTCACCCCAGCGGTGTGCATCCGAACCGAGAGTGACGTATTTCCCGCCAAGCTCACGGAAGCGTTTTATGGTGTTCATTTCCGGAAGTGTTCTTCCTATAGCCTGCCTTAGTCCCGAGGTATTTATTTCGAGTGCCCTGTTATTTTTTACAAGTGTTTTGAGAACCTCATCCATTCTTTCATAAAAATGCCATAAATCAAGATTAAGCTCGGTATTTCCCATAATATATCTGAGAGGATAATCAAGGTGTGCAAGGGAATCAAAAAGATTCTGTTCCGCAAGCTCAAGAAGCTCGTCGCAGTATCTGTCAAGCAGGGAATATGCATTCTCTTCCGTATATTCAAGAAAATAGAAATCCTGTTCATTCTTGAGGTTGTGAAGTGAGCCGAGGACAAAATCATAATCCCATAATGAGAGTGCATCCCGTGCGGCTTCAATATCCTGTGTCGGCTGACCGAGCTCGATGCCCGTATACACAAGAAGCCTGTCGTGATACATTGCCCTTGCCTTTGAGGTCTGAAGGACCGAACGTGATATATCATCCTGTACATTTTTTTCAAAGTATTCGTTACATTCGCAATGGTCTGTTATTGTCAGTGCATAAAGCCCTATTGCGGTTGCCTGCTCACACATCATTATGACACTGTCGTTTCCGTCAAAGGAACACTCGCTGTGGGTATGACTGTCAGAAATAAATCTGTACTTCATAATGCACATCCTTTTTTAAAAAAATTGGGATTATGTAAAAAACAGGATATAATACAGTATATATTCTTCTTTTACCCTATTATTTTCTACGAGATGATTATATCATAACTCGAAAAATTTTTATACATTAATACTTATTGAAAAAATCCAACAAAATACGGATTAAATTATAGAAAAATCATAAATTGTACGAAAATCAAACATTTTTCCACATTTTTTCTTGTAAGGAAAAATGTTCTAAATAAATATAATAAAATTTAATATTGGAAAAACTCTTGACAATGCAGGTGGAAAATAGGATAATTATTGTATGTAAATATTGGAGGTTTTTGTTTATGAATGCAGTTATAACTGTTCTTGGAAAGGATGATGTCGGAATACTTGCGGCAGTATCCGGAGAATGTGCAAAGGTGGGAGTAAATATTGTTGAGGTAACGCAATCGGTGCTTCAGGGAATGTTTGCCATGATAATGTTTGTTGATATCAGCCGCAGCACAGTACCATTTTCCGAGCTTGCGGATATTCTTACCGAAAAGGGCGAGGAAAAGGGAGTCAAAATTCATGTGATGCATGAGGATATATTCAATGCTATGCATAAAATCTGAGCATTGTTAAAGAGAAAGGAATTAGTTCAATGATAAATTCACATGATATACTTGAAACTATCAACATGATAGACAATGAAAATCTTGATGTCAGAACTGTTACCATGGGCATTTCGCTGCTTGACTGTATCGATGAGGATATAGACAGGGCGTGTGAAAAGGTTTACGATAAGATATGCAGATATGCAAAAGACCTTGTCAAAACAGGTGAAAGCATAAGCAAGGATTACGGAATACCGATTATTCACAAAAGAATAGCTGTTACCCCGATAGCAATGCTTGCGGCCGCCTGCCCGACAAAAAATCCCGTTAAATTTGCGGAAACTCTTGACAGGGCAGCCGTGCAGGTCGGAGTAAACTTTGTCGGAGGCTACAGTGCACTCGTCCACAAGGGCTTTGCACCGGGTGATTATGCCCTGATAGAGAGTATTCCGGAGGCACTTGCAATGACGGAAAGGGTTTGCTCCTCCGTGAACATCGGCACAACAAAGGCCGGTATAAATATGGATGCGGTCGCAAAAATGGGAAAGGTTATAAGAAAGAGTGCCGAGCTTACAGCTGACCGTGAATGTATAGGTGCGGCAAAGCTTGTTGTATTCTGTAATGCACCGGAGGATAATCCGTTTATGGCAGGGGCATTTCACGGCCCCGGAGAGCCTGACTGTGTTATCAATGTCGGGGTATCCGGCCCCGGAGTTGTAAGAGCGGCCATCGCAAAGGCAGGGGACTGCAATATAACTGAGATTGCCGATATAGTAAAGAAAACGGCATTCAAAATAACCCGTGCCGGTATGCTTGTTGCAGGGGAGGCATCAAAGCGTCTGAGTGTACCCTTCGGTATAGTGGATCTTTCTCTTGCACCGACACCGGCAATAGGCGATTCGGTTGCACATATACTTGAAGAGATGGGTCTTGAGGAATGTGGTGCATACGGTACGACGGCGTGTCTTGCACTGCTCAATGACGCTGTTAAAAAGGGCGGAGTTATGGCATCTTCCCATGTCGGAGGTCTTTCGGGTGCATTTATCCCTGTTACAGAGGATGCCGGAATGATTGATGCGGCGAGAAGCAAAACGCTTACCTTGACAAAGCTTGAGGCTATGACAGCGGTATGCTCTGTCGGACTTGATATGATAGCCATTCCGGGAAATACACCGCCGGATGTAATTTCCGGTATAATAGCGGATGAAGCTGCAATAGGTATGGTAAATTCAAAGACAACCGCTGTGCGGCTTATCCCTGCTATAGGAAAAGAGGCAGGCGAGGAGCTTAACTTCGGGGGCTTGCTCGGCGGAGGTCCTATTATGGATGTCAATATGAAATCCCCTTCAAAATTTATATCAAGAGGGGGAAGGATACCTGCACCTATGCAAAGTCTTAAAAACTGATTTTATATTATGATGCTTTATTGTTAAAATAATCAAAAAAAATTACCGGTGGTTTAAATTTATTTCCCGTTTTTTTTACTTGTAAAATGAATGTTAAAGTTGTATAATGATATAAGTTGCAGGGTGTAGAAAGAACGGGCTTTCTTTTCTTTCTATATCCTTGTTGTTTTTTGGAGGTGTGCTTATGGAGGATATGATTGCCAAAATTGTTGATATGGATAAAAAAGCCCGTAATCTTACAAATGAGGTAAAACAAAGTAAGATAGACTACGAAAAAGAGGTTATCCGTACCAAGGAAACTATTAAGAATAATTTCCTCGAAAAAGCCAAGGAGCGTATAAAAATAAATGAGCAGGCTATTCAAAAGAAGGCTGATGAGGAGCTTGCACTTATTGAGCAAAAAAGTGCCGCAATAATAAAGGAACTCGATGATACCTACTCCGCAAACAAGGATAAATGGGTAAATGAGATTGTCGCAAGAGTTGTAGGATAATCGCAGTAACGGTTTTCCATGCGGTGATTTTTTATAAAGAGGTGATACGGATGTCGTCTTCAATGGCATCAAATGCGATACTTGCGAAGGCACGGGCAATGTACGGCAAAAGACTTACCGATGCCGATTATAAGCAGCTTATGGATTGCAGAAGTGTGTCCGAGGTTGCGGCGTATCTTAAAAACCGTACAAGCTATAAATCGGCTCTTACGGGACTTGATGAAAATTCCGCCCACAGAGGTCAGCTTGAACCTATGCTGAAGCAGAATATATATTATGATATTTTTGCTTTGTCAAGGTATGCAAGGGATAAGACCCTGAAATTTTCGGATTTTGTCATATCTGAAATGGAGATTGAACAGATCATAAGGTGTCTGACGCTTTTGAATATCGGAAGAGCAGAGGATTATGTGTATACCATGCCGCTTTCAATGAGTAAGTTTGCAAAAATAAATCTTGAGGCACTTTCAACGGTAAGGTCATACGATGATATGCTCGATGTTCTTTCGGGAAGCGAATATCTGCCGGTATTGAAAAAATTCAGACCCCGTGAGGGTGAGAAAATAGATATAGCATTGCTTGAGGCTGAGCTTAATAACCGTAATTACGGTATGATAATGCAGGCAATAGATGATCTCGGCAGGGGAAGAGAACGTGAGGAGCTGAGGGATCTTTTCTCCGCAATGTTTGATTTTAGAAATGTTTCAAGAATTATGAGATTGAAAAAATATTTCGGGTATGATGAGAAAAGAATACGTCCGCTGCTTATCCCGTTCGGAAGGCTTTCAAAAAGAACAGTGGAAGAGCTTTGTTCGGCTGCTGACCCTAAGGAAGTATTCAATATTGCACGTTCTGCCTATCTGGGAAAGCTTATGTCAAAGCTTCAGTATAATGATACATCGCAAATGGCAGATGTACTTCTGAGTACGTACTGTATACATCATCTCAGACTTTCGCCCAATCCTACGATAGTGATGATATCGTATATATATCTTATGGAGATAGAGCTTTCAAATATAGTAAATATAATAGAAGCAACACGCTACGGCTTGTCTGCTGATGAGAAGAATAAATTGCTTGTCAGATAAGGAGGTGGTTATGTGTCTGTTAAACCGGTTAAGGCCATCAGCATAATCGGTATGATGTCGGAGCTTGATAAGGTTATCAAGTTTTGTGGAGATTCCGGTGTATTTCATCCGGATGATGCAATGTCCTTTTATTCCGATACAAAGAATTTTGTTCCGCTTAACGATAAGAATCCGTTTTCAACTCCGCTTCAGGAGATGAAAAATGCAGCCGATATGATTGGCTTTGAACTGAAATATGATAAGCCCCGGAATTTCACGGTCAGCGACAGCGGTGTATTAAAATATGCCAAATTTATAACAAAGAAATTTGAGGAGCTTCTGAGTGACAGACTTCGTTATAAACAGGAAGCAGATGACTGCCTGAGAAAGATTGAGCAGGTAGGGCATTTTGTAGGAAGTGATATGGATTTTACGGAAATAAATAAATGTAAGTATATCACTCCTTCCTTCGGAAGGCTGCCGAAGGAAAGCCTGAAGAAGCTTGCAAAAATAGACAACCCCTATGTCCTGTTTATACCATGTACGGAGGATGATACCCATTGCTGGGGAACCTATTTTGCCCCGATAGTAAATAAGGATGATATAGACAGAATATTTTCCTCACTTTATTTTGAAAGGCTGGAGGTCCCTAAAATAGCTGGTACTCCCGAAGAATATCTCAAGACTCTTAACGGCGAGCTTCGGGAGTTGAAGGAAAAGGGAAAGGAAATAGAAAAAAGAATAAGTGTATTCTGGACAGCCGAGAAGGAAAAGTGCATGATGTATTACAGTAAGCTTGAGGAGCTGGAATCGTATCATGTAATAAAAAGATATGTATATAAATATCATAGGAATTTTATTCTTATCGGTTGGATACCTGCGGATAAAGAGGAATATTTCACCAAAAAGCTTGACAGCATAAGAAGTATAGAATATTCTCTTAGCGACGGAAAGGAAGAACTGAAACATTCGCCGCCGGTAATACTGAAAAATCCGCCCTTCATAAAGCTGTATGAGTTTTATGTTAGAATGTACGGATTGCCTAACTATGATGAGGTTGACCCGACACCGATGGTTGCTTTTACCTATACATTGTTTTTCGGAATAATGTTCGGCGATATGGGACAGGGACTTATCGTTGCCATAGTCGGAGCACTGATGTGGAAGCTTAAAAAAATGGAAATTGGGCGGATACTTATTCCGTGCGGAATATCGGGTATGATATTCGGATTTCTGTATGGTTCGGTTTTCGGCTTTGAGGAATTTCTCAACCCTGTATACAAGGCACTTTTCGGAATAGACGGAAAGCTTGTTGAGGTTATGGAGCCTGAAACAATAAACATGATAATTTACGGCTCGGTTGCTTTGGGATTCATTGCAATAGCGATATCAATGCTTCTCAATATAGTTTCATCGTTCCGACGGCATGATATGGAGAGTGCACTGTTCGGTGCGAACGGAATATCAGGATTTGTCTTTTATGTATCTCTTGTTGCAGGACTTGTATGCACAATGTTCCTTAACATTCCGATAATGAATACGGCATATATTATAGGGCTGATAGCGATACCGCTTATTCTTATGTTTATGCGTGAGCCGCTTGGCAGACTTTGCTCGGGCAAGAAAAAATGGCAGCCCGAAAGCTGGGGTGAATATTTCATGCAAAGCTTCTTTGAGCTTTTTGAAATGTGCCTGAGTTATGTTACAAATACAATGTCATTCTTGAGAGTTGGAGCATATATACTTGTTCATGCGGGTATGATGTTGGTTGTATTCACGCTTGCTGAAATGGTTGGCGGAGTGGTAGGATATACGATAGTTGTTATTGTAGGAAACGGAATAGTAATGGCACTCGAGGCACTTCTTGTTGCAATACAGGTATTGAGGCTTGACTACTACGAGATTTTCAGCCGTTTCTATGTCGGCGAGGGAAGAGAGTTTAAACCGATAACGGTTAAAAAAAGTGATGAATAAGACGGGCGGATCCCCAAATTACCGCAGTCTTATAAAAAAATATAAATAAAGAAAGAGGAATTGATTATGTTGGAATATGTTTTACTTGCAGTACCGGTAGTTTTCTTGGTTGTTTCTGTTTATCTTGCCTATAAGAATGTTATTACAGGCAAAAGAACACGTAAGTCCGCTGTTATAAGACAGATTGCTTCGTTTGCGTTTGTCGGAACACTTTGTCTTATAACCTCAATGGTTGCTATGGCTGCCCCGAATGAGGCTGCTGCTGCGGCTGCTTCACCCGATCTTAACAAGGGTATATCCATGATAGCTGCCGCACTTGCAACAGGTATTTCGGGTATCGGCGGCGGTATCGCTGTCGGCGGTGCTGCTCCGGCTGCAATCGGTGCAACAAGTGAGGACCCCAAGGCATTCGGTAAGTCACTTATTTTCGTTGCACTGGGAGAAGGTGTTGCACTGTACGGACTTCTTGTTTCGATTCTTATCATCAGCAATGCCTGATATGAAAAGGGTGAGCTTATGAAATTCTATTTAATAAGCGATAATGTGGATACAATGATGGGTATGCACCTTGCAGGCATAGACGGAGTTGTAGTTCATGAGGATCAGGAGGTCAGAGAGGCTCTGACAAAGGCAATGGATATGGAGGATGTTGCGGTTATACTTATGACGGAAAGACTTGTTCAGCTTTGTCCGGAGCTTGTGTATGACCTTAAGCTTAACCGTAAGCAGCCTCTTATAGTTGAAATACCGGACAGACACGGAAGCGGAAGAGCAAAGGATTCCATAACACGTTATGTCCGTGAAGCAATAGGGGTTAAGATATAAGCCTTTGGAGGTGAAATTATGCCTGATACTGTAAGCAAGACAGATAATTTTTTAAAGGCAATAGAAAAATACGCTGAGGCTCAGCGTACAAAAATACAGTCCGAAGCCGAGGATTTTAAGGAAAAGGAGCTTAACAAGGCTGAGGAGGAAGGTCTGAGAGAGGCCTATGTTCTTATTCAGAAAAAAATGAGCGATATAAAGATGCGTGTGGCTGCCGAGTTTTCAAAGGCTGAAAATGCAAGCAGAAGAAAGAATTTTATCCGCCGCAGAGAAATTGAGCAGGAAATATTTGATGAGGTAAGAAAAAAGCTTCTTGAATATGTAAAGACTGATAAATATATTGAATCGCTCGGTAAAAGTGCAGGACTTATTTCGGAAAAGCTTGATGCCGATGATGTGGTGATAAAGATAAGCAGCAGGGATATGAAGCTTAAGGATAATATACTTAAGGCATTTTCGGGAAGAAAGTGTGAAATACAGACCTCCGATGATATTGTTATCGGCGGTATGACAGGACAAAGCCGCAGTCTTGGCTTGCTTATTGATGAAACGCTTGATACAAGACTTGAGGAGCAGCATGAATGGTTCAGTGAAAACTCAGGTCTTAAAGTGACCGAATAAAAAGAAAAGATGGGATGAGTTTTAATGGAAACGAATGACGTTATTTATGGTATAAACGGTCCTGTTGTTACCGTGAGGAACACCAGAAGCTTTTCCATGATGGAAATGGTTTATGTCGGTGAAGCCCGTCTTGTCGGTGAAATCATTGGTATCAACGATAAATTCACTACCGTTCAGGTTTATGAGGAGACAACGGGTCTGAAACCCGGCGACCCCATATACGGAACAGGGGCTCCTATGAATGTTCTTTTGGGACCGGGAATAATTGATAATATTTTTGATGGTATAGAGCGTCCGCTAAAGGCAATAGAGGAGCAAAGCGGTTCGTTCATTTCAAGGGGAGCATCGGTTTCTTCTTTGGATCTTAGCAGATATTGGAATGTAAAAATAAAGGTAAAGCCCGGAGATAAAATAAAGGGCGGTATGGTTTATGCGACCTGCCCGGAAACGGCTATAATAGAACACCGTTGTCTTGTACCTCCGGCACTTGAGGGTATTGTAGTAAGAACCGAGCCGAACGGAAAATACCGTATCAAAGACACGGTTGTTGTTATAAAGGACGGTAAGGGGGTCGAGCATGAGCTTACGCTTTGTCAGACATGGCCTATCAGACAGGCTCGCCCTTGCCTTGAACGGCTTCCGGCAACAATTCCGCTTATAACAGGGCAGAGAGTAATGGATACCATGTTCCCGATAGCAAAGGGCGGTACTGCCGCTATACCGGGAGGTTTTGGTACGGGTAAAACAATGAGTCAGCATCAGCTTGCAAAATGGTGTGATGCGGATATAATTGTATATGTAGGCTGCGGAGAGCGTGGAAATGAGATGAGTCAGGTTCTTGACGAGTTTTCTGAGCTTATCGACCCTAAATCGGGCAGACCTATGACGGATCGTACCGTACTTATAGCAAATACATCGAATATGCCTGTTGCAGCACGTGAGGCATCAATTTATACGGGACTTACACTTGCCGAATACTATCGTGATATGGGTTATCATGTCGCTATAATGGCTGATTCAACCTCACGTTGGGCGGAGGCTCTCAGAGAAATATCAGGACGACTTGAGGAGATGCCCGCCGAGGAGGGCTTCCCGGCGTATCTACCGTCAAGACTTTCGGAATTTTACGAAAGAGCAGGAAGAGTTACTACTCTAAATGAAAAGGAAGGCTCGGTTACGATAATTGGAGCTGTATCACCGCAGGGCTCGGATTTCTCTGAGCCTGTTACTCAGAATACAAAGCGTTTTACCCGCTGCTTCTGGGCACTGGACAAATCCCTTGCCTATGCAAGACATTATCCGGCTATAAACTGGATGAACAGCTACAGTGAATATTTCACCGACCTTGACCCGTGGTTCAGGGAAAATCTCGGTGAGGATTTTATAAAATATCGTAATAAGATAACAACCCTTCTGCATGAGGAAAGCTCTCTTATGGAGATAGTAAAGCTTATAGGTTCGGATGTACTTCCCGATGATCAGAAGCTTGTCATAGAAACCGCAAAAGCAATAAGGGTGGGATTTTTGCAGCAGAATGCTTTCCATGCAGAGGATACGTTCGTACCGCTTGAAAAGCAGAAGCTTATGATGAAGGCTATACTCCATCTCTATGAAAAATCCAAGAAGGTTATTGCATCTAATATTCCTATTTCAAATATAATATCTCTCGGACTTTTTGAAAGGCTTGCTAAGATGAAATACGATATTCCGAACAGTAAGCCGGAGATGTTCGACGAGCTTATTGATGAAATAGATAAGGCTTTTGCTACATTGACGGCAGGCTGATTATAAAATTCGCTTTATTTATAGATTTAAGAAGGAAGTGAAATGAATGATTCTCGATTATGTCGGTGTTAAGGAAATCAACGGTTCCCTTATCGTACTTGACGGTGTAGAGGGTGCTTCATATGAGGAAATGGTTGATATTCGCCTTGACGATGGAAGCTTTCGTCACGGCAGGATAGTTCAGATAGACGGAAAGCGTATTGTTGTTCAGGTTTTCGAGGGTACAAAATCAATATCCCTTGATAATACACGTACAAGGCTAAAATGTCGCCCAATGGAGCTTGCACTTTCCCCTGAAATTCTCGGGCGTGTTTTCAGCGGCGCAGGTGAGCCGATAGACGGATTCGGTCCCGTCTATCCTGAAAAAAGAGCAAATGTAAACGGTACACCTATGAATCCTGTTTCAAGAATTTATCCGAGAAACTATATTAATACGGGTATTTCAACAATAGATACCCTTATGACGCTTATACGAGGACAGAAGCTTCCTATATTTTCCGGTTCGGGTATGAAGCATAATGAGCTCGCCGTACAAATAGTAAGACAGGCAAAGATATCGGATTCCGAGGCGAATGATTTCTGTATCGTATTTGCCGCTATGGGTGTAAAGAACGATGTTGCCGATTATTTCCGCAGATGCTTTGACGAAAGCGGAGTTCTTTCAAGGGTTGTAATGTTCCTTAATCTTGCAAACGATCCAATAATTGAGAGAATACTTACGCCTAAATGTGCGCTTACCGCCGCCGAGTATCTTGCGTTTGAATGTAACAAGCACGTCCTTGTAATAATGACGGATATGACCTCTTATGCCGAGGCACTGCGTGAGTTTTCGTCCTCAAAGGGAGAAATTCCGGGTAGAAAGGGTTTTCCCGGATATCTTTATTCCGACCTTGCATCACTTTATGAGCGTGCAGGTATGGTTAAGGGAAGTACAGGCTCGGTTACTCAGATTCCTATTCTGACAATGCCGAATGATGATATTACCCACCCCGTTCCCGACCTTACGGGATATATAACTGAGGGACAGATAGTTCTTGACCGTGATCTTGAGGGACAGGGAATATATCCGCCGGTATCTGTGCTTCCGTCACTTTCGAGACTTATGAAGGACGGTATAGGCGAGGGCTATACAAGGGCGGATCACCAGCCGCTTGCAAATCAGCTTTTTGCCGCTTATGCAAGAGTGCAGGATGCACGCTCGCTTGCAAGCGTTATCGGCGAGGAAGAATTGTCGCCGATAGATAAGAAATATATTGAATTTGGTAAGCTTTTTGAGCAGCATTTTGTAAATCAGGGATTTAATGAAAACCGTACCGTTGAACAGAGCATAGATCTCGGTTGGAAGCTGCTTTCAACATTACCGAGAACAGAACTTGACCGTGTTGATGATGCTCTTCTTGATGAATATTATGTAGATGATCCCGAATTGCTTAGCTTTGCCAGTATCGGAGGAGCATCAGGCAGCTCCGAGAAAGAATAGAGCTTGCGGAGGTGAACAGTAATGGCAGCAGCGGCAGTACCTACCAAGGGTAATCTGATAGCGAATAAGAAATCGCTTACCCTTGCCAAAACAGGCTATGAGCTTCTTGATAAAAAAAGAAATATTCTTGTCCGTGAAATGATGACCCTTATAGACAGGGCATCGGAAATACAGGATAAGATAGATATAACCTACAGCAAGGCATATCTTGCGTTGCAGAAGGCAAATATAGCGATGGGTTTTATTGATGATATCGCAAAGTCCGTACCCGAGGAGGATACACTCAAGCTGAGCTATCGAAGTGTAATGGGTGTCGAGATACCTATTGTGACAATAGATGAAACCGAGCCGGAGCTTTTTTACGGTCTGCAAATGACAAATCCCGCTATTGACGAGGCATATGCAAGTTTCCGTGAGGTTAAATGGCTCACAGCCGAGCTTGCCGAGGTTGAAAACAGCGTATATCGTCTTGCAGATGCTATAAAAAAGACTCAGAAGAGAGCGAATGCTCTTAAGAATATTATGATACCGAGGTTTGAGGAAGCTGTTAAGTTCATTTCAGATGCACTTGAGGAAAAGGACAGGGAAGAATTTTCAAGACTGAAGGTCATAAAAGCTCAGAAGGCAAAAAAGGTTGCCGGATAAATATTACAGTAACGGTTTGTCATACTTCATTTTATTATGTTGTATGGCAGACCTTTTTTATAAACAAGAGGGTGAAGCATTATGAAGCCATATCTCAAGGGGGTTATTTATATATATATGTTTTGCCGGGTATTATGTTTGTTTTAGGCACCTTGACAGCAATCATACAGGGTGATTATATGGGTGCGGTTGCTGTGGCTGTTCTTTTGGGATTATTCACGATATGTGCGACGTTAATATTTAGACTTAAGCTTGGATTTATTATGGAAATGTCTGTTGCTAAGGATTATGTTGAATTTGTCCTTGCAAACGGAAAAAACTTAAGGCTCAGTAAATACATTATTACCGATATATATATTAGCAAAATTCATATTGTATTTAAACTTAAAGACGGACAAAAGCTGTTTTATCGAAGAATGATTACGCTTAAAGACCCGGAATGGGTGGAATATATTAATCATATTAATTTCCCCAATGCAAATATCATAAATAAATTAGATATATATGCCGGTTTTATAGGTCTGAATGTTTAAGACCTGTTTTTTATGCATAATTTGACAATTATTTTGTATTGTGATATATTGTTTTCATAGGATTATTTTTTTGTTCGTGTTGATCGGGAAAAAGTTGAGTAATGCAAAGTAAATACAAAGGAATGTTTATTATGCGTATTGCAATATGTGATGATGAAAAAAATTTTATTAATGAAGTTGCCGATATTATTGACAGGTTTTATAACAGTCTGGATTTAGTGACTTATGAATTTTTAAACGGTTCAGAGCTTTTGAAAAGTTTTAAACAGATAGGGTTTGATATTGTATTTCTTGATATAGAAATGCCGGGTTTTGACGGAATCTCAACTGCAAGAAAATTGAGGGAACTCAGCGAAAACGTATA
>CANQLX010000018.1 GCA_947624835.1 uncultured Clostridia bacterium
CAGGGGGCTGAAATGAGATATCCGTGTTTGATACTGAAATCAGTTTGTACGACACAAATTAACTTAACGCTTTACCGTGAGGGAATAAGCGAGGACGGAGAGCCTATGACCGCCGTTGAATATTCCGGGTTCTGCAATTATCAGGACAGTGCAAAGACAGTCCTTACATCCGAGAAAAAGCTTGTTCAAATATCCGCACAGGCTTATTTTATCGGCGATATTGCTCCGGATATTGCGGTAATATCGGGCGGTGAGGCTGTAATATTCGGTGAAAAACGCAGGATATTACAGGGCACGAAAGCACGGAATCCCGATGGGACGGTCAATTATACGAGGGTGGATATGATATGAAAATCAAAATTATTTGACAAAACATTTCAAAGATGATAATATATAATTGAGAGTGCTACACAAAGTGGTAGGCGGTTTCTCCCGTAAGGGAGGTGATAACTTATGTCAGTTTCCGAATTGTTTCAATTCGTAATTATGTTGACGGCTGTTGTCGCACTCGTATATCAGATCGTTAAAGATCACCATACGAAGTAGTCTTATTTTTTACATAGAAAAATAAGAAACACCGCCCAACTCCTAAATTGGCGGTGTTTCTTAAATACATCCAATTTTGGGAGAAACCGCTTACTGTGCGGTACTCTCTTTAATATAATATTACATCAGAATTTATGAAATGTCAAGCACTTTGCTGAAATCGGGCAGAGTGCTTTTTTTATATCAATTTACGTTTTTGAAAAAGCATTGATTGTTCATCAAGTAAATTAACGGTCGAGCAAAAGACTGATTTGCCTGAGTAAATTAATTACGAACTGACAGCGGCGGCACGCCGCTATGCCGAAGGAAGTGTTATTTATGGGATTTAAGTTGATTATAAACAAACAATTCATAAAAAAACTCGATACTGCCGCTGTTGCAGCACTTGAACAGACGGCAGGGGCTCTGCATACGAAAATAGTTCAGGCACAGGTCGTTCCGAGAGATACGGGACGTTTGCAGGGTGAATCCTTTGCCATTGATAAAAGCAATTCAAAATACGGAAAAGTATCGCTTGTACATTCTACACCGTACGCAAGACGGGTGTATTTTAATCCGGACGGCATGAGATTTCATAGAGAAAAATGGACAACCAAGGATAGAAATGGTAAAGTACATGAACATGACGGCAACCCGAACGCTAAGGACCATTGGTTTGATGATTGGCTTCCGGGCGGAGAAAAGGCGGATTTTTGCATGAAAGCCTTTAAAAAATACTATAAAATGAACGGAGGGTTATAATGCTGCTGCTTAGTAATATACGAGATTGGCTTAAAACATTTGATACCGCCGAAAATTATTATATCGGCAGAATGGACGCTAAGAAAGAAAAATCTATCGGGGTATATCAGCTTCCCCCACGTCCTCCTACCGTTTCAATAGGGCAGAAATCAAGCTACGAGGTCAAAAGGATATCGCTTCTTATCCACTGGAATAAGAATGCGAACGATACGGAAAAAGCCGCTTATGAGCTTTACGGAAAGCTCTCGGCGGTTTCTTCCTTTGATATTGAGGATACACATATATACTTTATTCTGCTGAGTCACGCCGAGCCTGTAAGCATAAGTACGGATGAGTCGGGAGTGTATGAATATGTTATCGAATTTGAAATTTATTACGAAAGGAAAGATTGATTATGTCAGATTCGGGAGTATATCCCTGTTATAAAAATCAGTTTAAGATCGGTAAAGATGATAGTATGAATACCATAGCCGACATGGAAAGCTTCAGCGTATCATTCAGTGACGGCGTTGAAGAATGGACGCCGTTTGAAACGGAGGGCTGGGTACGCAGGCTTAAAACTGCAAAAGGCGTATCAATATCTGTTTCGGGAAAGAGAAATGTCGGTGATGCAGGAAACGATTTTGTTGCGGGTCTTGCGTTTAAAAACGGACGTGACAGCGAGGCGGATTTTGAATGGACGTTTCCTGACGGTACGACCGTTAAGTTTGAAAGTGCGGTAATAAATATATCCGCACTCGGCTCAAGCGATAGTACGGGTGTAGCACCGCTTGAATTTGAAGTTATGAGTAACGGCAAGCCTACCGTATCGGGTGCGGGCGGCTAATCAGAGGAGGAAATAAAAATGAGTAAGATAATTGATATTACGGATAAGCTGAATTTCAGAGTAAAGCCGCAGATTAAGGTTAGGGACGTTGTTATTACCGTAAATAATGAGGCAACTTCAATACTTAAAATCCTGCCTAAAATTTCGCAGGACAAAATGCAGCCTGCCGATATTCTCGATATTATCGGTATAATTCTCGATGAGGACGAAATAAAAAAACTTGAGGGTCTGCACCTCGATTTCAAGGATTTTGTAACGTTCATAGAATCTGCGGTAACGCTTATCACGGGAGATAATGAAAAGGGGGAAGCTCTGACCCCGGCTATGACATAATAGAGGATTTTGATTTGATAGTATCCTCTTTTGCATCCGAGTACGGGGTCAGAATATATTCGGACGATTTCGGTAAAATGACGTGGGATGAGTTTGTGTCCTTGCTCAGCGGTCTGAGTGAGGATAGTCCTCTCGGCAGGATTGTCAGAATACGATTGGAAAACGACCCGAATATGCTTAAGCAATTTTCGGCACATCAGAAAAAAATACGCAATCAGTGGCGGAGCAGGAGAGCTAAGGCAGTCAGTACAGTTGACAGAGATACATTCCTCAATAATGTTCTTGCCGCATTTAAGGCTATGGCAAAATGAAAAAGGTCTTGATAATGCGTATTATGCGTGCTATAATATTGACGGAGGTATTGCTATGAAACTTGTATATCCTGCATATTTTTCCCCGCTTGAAGAATCGGACGGCTATTGTGTTACTTTTCCCGATCTTCCGGGCTGCGTAACTCAGGGTGATAATCTTTCTGATGCTTTTGAAATGGCGGAGGATGCCGCTGCCGGCTGGCTGCTGGATGAGCTTGAGGATGGAAATGACCTTCCGAAACCGTCAAGGCTTGCCGATATAAAAATTGAATGTGAGGGCGATTTTGCCAATCTTATCGTACTGGATATGGACTTGTATGCGGAAAAGTACGGGGAAAAGGCGGTAAGGAAAAACTGTACTATTCCGGCTTGGCTTAATACGGCAGCGGAAAGGAATAATATTAATTTTTCGTCCTTACTTCAAAATGCCTTAATTGAAAAATTGGGACTTAATCATTAAAAACAAAACAGAATATTTATAAAGCGTACATTGCATGAAGCGGTGTGCGCTTTTGTTTTGCAAGGAAAAGAGGTGAAGATATGGCGGATAATTCGGCGGGCAAAATTGTACTTGATATTGTCGGCAATCAGAAGCCGCTTGAAAATACAATAAATAATCTCGGAAAATCACTTAAAAAAGCCTTTACATCTTCTGCTGCTAATATTAAGGCTGCTTTTGATATGGCAATCGGTTCTGTAAGGACATTAATGTCAAGCTGTAAGGATTTGATGTCCGCATATCAGACACAGATTGAATCCGAAGCACGTCTTGGTGCAACAATGCGTAATACAACGGGGGCAACGGATGAACAGATCCAATCAATTAAGGACTTAGCAAGTGAGATTCAGCAACTTGGAGTAGTGGGTGACGAGGTGCAGCTTGCAGGTATGCAGAAGCTTGCTACCTATGTAGAAAATGTTGATAGCTTAAAAACCATGCTCCCCGTTCTTAATGATATGATAGCACAGCAGTATGGTTATAATGCAAGTACCGAAAGTGCAGTAACCATATCTACGATGCTCGGTAAGGTTCTTCAAGGACAAACAAGTGCGTTAATGAGATATGGTTACAGTTTCACGGAGGCACAGGAAGAATTATTAAAATACGGCACCGAGGAACAGAGAGTTGCCACTACGGGGGTGTGGCATATTGAGTATTTTTAAGGTAAATACACAAACAGTCGGTGAGGCTTTTGCTAAAGGCATTTGTAAGGCTTTCGGAGTTTCGTATAAAGCTCCGTCTACGAGCTCATCTACAACAACTCAGACGGCAAAGAAAACTATTTACAGAATACAGGTCGGAGCTTTTGCCGATAAGAAAAATGCCGACGCCTATCTTAAAAAGGTTCATGCGGCAGGATTTAAAGATACATTTATTACTACTGTAACAAAGTAGTGAATATGATCACTTCGAGGGAACTAATAAAATAAAATACTTGTGTTTACACATAAATAATATCACAATACCCAAATATTCCATATGGAATTTCATATGGAATATTATATAAAAATATGGAATTTTATATAGAAAAGTGAAACAATAATTACAATTCTGAAATTGTAACAGCATAAAAAATTCCGCATGGTTACTGACCTTTACGTAACCATGCGGAGTTTTGTTTTATGCCGATGGCGGGACTTGAACCCGCACGCCGTCGCCGGCA
Organism: uncultured Clostridia bacterium; assembly: GCA_947624835.1. Classification (GTDB taxonomy): domain Bacteria; phylum Bacillota; class Clostridia; order Oscillospirales; family Acutalibacteraceae; genus UBA1213. Next base: position 4,422 of record CANQLX010000018.1, read on the forward strand.
ATGGATTTTGAGTCCACCTCGTCTGCCAATTCCAACACATCGGCATACCGGAACACTTAAAAGTATCCGTCAATCATTATATAATACAATATGTAAAAAGTCAACTATAAACATTTTGAGATTTTATGTTTCACGTGAGTGTGCTTATATTGACATATGCTTTTTAAAGTTATATAATTACAGATAACTAGCATATTTTTTGTATCAAAATGATAAAATTTGGAGAAAGTATATGAGTAGAAAAGAAAAAAATGAGGAAGGCAAAGAGATAAAGGACTTTCAGAGAATTGATGCCTCTCCTGAAAAGGGGCTTACAGCTGAGCAGGCAACCGAACGTATGTGGCAGGGTCTTAACAATGTCAATACCCAACCTAAAAGTAAGAGTATAAAAAAGATTTTATACGATAATATTGTAACACTCTTCAACATTCTTAATATAATACTCGGAATAGCTGTTTTTGTGGTTGGCTCATACCGTAATATGCTTTTTCTGGGTGTTATGTTTTTTAATACCATAATAGGCATAATTCAGGAGATAAGGGCGAAAAGGGCTATTGATAAGCTGTCCATAGTTTCAGCAACGCAGGCTGTTGTTATCAGGGACGGTGAGAGGCATACAATTATTGCAGAGGATATTGTGCTTGATGATATCGTTGAATTTTCTCAGGGAAATCAGATAACGGTCGATTCGATATTGATATCCGGAGAATGTGATGTCAATGAATCACTGCTTACGGGTGAAGCGGATGCTATACATAAAGCCAAGGGTGACAAAATATATTCCGGAAGCTTTGTTGTAAGTGGTAAATGTCTTGCAAGAGTTGAGCATATCGGTGCGGATAATTATGCCTCAAAAATTTCGGCAGAAGCAAAATATTCAAAAAAAATAAATTCCGAGATAATGATAACCCTGAAAACAATAATAAAATACCTGACATTTATTATTCTTCCGTTGACGGTATTACTTTTTGTTAGGCAGTATTTTGTAAGCTATGATGTTAATTGGTCCGTGGCAACATTTTTCGGAAGTATAAGCTCTCATTTACAAGATGTTGTTGTGTCATGTGTAGCGTCAGTGACAAGCATTATTCCCGAGGGTCTTATGCTTTTAACAAGCACGGTTCTTGCGGTTGGAGTAATACGGCTTTCAAGGTACAAGGTGCTTGTGCAGGAACTGTACTGCATAGAAACACTTGCTCGTGTCGATGTGCTTTGTCTTGATAAAACGGGTACAATAACAGAGGGCTGTATGGAAGTTGCGGATATAATTCCATACGGAGATTATAAAAAGGAAGAGCTTGAGGATATGTTATGTGCCCTGACAAGCTCACTTGACGATACAAATGCAACATTCTTAGCTTTGCACGATAAATTCGGTGAAGATAGCAAATTAAAGGCTGACATGGTAGTACCATTTGCCTCGGAGAAAAAATGGTCAGGTGCACATTTTGAAGGATTCGGTTCGTGCATAATGGGAGCGGCGGAGTTTATACTGAAATATGTACCGACTGACCTCAGGCAACTTCTGGACAGTTATTCAAGAAATTACAGGACCATATTGATAGCATATTCTGATAAGGATTTCAACGGAAAGGAGCTCCCGGAGAGTATTGACGTAGTAGGTATCGCATTGCTCAACGACAAGATACGGGAGGAAGCACCACGGACTCTCAGATATTTTGCTGAGCAGAATGTGAATGTAAAGATAATATCCGGGGATAATCCTATAACAGTGGCAGATGTTGCGAGGAGGGCAGGAGTCAGGGGATATGAAAAGTATGTTGATGCAACGACTCTTAAGACGGAAGAGGATATCCGTGAGGCTGTTGAAAAATATACGGTATTCGGCAGAGTAACACCGGCTCAGAAAAAGAAATTTGTAACAGCACTGAAGGAAATGGGGCATACGGTTGCCATGACTGGTGACGGAGTGAATGATGTTCTTGCTCTCAAGGAAGCGGATTGCAGTATAGCAATGGCGGCAGGCAGTGATGCAGCAAGAAGCGTTTCACAGCTTGTTTTGTTGGATTCAAATTTTGCCTCGATGCCGAAGGTTGTTGCGGAGGGCAGACGTTCAATTAATAATATACAAAGGTCGGCAACGCTGTTTATAACAAAGACTATATTTTCAATACTGCTTGCCCTTTTGTATATATTCGTCAGTGCACAATATCCGTTCATGCCTATACAGTACACGCTTATAAATATGTTTACCATAGGAATACCCTCTTTTATTCTCGCACTTGAGCCGAACAAGGACAGGTTAAAGGGTGTATTCATGTTCAATATTCTTAAAAATGCTTTGCCGGCGGCGATAACGATACTGTTGAGTATAGTGATGTGTATTATTTCACAAAGCATATTTTCACTCACGGATATGGAATATTCCACGCTGAGCGTATGCATACTTGCCGCTGCGTCCATGCTGCTGCTGTTTAGAATATCAATGCCCTTCAATGTATTGAGGACGGTACTTTTCATTGTAATGGGCATAGGACTTGTGGTAGGACTGCTATGTTTCCGTGATTTTTACGGGGTGAATATTTTTAATATATCGACCTTCAGTATAAATCTTGTTTTGATACTTTGCGTAATGTTCGTTATATCTCTTGTTATCTTTATAGGTCTGACGTGGATAGTGGAAAAATATTCTCCCACGCTTGAAAAGCGGATAGAAGATTATCGTGTTGTGAAGAAATTGAAAAAACAGAGAAAATAAAGTAAATAAAAGCAGCCTCCGTGCATATCATGTAGAAGATTATGCATAGGAGGCTTTTTATTATGGGTTGCTGTAAGGTTGCCGAGCTTCGGCATAAAGAGGTAATAGACAGGCAGAGCGGTTGTAGGCTTGGGTATGTTGATGATGTTGAGATTGACACAGTATCAGCACGTCTTATGTCGATAATAATATACGGCAGACCGAGATTTTTCGGATTATTCGGCAGATGTGAGGATATTATTATAAGTTGGGACAACATAGAGCTGATAGGTGAGGATACCATAATAGTAAAACAAAGTCCCCTTCCTCCCAAGTACAGGAAAACACGTTTTAATTTTCCGTTTTTAAACATACTGAATTAATCCCGTATTCCGGGATACTTCATGTCCTGCACCGATACGGTGCAGGTTATATAAAGATATGTCGGAATTTCTTTATTTGTGGGTCATTCACGCTCAAGACGGACAAGATAATAGACTTTTTGGGATTTATTGTATTTTATGGAAAGTTCAGCTCCGGATAAATGCATTTCTGCAAGATATGTGCGCAGTCCATCAATATTTCTTTGAATTGTTTTCAGAGAAACTCAGAAGTTATAGGAAAGTTTTTGTTTGTTGACAATTTCTCCATTATTCAGACGTCCATATACGTTAATAAGCCGAAAGTACTTATTATTGCCGTTGCAGTCAGAAACATTATAAAACTCCCCTTTTAGTTCTTATTTCTTATATAGGTTATGCTGCATAATCCGTCAATATATGGGAATTTACTTAAATTTATCAAAAAATATAACATTCATTGATGCACAGAAGTTTTGAAATTCGTATAGTCAAAAAAAGGAAAAACAATTTTTATTTGAAGTTGGAAAAGCATGTATACAGAAAGGTTTATTTGGCTGAATCACAATTTTGCTTTCCATATATTTCAATAAAAGGCAGAAATTAATATAAAATAATTCAATAAAAAATGATAAATGAAAAATGTTGCTATAAATTAGCATATATATTTTAGGTTCAATCTCCAATAATAAATAAGGGAGTTGAACGATATGAAAAAATATATAATACTGTTTTTAAGTACAATACTCTGTATTACGGGAATTTTTACATTCGGCAGGATAACGGCCAATGCTTCCGAGGTTTCTGTTTACACTGTGAAGCTTTCAAGTGCCGATAATACGGTAACGGCTTCCGGAAAGCTTGAATATAATACTGAAACCAATATCATGAGCGATAATTATTTCATAATAAATAATATATATGTAAATGGGGGCGATACCGTAAAAAAGGGCGACCCCCTTATGACTGTGCTTGAGCCTGTGAGCAGCGATATGATACCGTATTCATATTCGGAAATAGATACATTGATTTCAATGCTTTCAAAAACTGATATCTCTGAGGACATACTGAGTGAGATAAAAAAATACTGCACGGAAAGAACAATTTGTGCCGAAAGTGTCGGTGTGGTAACCGATATTGCCCACAGCGAAAATGAGATTGTAAATAAGAACACATTGCTTATGAAAATTGCCGATTCGGATACACTTGTAATTCCTGTAAATATAAATGAGGCATATATAGAAAAAATCAGGGTGGGGCAGAAGGCAAGTATAAAGTTTACTGCACTGGAAAATAAGAAATTCAGCGGTAAAGTATTCTCTATATCAAAGGAAGCAAAACAAACCTCAGGACTTACCTCCAAAGAAACATCGGTCGAGGTGAGAATCAGGCTTGATAAAACGGATCAAAACCTCAGAATAGGCTACAGTGCGGAATGTACCGTAACAACATCAACAGATAAGAATAAGATCATACTCCCATATGAATATGTACGCTCGGACGAAAAAGGAGATTATGTATTTACGGCAAGAGGCAGTCAGGCGATAAAAAAGTATATAAAAACGGGTACTGAATATAAAAAAGGTATAGAAGTAAAATCGGGCATAAAAGTAGGGGATAAAATAATAAAGGAGCTGAGCAATATTAACGACGGACAAAGAATAATTGTATCGGAAGGTGAAGGAAGTGCTTGAAATAATATGGAAATCACTCAGGGGTTTTTTTAAAAATAAGGGTAGAACCTTTCTCACTCTTTTAGGTATAGCCGTTGGCGTTTCGGCCGTAATAATAACAATGGGTATAAGCAGCTTGGGCAAGCAGGCACTCGGTGAAGAGATTGACAGTCTCGGAATGGGAGGTCTTGCAATAAGCCTGAATGATAACGATGCACCGCTTACGGTAGATGAGCTTAACGAAATAGAGGAGATATCATCCGTAAAATCCGCAATGCCTCTTGTATTTGAAACATCAACAGTATATTTTCATAACCAAAGCCTTCCCGTATGTCTTTTCGGCATAGACAGAAATGCCGAAAGTGCCATATCACTTAAGCTTTTGTATGGCAGGTTTTTTAACATAGGTGATATTGCATCATGTGCCAGAGTTTGTATGGTAGACAGTAAATTCGCAGTATCGCATTACGGTACGGATAATATAATCGGAAAAAAAATAACGGTAAACAGCGGGGGCAATACGGATAAATATGAGATTATAGGAATAATCAAAACAGGAAGCGGACTTGTACAGAATGTTATGGGCAGTGTTATACCGGATTTTGTTTATGTACCATACAGTACCATGCAGAAGAATATGTCAAGCAGCAATTTTACACAGATTGTAATAAAATCGGGTGATGATGAAAATTATGAGGCTCTGAGCGAGGAAGTTGTGAGGAAAATAGAAAGAAGCAATAATTATGAAAATGCATATAACGTAAACAACCTTGCAAAGCAAAAGGACAGCCTTGACGGAATAATAGATATTTTTTCATTGGTATTATCCGCAATAGGAGCGGTTTCACTTATTGTAGCCGGAATGAATATAATGAATGTTATGCTTGTATCGGTAAAGGAAAGAACAAGAGAGATAGGTATAAAGAAAGCAATAGGTGCAAAAAGCAGTATGATAGCAACAGAATTTCTTGCGGAATCGGCGGTAATAAGCCTGTGCGGCGGCCTATTAGGAATAATACTGGGAAATACTGTTATGTATTCGGGCGGTGCTATATTCGGATTGACAATAACACCGCAGCTTGATATAATTCTCTTGATGCTTATATTTTCGGCGGTTATTGGTGCCGTATTCGGAATATACCCCTCACTTAAGGCGGCAAAGCTGAAGCCTGTTGATGCACTGAGATATTATTGAAATCAAGGAGTTGTATCATGGAAAAATATATAGATTTCCCCAATTTGCCGAAGTCATTAGTTACAGATGTTATAATGTCGGGTAACAGACTTGAATTTATATGTGAATTGATGAATAATTATCATATAAATATTCTCTCGCCATCCCCGCTGAAAAATATAGACGGTGCTGAAAAATATCATGCCGATATGTCGGTTTGTCATCTTGGGGGGAACAGATTCATTGCAGATGAAAATAACACAGAGCTTATAAACGGCTTCGTATCTCTCGGAGCAGAGTTTTCAACGTGCAGCGGTATAGATGCGAAAAATCCCAAGCTTAATGTGTGCTTTCTTAAGAACAGGATAATATGCAATAAGGATAAAACTGACAGGAAGATATTGGATTTTTGTACGGAAAGAGATATAGAAATACTTCACACAAAACAGAGCTATTCAGCTTGCTCTATTGCTGTTGTTAATGAAAATGCTGTAATAACTGCCGACAACTCGATATATGAATTATGCAGGGTAAATAAAATTGATGTCCTCAAAATACATGAGGGGTATATAAGGCTTGACGGCTATAATTACGGATTTATAGGAGGGTGCTGCGGACTTATTGATAAGTGTCTTATGGTATTCAGCGGAGATATAACAAGACACCCTGATTATGTAAATATAAAAGCCTTTACAGATAATTACGGTGTAGATATACAGTCTCTCGGTAGTAATGATTTATATGATATAGGCGGAATATTGCCTGTAAAGGAGAAAATATAGCAAGCTGCGTATTTTTCGATAATTCGTTAGATACGCGGCTCTTTTACTGTAATCATATTCCTGTTATGGTACAAAGAATCACTATACAATCAAAAAACAATGTTGTATAATTGTTCATGCAGGCGAAAATGACAGTTACTTAATGCCTGATATGATGATATGACAGGTGCTGCTGTGTGATATGAGGTGATAAATATAATTAGAATTTGTTTTAAATTTTTAAAAATGAAAAAGTTGAAAAATCAGATGTTTTGGCTTAAAATAGATTAAATTTATCTAACCAAAAATAGAAAAATAAAAAATTTTTGTATAAATAGATAATAAAATCCTTGTAATTATTCTTTTTTTGCTGTATAATGGTAGTGGTTTCAGTAGAAATTAATAAATATTGGGAGGTATATCCTATGGCAGAAAATTCCCTGACGTTCAAGGGGACAAAGGCTCAGGAAGAAAAACTTCTTGAAGTAATTGAAAAGAATAAAGAAGTTCCGGGAGCACTTTTGCCTGTACTTCATGAGGCACAGGAGATATACGGTTATCTTCCGATCGAGGTTCAGCAAATGGTTGCTGACGGACTCGGAGTATCACTCAGCGAAGTGTATGGCGTTGCAACATTCTATTCCCGTTTCAGCCTTACCCCGAAGGGCAAACACAGAATCAGCGTCTGTCTTGGCACGGCTTGCTATGTAAAGGGTGCGGATAAGATATTGGCTGAGGTTGAAAGCAAGCTTGGCATAAAGAGCGGTGAATGTACACCCGACGGTCTTTTCTCCATTGACTCATGCCGCTGCGTGGGTGCTTGCGGTCTTGCACCTGTAATGATGATCGATGAAGAGGTTTACGGTAAGCTTACCCCTAAAGAGGTCGGAAAAATTATTGACAAATATATTGCTGAGGAAGGGGGCAAGCAGTAATGACGATTGAAGAACTTAATCAAATAAAAAAAGAGAACGAGGATCTTGTAATGGTCAGAAAGCTCGTTAAGGAAAAAGGCGAGGAACTGGCTAAACATACACAGTATCGTAAGCAGGTGCTTGTCTGCGGTGGTACGGGCTGTACCTCGTCCGGCAGTAAAAAGGTGCTTGAGGCTCTTGAAAAATCACTTAAGGAGAACGGACTTGAGGACGAAATCCTCGTTGTAAGAACAGGCTGCTTCGGTCTTTGCTCACTCGGTCCGATTATGATTGTTTATCCCGAAGGTGCTTTCTATGCACAGGCAACACCTGAGCACGTTGAAAGAATTGTTAAGGAGCATCTCAAAGAGGGCAATGTCGTTAAGGAATTTCTTTATCAGGAAACAGTTCATACAGACGGCTCTATAATCTCTCTCTCTGAAACAAACTTCTATAAGAAGCAGATGAGAATTGCCCTGAGGAACTGCGGTGTTATTGATCCTGAAAACATAAAGGAATATATCGCTGTTGACGGTTATCAGGCACTTTATAAGGCACTCACCTCAATGTCGCCTGATGATGTTATTAACGAGGTTCTCAACTCCGGTCTCAGAGGCAGAGGCGGCGGCGGATTCCCCACAGGTAAGAAATGGATGTTCGCTAAGGCGTCACAGGGCGATATTAAGTATGTATGCTGTAATGCGGACGAGGGTGATCCGGGCGCATTCATGGATCGTTCAATACTTGAGGGCGACCCGCAGTGTGTGATTGAGGCTATGACGATTGCCGGCTACGCAATCGGCGCACATCACGGCTTTGTGTATGTACGTGCCGAGTACCCGATAGCTGTACAAAGACTCAGCATAGCTATTCAGCAGGCAAGAGAATATGGTTTCCTCGGCAAGGATATATTCGGTACAGGTTTCGATTTTGATATTGAAATACGTCTTGGTGCCGGTGCATTCGTATGCGGTGAGGAAACGGCACTTATGACATCAATCGAAGGTAACAGAGGCGAACCCCATCCACGTCCTCCGTTCCCGGCAGTAAAAGGTCTTTTCGAGAAACCTACCGTACTCAACAATGTTGAAACCTATGCAAATATTGCACAGATCATATATAAGGGAAGCGATTGGTATTCATCAATCGGTACCGAAACGAGCAGAGGTACGAAAGTATTCGCACTCGGCGGTAAGATCACAAACGTAGGTCTTGTTGAAATTCCTATGGGAACAACTCTGCGTGAAATTATCGAGGAGATCGGCGGCGGAATACCGAATGGTAAGAAGTTCAAGGCTGCACAGACAGGCGGTCCTTCCGGCGGATGTATTCCGGCTGAGCATATAGATACACCTATTGACTATGACAGTCTTCTCGCTATCGGCTCAATGATGGGTTCGGGCGGTATGATTATACTTGACGAGGATACCTGTATGGTAGATATCGCTAAGTTCTATCTGGAATTTACCGTTGATGAGAGCTGCGGTAAGTGTACACCGTGCCGTGTAGGTACAAGAAAACTTCTCCAGTACCTCGATAAGATAACACAGGGTAACGGTGAAATGGAAGATATCGACAGAATTGAAGAACTTGCAACACATATGCAGAAGTCCTCACTCTGTGCGCTCGGTCAGACTGCACCTAACCCGATTCTTTCAACAATGCACTTCTTCAAGGATGAATATATTGCCCATATCAAGGATAAAACCTGTCCGGCAGGAGTATGTAAATCTCTTATTAAATATGAGATCGTTCCGGATAAATGTAAGGGCTGTACTCTTTGTGCAAGGAATTGTCCTGTCAAGGCTATTTCCGGTACAGTTAAGCAGCCTCATGTCATTGATTCAACAAAATGTATTAAATGCGGCGTCTGCATGAGTAATTGTAAATTCGGCGCTATCGTAACCAGATAAGGAGGGGATAATTCATGGAAACAGTACATCTGAAAATAAATAATATCCCTGTTGAAGTACCAAAGGGTTATACAATTCTGCAGGCTGCTAAGCAGGCAAATATTGAAATACCGACGTTGTGCTATCTCAAGGATATTAACTGTATAGGCGCTTGCCGTGTATGTATGGTAGAGGCAAAGAACCGCAGAGGATTGCTTGCTGCCTGCGTATATCCCGCTGAGGAGGGCTTGGAGGTATTTACAAATACCCCTGCTGTTATAAAATCGAGAAAGACGACGATCGAGCTTCTTCTTTCAACTCATAAAAAGAAATGTCTTTCATGCGTAAGAAATAATAATTGTGAGCTTCAGAAGCTCGCTCTCGAATATGGTGTTGACGAGGATCGCTTCACTCCTGAGGAAATGAATCACGAGATTGACGAACAATCACCATATATTGTCCGTGACAATAATAAGTGTGTTCAGTGTATGCGCTGCGTATCCGCCTGTAAGAATGTACAGACAGTATCTGTTATCGGAGCAATCAAGAGAGGTTATCAGGTTCATGTCGGAAGTCCGTTTGATAAGAGCCTTAACGATTCTCCGTGTGTCGGATGCGGTCAGTGTATCGTGAGCTGTCCTGTTGGAGCTCTCACAGAAAAGAGCCAGGAGGACAAAGTATGGGAGGCAATTCAGGATCCGGAGAAGGAAGTTATCTTCTTCACAGCACCTTCAATCAAGGCTACACTCGGCGAAAGCTTCGGTATGCCTATCGGAACAAATGTTGAGGGTAAAATGGCTGCTGCCGTGCGCAGACTCGGCGAGGGTGTCAAAATATTTAACATGGATTTCACTGCCGACCTTACAATTCTTGAGGAGGCTAACGAGCTTATCGACAGAATAAAGAACGGCGGAACGCTCCCGATGTTCACATCATGCTGTCCGGGTTGGGTAAAATTTGTTGAGCATTATTATCCCGATTTCATTCCGAACCTTTCAACCTGCAAATCACCGCAGGCAATGTTCGGCGCTGTACTTAAGGGTTATTATGCACAGAAGAACGGTATCGATCCTAATAAGCTGTTCGTTGTCAGCGTAATTCCGTGTACTGCAAAGAAATTTGAATGTACACGTCCGCAGCTCCGTTCGGGTGACGGCGATTACGATGATGTTGATGTTGCTCTTACAACAAGAGAGCTTGCAAGAATGATAAAGCGTGCCGGAATACAGCTTCCCGACCTTGAAGATGAAGATTATGATGCACCGTTCAACAAGGCAACAGGCGGCGGAGCAATTTTCGGTACGACAGGCGGTGTGCTTGAAGCTGCACTCAGAACTGCCGCAAGAACTCTCGATGGCGATTTTAAGAAGGTAGACTTTGAGGAAGTAAGAGGTCCGGAAGAGGTTCGTACTGTAACCTACGAAGTGGCAGGAATAAAGATTAATGTTGCTGTTACATCAGGACTTGGCAATGCACGCAGACTTCTTGAAAAGATAAAGAGTGGCGAAGCAGATTATCAAATGGTAGAGATTATGGCTTGTCCGGGAGGATGTATCAACGGCGGCGGTCAGCCTCTCCAGAGTGACAGTGTACGCAACTATGTTGATTACAAGGCACTCCGTTCAAAGGCACTCTACGATTATGATAAAAATTGTGAGTACAGATGCAGTGACGAGAGTCCTGTTATCAAGATGGTATATGATGAGTTCTTTGAGGCACCTGGCAAGGAGAAGGCTCATAAGTATCTCCATACGTCATATGTAGCAAGAGGAAATAAAATGCAGTAATTATCAGCAAAGATAGATTAGGAATCGGAAATTTCGCAAGAGGTTTCCGATTCTCTTTTTAATATAATTTTGTCAAAATATGTATATTGTCGCAAAATGAAATTATTTTTATTTTAAAGAAGTATAATTTATATAGAATTATGGTACAATAGTACTGTATTGGTGTGCATAACCAATGAAAAGGAATAAATTTTATTTTAAAAGGAAGAAATTTTATGAGTTTTAGTGAGCAATATAAGGTTGTTGAGGATAGGTTTCTGCAAAATAATACTGCCTCAATAAGCAAGAACTATACCGCACAGTTCCATATAACCGGGAAAGACGGCGGAGATATATTTTTTTCCTATATGAACGGACAGAAGTTTATTGAGCCTGTGAAGCATAACAGAGCTGATATTGATATCACGATGACATCCGATACATTTGAGGAGTTTATGTCCGGCAGGCTTGACGGTTTCAGAGCCTTCACTACGGGAAAAATTAAGGCAAGCGGCAATGTTATGCTTGCACTTGCACTGTATAACTCCTTCAGATAATTTCATAAACAGACAAAAAGTAATATATGTCTAATGACAATACAATATTCCTATTTTATAATATAAGTGGTGATGTTTATTTCTTCGGGAGATGGTGAAATGGCAGTTTTTAAAATGGACGAATACTATGGCGGTATTTGCAGCGATGCGTATAAATATTTCGGTGCACATCCCGTTTCCGAGAATGACAGTGGTATACTTTTTAGAGTTTATGCTCCTGCCGCTCAGGGGGTTGATGTCATTGGAGAATTTAACGGCTGGAACGGCGGATATCACCGTATGAACCGTATTGACGGCGGTATCTATGAGCTCTGTATTCCCGAAGCAAGAGTTGGTCAACTGTACAAGTTCAGAGTATATCAGCAGGGCGGAACGGTTGTTGATAAATCCGATCCGTATGCTTTCTACAGTGAGCTAAGACCTAATACTGCTTCTGTTATAACAAGGATAGAACCTGAAAAGGTATTCCATGATGAGGAATGGATGACAAGTCGTTCAAAATGCTATGATAAGCCGCTTAATATCTATGAAATGCACATGGGTTCGTGGAAAAAACCACAGGGTAAAAGTCCGGCTGATGGAAGAGCTCAGTGGTTTTCATATGATGAGGTTTCTGATGATCTTATCAGATATGTAAAGGAAAATAATTTTACACATATCGAGGTAATGCCCCTTGCTGAATTTCCGTTTGACGGTTCTTGGGGATATCAGGCATCACAGTATTACAGTGCTACATCGAGATATGGTACACCTGAACAACTTATGAGGTTTGTAAATAAATGTCATGTTGCCGGAATAGGTGTTATAATAGACTTTGCGTTTGTGCATTTCGTAAAAGATAATTACTCCCTTGCAAAATTCGACGGAACCTATCTATACGAATATCCGCCGTCAGACGTAAATCAAAGTGAGTGGGGTACTTATAATTTTAACGTTTCAAGGGGAGAGGTCCAGAGTTTCTTGATTTCCTGTGCTGCATTCTGGCTTGATGCATACCACTTTGACGGAATACGTATGGATGCTATCAATAACGGCATTTATTGGATGGGAAATAGGGACAGGGGTGTAAATGAACGCTCGGTTGAGTTTTTCAAGAAGATGAATTCAATACTTGACAAGAAATTCCATAATATTATGCTTATAGCAGAGGATTCCTCCGACTATCCGGGAGTAACCAAGCCTGTTGATAAGGGTGGTTTGGGATTTGACTATAAGTGGGATATGGGTTGGATGAACGATACCCTTGAATATCTCAAGATAGATCCGCTTTTTAGGAAGGGAAGCCATAATAAGATCAACTGGTCAATGGCATATTTCTACTATGAGAGGTTTATTCTTCCGCTTTCGCATGATGAGGTTGTACATGGCAAAGCAACCGTTGTTCAGAAGATGTGGGGCGGTGATTATGCAAATAAGTTTGCACAGGTAAGATCCCTTTATGCTTATATGTTTACCCACCCCGGCAAGAAGCTTAATTTTATGGGAAATGAGCTTGGAATGTTCAGGGAATGGGACGAAACAAAGGAGCTTGATTGGTTCCTTATAAATGATTATGAGATGCACCGTTGCTTCCACCGCTTTTTCAGAGAGCTTGGAGCTTTGACAACGCAGAATCCTGCTTTCTATGAAAAGGATTACGAGGAAGACGGTTTCCTTTGGATAGACGCTGACGACGGGGATAATAATGTATATTCATATTATCGTATGACAGACGGGCAGAAATATGTCATAGTTTGCAATATGTCGCCTGTATGTCGTGAAAGTTATCGCATAGGTCTTAAGGACGCTTGTACTTTGACGGAAGTTCTTAATACCGATTTTGAAATTTACGGAGGTAAGGGAATAACAAATGCATATCCCGTAAAGTCTGAGCCTGTTCCACATAAGCAATGGCTCAATTCAGCACAAATTCGTCTTGCTCCGTTCGGCACCTGTATTTTTGAGGTAAAGGAAGATCCGAAGCCGAAAAAGACGAAATCCGGAAAGATTACAACTTTATAATCGTATGATACTCCTTAATGTAGGTCGGCAGCACGAGTTTTCTCGCGCTGCCGGTCTATTTTTATCAATTTTAGGAATATCTATAAAATATTATTTATTGTGGGATATTCAAGGTCATAAAAGTGTTTTATCAATATTTTAACTTTACGACATTCCGCTGAAAATGCCTTTAATTCCCCGAACTCAATATAGGTATTGGCATTATTCAGAGACTCCTCGATCTGATCAAGCCTGCCGTGTGAGACAAATATAAGCATTGTTTCCATTTTACCCTGCCATTCGCTGACTGCTGCCTTTATCGCATTTTTCGCATTTACCGTATCACCGCCCACAGCATAGCTTTCAGCAAGCTCTACCTTATCCGATACCGACCTTGACGTTGTTGTGTTTATCGTAAACCCAAACATTATTACGGCAATCGTGACTGCAAGTATGATTATCGCGCTGTATATCCTATGCACAATTATTTCCTTCCTTTTTAATAATATTATATTTTTTTGTTTTGTCGGCGGTCATAATAAAAATATCGCTTACCCTCAGCTTTTCGAGATTGAGTATTTTATTAAGCCACTCCTCGCTGAGCCCGCAGAATTTGAGCGAGGATTGTGCTACCTCCCCGTCACTTACGACAACCGCCTGCATACCGTTATCCTTTGCCTGTACACCAAGCTGTCCCGCTGTTACGGTATCACTCGAGGATTTTTTCAGCACACTCATTTTACCGTTGGTTTCGATTATTGCAAAGGCAACATCCTTTATATCAAATACATCCTTCTGTCTTAATTCCTCAAAAAGCTCCTCAATACTCAGACGTAAATCTCTCATAGCTTTCTGATCCACCTTGCCGTCGTTGATTATTATCACAGGCTTTCCGCAAATTGCCCTCCTTACCCATGAATTTTTCAGCATAAGCAATGATATGACTATTTCACAGATAACAAGTATCAGGATCGGAATTATGCCGCTCAGCATTGACTGGTCCGTATCCTGCATGGGTATCGAAGCTATATCCGACATTAGCAGCGTTACAACAAGCTCACTCGTTTGCAGCTCACTTATCTGACGTTTTCCCATTATCCTTACGGTTATGATTATTATTACATACAAAAGTATTGTCCTTATTGCGGATATGATCATTTTTTTCTTTTCCTTTCATTGGTTCTTTAATTTATTCTGTACAATTCATAACGAAATATTCGCTGAAATGTATAAATCATACATTCACGTGGAAAATTAAAAGCAAATCGGAGGGATGAAATTTGTATGAGTTTATAAGAGCAATAAAGGAAATATACAGACCAAAATCACAGTCGGAAACAAAACAGGAGGATAAAAAAACCTATTTCTATCCTCAACTGCAAACTAATCTTGATTTTATAAGGGACAGCTTCAATAACAGTGCCGACCTTACAATTCATGAGATGAAACTCAGCGGTATAAACGGTGCAGTCATATCAATAGATAACCTCACAGATAAGGAGGTTCTCGGAGAGAGCGTAATAAAGCCACTTTTTTCCCATGATTTTTCGGCTAATGCAAAGCAGGATCTTGATGATATCAAAAATAAAATTCTATGTACCGATGATGTAAAAAATATAACAACTTTTGAGGAGCTATTCAAGGTTATAATGTCAGGCTTCGCAGTTATTGCCCTTGATGGCTGTAATGTAATGCTTTCAATAGGAATACAGGGTTTTAAATCAAGAAGTATATCCGAGCCTGAATCCGATGTTGTACAGCGAGGCTCAAAGGAGGGCTTTGTCGAGCCGATAAGGACAAATATGGCACTTCTGCGCAGAAGGATGAAAAATCCCAAGCTGTATTTTGAGGTAATGACACTCGGCAATTTATCAAAAACAGAGATATGCCTATGCTATCTTAAGGATATAGCCTCTCCCGATATAGTTGTTGAGCTTAAAAGAAGACTAAGAAAAATTAATATAGATACGGTTCTTGCCGCAGGATATATAGTACCGTATCTTGAGGACAAAAAGGGAGTATCACTTTTCAGTACAGTAGGAATAACCGAGCGTTCGGACACGGTATGCGGAAAGATTGCCGAGGGTAGAATTGCGATTTTAGTTGACGGAGTACCCTCCGCACTTATTGTACCGTATTTATTTGTCGAAAATTTTCAGACGCTTGACGATTATTCTAATAAACCGTATTTTGCCACATTTACAAGACGGCTGAAATATGCGGCATTTTTTATTGCAATGATGCTTCCGGGAATTTTCGCAGCACTCGGAACATTCAATCCGGAAATGTTTCCCACACTTATGCTTAATAAAATAGCAGGCTCGATCGGAGCAACTCCGCTTTCGCTTATGTCGGAAACAATACTTTTACAATTCGTATATGAAATAATGAGGGAATCCGGTCTGAGAATGCCGCAGCCGCTCGGCTATGCGGTCAGTATAGTAGGCGGTCTTGTAATCGGTGATACCGCAATAAATGCCGGTCTTATCGGTGCGCCCACTCTTATGGTCGTTGCCGTCGCCATAATATGCTCATATATCATTCCTAATCTGTATGCACCTGTTGCTATACTCAGACTTGCATTTACGGTTGCGGGAGGAATATGGGGAATTTGGGGAATAGCTGCCCTTTTCTGCTTTGTTTTCATTAATATTTGCAGTAAATCAACCTTCGGAATACCCTATACCGCTCCGCTTTCCCCGGTTGGAAAGGGTGCTCTGAGAGATGTATTCATAAGAGCGGATTGGAAAACACTTTCCGATAAATCGGCAAAGGTGCAGAATATGCCCGGCTCCCATGTCGGCGGAGGTGCCTGATATGAATAATGAGAGAATCATAACATCTGGTCAGCTTTTTGTATTGCTTTTTATATGCAAAATTTCAAATATCCTTCTTTTCCCCGAAGCATTTTCGGGGAGGGGAGCCGTATGGGAGCTGTTTTTCCCTTTTATTATTTTTACGGTATTTTCATTCCTTTTGTTGATACCGATAATTAAATATCGTGAATACACAATAAATAATAAAAATATCGGAAATGATAATCTTATGAAATACGGCGGTCTGCTTTATATATTATATTTTGTATATATGTCCGTCTATCATTTGTTCTGCCTTAACGGCTTTATAGGGGAGCTTTCGGGGACAGGAATAGAAAAATACAGTATTATTTTCTTTATTCTTGCGGTTTCCGTATATGCGTCATACAAGGGACTTGAAGCATCCGCAAGATTTTCCGCTGTTGCATTCGGTGGTTTTATAATATCAGCTCTGCTGATGATATTTCTTCTTGCACCGTCATTTGATACCGAAAACCTTATGCCGATAGGAAATACGTCTGCAAAATCATTGTATGGCAATATGCTTTTAATGCTTTCACAAACTGAGGAAACCGCAATATTATTTACCTTATGCCGCACAGCAAAGGGCAGATTTACTAAAAGTTACGTATTGTGGAATATGTTTACCTATATATTCCTCGGTGCTATGCTTATCCTGATTTGCGGAACACTTGGTGTATATCTGACGGATATGCCCTTCCCGTTTTATCACAGTATAGACGGATCGGGCGATTTGCAAAGATTCAATCCGTTTTTTATAGGAACAGCAGCTGCCTCTTTCTGCTGTTTGCTTTCCTCGGAGCTTTATATAATTTTCCGCCTTATAGGAAATTTTTCCGCTGACAAAAAGGTTATAAATTCCGTATATATACCGATACTTGCTGTTATTTACGGAATACTGATATTCATTTGCAATAACGGATATATAGGAAATATAATATTTGACAGAAGAATATTGGCAATTCTTGCTGTTGTATTTTCTTTCATAATACCCCTTGGTGCGGCAGTGGTATATAAGATAAAATCACCTAAAGCAGTAAAAAGAGTTTTAAGAACCGCATCTCTTATTTTATGTATTTCCATTATAATACCGACATTCAGCGGATGCGGAGCGGCTCAGCTTAATCAGAGGCTTATAGTGCAGGGAATAGGTATAGATAAAAGCGGCGATGACTATACAATGACTTATATAGTTCTTGATACAGAAGCTGAGGAGGAAAATTCTGTCAGACTTTTATATTCAGAGGGAGAAAACGTGCAGAAAGCCATAGAAAACCTTGAAAATCAGAAAGGACGTACAATACTTCTCAGTCAATGCCTTTTTATTATGGTAAATCCCATGGCAGCAGATGACCTCGAAAGCAGTCTTTCGTATTTCAGGCATAACAATGATATTATGAAAACGACAAATATAATTGCGGCGGACAATTCAAGGGAAACAATAGATAACGCCATAACAAAGCTCGGATATACCTCGGAAAGCATAAATTTATTATATGACAGTAAGGCTGTCAATCAGTCCTCAATTCACTTTTCACTTTTCGATTATGTATCGTGTCTTAATGATAAATACAGCGATATGCTTATACCGCATATTGAAACGGACAACGAACTTAGCCTTATAAAGACAAGCGGAAGTTATCTCGTCAGAAGTGATATGAAAAGTGCCGCAAGGCTTGACATGGATGCAACGAGTGGTATTCTAATGATAAGTGAAAAAGCTGACGAGTTGAGAGGTGATATATCATATGACAGTATAAGCTATGGTATTTCCTCCTGTACAACGCAGACCAATGCAGTTTTGGAGGATAATAATCTTGAGGTCAATTTTGATATAGATATTACGCTTGATTCGGAATATGAAGCTGAGGAATACGAAAAAATATATTCAGATATTAAGCGTAAGCTCAGTTCGGCGGTACAATCAAGTTTGCATAAATGCGGTAGTGATGTTATATCCCTTTACAAATATATAACTACAATATATCCAAAGAGAAATATAAGCCTTGATGAATGGCATGAGCTGCTGCAATCGAGCAAATGTGCTGTAAATATAAATATAAATGGTTATGATATGAATAAGTAAAAAAAATCGGAGCATAGAACCTGACGCACTATGCTCTGTTTTTTAATTGTTTATATTAACTAAAAGTTGAAATATACTTGAAAAAAGTAAAAATATAGGTATAATGAAATGAGATTATTTATTTGTTAAACTGCTTTATGTGTGCAGCAACAAAAAATAATAATAAATTAAGGAGGAATTTTAATGTCAAAAAAAGTTTTATGTATCAGCTTGTCTTTGGCTTTAATATGCACAACGGCTGCATTGGCTGTACCTGCAGCTGCAGAAGGCAACGGTGTTGAGAAAACAACTGATACAAATACGGTGACTATTTACACAACGAACGATATTCATGGTGTAGTAGGAGGAAGCAATACTGCGATAGGTTTGCCACAGACGGCGGCTATTGCGGCATCAACAGAAAATGCTTTATTGGTAGATGCGGGTGATGCAATACAGGGTGCTTCATTTGCAACAGTTTCACAAGGTCTGGATGTTGTACGTTTGATGAACTCTGCCGGATATGATGTTATGGCAGCAGGAAATCATGAATTTGACTATGGCTATGATATGTTAATGTCAAATGTTGAAGTGGCAAGTTTTCCTGTTTTAGGTGCAAATGTACTGTATAACGATTCACCAATGCTCGAACAGAATACAGTAATCACAGTAGGGGAGCATAAAATAGGATTCATCGGAATTACAACAACAGATACAGCAACGTCAACAAATCCTGCAAAACTTTCCGGAGTTACATTTGCCGATGAGATTCAAACCGCTAAAGAACAGATAGCAAATCTTAGCGACAGCACAGATGCTATTGTACTTGTTTGCCATTTGGGAAATAATTCTTCGGCAGTTGATTGTACAAGTGAAGACCTTTTAAGGGGACTTAGTGCAGAAGAACTTTCAAAGGTAACAGCAGTTGTAGACGGACACAGTCATACGGTTGAAAATGATATCTTTGAGGGAACATCTATACCTGTTATACAGACAGGAACAGGATTTACAGCTTTAGGAGCTATTGAAATCACATTTGATGATAACAACAATGTTACCGCAAGCGGAAAAGTAATGGATTATAATGAAGCAATGAATTTTTCATTGACTGACAACGGTCAGGAAATAAAGGATCCGACACAAAACTATCTTGATCAACTCACGGAAGAACAAAATACAGTATTAGGTCAGGAACTTTGTGTAAACGAAACACCACTTTGGGGAGGATATATATATTATGATTATGCCGAACCGAGAATAGTTGAAACAAACTATGGTGATTTTGTAACAGACGCATTTCTTGAAAATGCAAATATATTTGCTGATCGTCTGAATATGGATATTCCTGTTATTGCTGTTGAAAATGGTGGGGGTATATCTTCCGCTCTGCCTTTAGGAACAGTTACAAAGGGCGATGTACTTAATGCGTTCAATCACGGTAATATGGTTGAAGTATTGAAAATTACACCTGCACAGTTATATTCTGCAATTGAGGCAGGTCTTGTTACAACAGGTCAGGATGATACAGGTCTTTTATTAAGAGAACGTGTAAGCGGAAGCTTTTTACAGGTTGCCGGATTCACTTACAAGTATGATCCTGCCGGAGAAAGCGGATCTAAGATAACATCTGTAATGCTTGACAACGGAACACAGCTTGTTCGTGATGATACAACAACGAATATTCTTGTTGCAACCAATAACTATGTTGCTGCCTCTGTTTTCAGTGATGCTGAGAAGTTAGGTGAACTTGGCGGAGAAGATTTGATTGTAGAAAATTATATACTTGAGTCAACACAAAATGGTACAGTACCTCTTCATATATTAACCACTACAAACAGAATAATAATAGAAAATGATAAATCCCCCGCAGAATATGAGGTCGTTCTTCCTATAACAAATGCCAATAATGGAGAAGCTATATCAGAAAATAAGGTAGTAAGTCTAAAAGTTGACGATGGCGAATATATTGAATATGTAACTGATGCAGAGGGAAAAGTAAAACTCACCCTCGAAAAAGGACCGCATACCATATATATGGATATGGCAAAGGATTCCCGTCCGGTGTATGTTAATAACTATTCCGGTTCGGGTACAGTAACTACAGCAGATGGATATTACCACCTTGGATTTACGGCTGATCCTGCTGATTTAAAAACATTTGGTGAACCGGAGGAGTCAAGCGAACCGGAGGAGTCAAGTGAGCCTGAAGAATCGAGCAATTCTGAGGAGTTAAGTGAACCTGAGGAATCAAGCGATGCCGGAAAACAGGATGTAACAACTGATAACAGTTATGGTGAACAGTCTACAGGCACATCAGATAATACTGAGCCTTCAACGGCACCACAAGACAGCACTTCCGGTAGTGTACCCGTAACAGGTGAAAACACAAATGCTATACTTTTAGTTGTTCTTATAGCAACTTCCGGAGTGATTACATCATTAACATTAAGACGTAAAAAGAATTACAAATAATATAAAAAGATAATAATTGAAATGCTCCCCTTTTGTGAATTGACCCCAAAAAGTTAGACAAAGTTTTAATAAAAACCTTGTGAAAATTGAACATTAAGCAACTAAAATGGCTTGAGATCTGTGTTTTGCACGTGTCAAGCCATTTAGTTTTAGCTTAATCCAGTAATCTAAATGCTTCTCTAATTCCGCCGGATACGAGCTTATGGCGTCGGGAAACCATAAATTTCACTATGGCTATGATATGCTTATGTCAAATTATATTTTTGATAGTACAAGAGATGACACAATTCTGCTTCATATACTTACAACCTCAGACAGAAAAGGAGAGGGAATGACAAATCGCCAGAAAGTTATGAGGTAGTGATCACCATAACAAACGCCGAAAATGGCGAAACAATACCTGAAAATAAGATAGTATATCTAAAGGTTGACGGCGGCGAATATGTTGAGTATGTAAACGATTCCGAGGGTAGCGTCGATGTCACTGTTGAAAAAGGCTCTCATACAATATAAGTAAAATGAAATAATAAATTGGGAGAGTTGCTTCGTTATGAAACACTCTCCCTTATGTACAGCGGTTAGTTTCAGAATTATTGTTCAGTAGTAAGATAAGAAACCGTACAATAAAATATAACAGGGTTTATCGGGCTGGCTGTGAAGGGCAATCCGATAGACGCTTTTTAAATACAGTTGACAAATATTACATATATCTATAATTTGAAAAGTAATAACCAATATTAATACGGGACTGCCGAGCAGGATATATTAACCCTGTCGATAGTCCCGTAAATACAGTTTATCAAAATTCAAAGGGCTGAGGTTCACCGCAGCCACAGGTGCCGACATACTTGGGCATAACCTTACCGCAATTAGGACAGGTCCATGGTTCGTCCATCGGTTCATTATTTACCGGTGCATTGGATTATTTGTTTTTTCCGAATCCTAGGGAACCACGCTTTTTAGGAGCTTCGGGTTTCTGTTCCTCCTGATCTCCGGGGATATCCGAATATCTCATAGGAGCGACAGGGGGAATATTATCAAAATTATACCCGGGCACATCATCATAGCTGTCATCAGACTGTGTATTGTTGTAATTGGGAGCAGTACTGCTGATATTCTGTTCCGAAAATTCATTTTTCTTCGCAAACGGTTTGTTTCCGGATACGTTAGTATTGTTTGTATAGGGATATTGTGGTTGGCTTGATGTATTTGTATTATTTGATGTCTGAGGACTGTATGATTCAATGGATGGGGCAGAAAGGTAAAATTCCGATTCATCAGTTATCCTGTTATCATCATACTCATCATTCGGGGGCAAGACAAATTTATTATCGGTTTTGTTTATGGAATCTGTCGCATTTACAGAATTTGTTTTCACAGAGGAATAGTCGGTCGGCTGCGTCGGTGTCTGTACATAATCAAAATCGAACGGCTGAGGTTCACCGCAGCCACAGGTGCCGACATACTTTGGCATAACCTTACCGCAATTAGGACAGGTCCATGT
>CANQLX010000019.1 GCA_947624835.1 uncultured Clostridia bacterium
CGTTCCGTTAAGACTGTATATCATTCTGTTTCTCCCCTGTTATTTCTGTCCATGAAATTCCTTTTCAACAAATCCAAGCTCCTGCATACCGATAAAGCTTTCTCCCTCAAAATCCATTCTTATCACATATGGCATATAATCTATTATTCTCATAAAACCGTCAAGACCAAAGGAATTATCATAGTAATTTATTATCAGGCTCAAAGCCGTACCATGCGTCCCAATAAGCACGGATTCACCCCTGTACTTTTTCAATATATCATTAACAGCGGCAATATTCCTTTTTTGGCAGTCACCAAGACATTCACCGCCCTCCTCACAATACGAAAAGTCCGACCAACGTCTTTTGAAAAGTTCATAATTATTTCCCGCCTGTCCCTTATCACGTTCACGCAAGCGTATATCTGTAAAAATATCAAGTTTATGTTCCTCGGCACACGGTCTTATTGTTTCAATACTTCTTCGGTACGGACTTGAAATCGCCGCATCAAGCCTTATATCCGAAAGCAGTTCCGCCGCCTTCAGTCTGTCAATTACCCCCTCGGCGGATAATCCGTATGTACTATCCTCTCCTGTCCTGTAATCCGGCTGTGCATGACGGACAAAATACAGACTTGTCATTATTTTTTCCCCCCAACAGAATTATATTTTACGTTATTTCTCATATTCAGCATATTCCTCAACCTTGTACCCGAGCTTTGCACATGACATATTGCCATTGCAAGTGCATCGGCGGTATCATCCGGTTTAGGAACACTTTCAAGTTTGAGAAGTCTGCGTGTCATTTCCATAACTTGCGGCTTTTTAGCCTGACCGTACCCCGTAACGGCAAGTTTTACCTGCAAGGGCGTATATTCACTTATCGGGATATTATTCATCTGAGCAGCAAGAAGAATAACTCCCCTTGCCTCTGCAACTGCTATTCCTGTCTTTTGATTATTATGAAAATATAATCTTTCAATCGACATTTCGTCCGGATCATTCCTTATTATTATCGAAACAAGCTCATTATAGATATATTGAAGTCTTTTCGGAAACTCCATATCTGCCTGTGTTGTTATTGCTCCGTAATCAAGCGGAAAATACTTTCCTCCGCTGTACTCTATAACCCCGTAACCAACAATAGCATAGCCCGGGTCAATTCCTAATATCTTCATAAAATTTTCCATTCCCCGATAAAAACATATAGTACAGATATAATAACATATTTTTGTAATTTTATCAACCATTACTAAACAAAAAGAGCCATTGTACAAATAATTGTACAACAGCCCCGTTTCTTACGGCTTATAAAACCATGGTACGGTTTTCCATAATAATATTTTATTTCTCAAATCAGGCTTCGTATATCTTGAAAAATCAAGATATTTGTCATATCCCTTGTTTTTCATAAGCTTCTTTATTGATGATGCTCTGAAACCCTCAAACAAAAGCTTATCTATACAACTGAAAATCACAGTTGGAAGCTTCTGATATTCCAGTGCCTCAAGAAGCACCCTGTCATCCTTATGATATTCCCTGGCTAACAGAAACACCCGTTCCATAGCCTCCAGTCTTTCAAAGCAGTTATTCCCGGCATTTGAAGCAGTATCACCGATCACTTCATTCACATAATCCCTTTCGGGTTTTATTTTTGAAAAAGCTACCCTCGGTGAATGTAAAAGTGCATTATATATAAAGGCTTCCGCATAGCCTAATCTGCAATCATCATAAAACCTTATATCATTACTTATAAGAAATTCCCTGTTATACATAACGGCAGTAAAATCCATTGTAACCGAAGAATGTACAAGACTCACAATCAGATCCGCTCCTGTTACTCCGTCAGAAATAAGTATTCTGTTGCCCTCATCCGTTTCGGGTGCGGCAAATATAAAATCCGCACATTTTTCCTCGGCAAGAGAAAAATACTCTGAAATATAATTCTTATAAAGCCTTGACGGATAAACAAAGGTTATATACTTTCCGCCTGCCTTATAAATACCCGTATTCAATGCCGAGCTTACGGTTCCTCCTCCGCTCTGTATCACATAACCCAACAGACTTTTTTTCTTTATCATATTCAGGACTTCAAGTATCACGCCGTCTGCGGAATTCATATCTATAACTATAAATTCTATATTTATATTTTCATTTTCAGAGGATAATTTGTCAATTATCTCAGCCGTCTTTCCCTTATTGTTTTTTGTGGGTATTATAACCGAAATATCTGCCTTTGCCATAATATCACAGCTCCAAATTTATTTGTATTTATTATAGCACAAATCACTTGAAAATTCGGTAGAGTTAATATAGAATTTTAATAGTTTTCTTAAATTAAATTTGTGCATTTTTTACAGAAATTATCCGAGCTCTTTTCCAATAACATCTGCCGTTTCATCTGCAAGCCTTTCTATGAGTGATTTATCCTTACCCTCTATCATAACACGTATAAGCGGCTCTGTACCGGACATACGTACAAGTATTCTTCCATCTTCTCCAAGCTTGTCTTTAACCTCATTTATTTTCTCGGAAATAATTTTATTCTCCCCGAACGCAAGCTTTCCTTCGGGGGTCACCTCAACATTGACAAGTACCTGGGGATATTTTGTCATAAGAGTAGAAATACTCGAAAGTCTTGCCTTCCTGCGGTTTATAAGGCTGAGCAGATGAACGGCTGTAAGCTGACCGTCACCGGTTGTCGCATAATCAAGAAAAATAACATGACCTGATTGCTCACCGCCGAAATTATACCCCTCCTTCAGCATTTCCTCAAGAACATATCTGTCACCTACATCAGTCACGGCAAAGTTCAAATTGTTATCCCGGCAGAAAATTCCGAATCCCATATTTGACATAACTGTTCCCACTGCTGTTCTCTTGTTGAGCTTATTGTGCGAAGCAAGATCCAATGCACATATAGCCATAATAAAGTCGCCGTCTACGATTTCCCCGTTTTCGTCAACAGCAAGACATCTGTCGGCATCTCCGTCAAAGGCAACACCAAGGTCAAGCTTATTTTCGACGACATAGCTTTGCAGTTTTTCCATATGTGTTGAGCCGCATTTGCAGTTAATATTGATACCATCAGGCTTATCCGAAAGCATACTGCATTTTGCACCGAGCTTTGTAAACAATTTTTCCGCTGTCACGGAGGATGAGCCGTTTGAACAATCTATTGCTATATTCATTCCGTCAAGGTTATAATCAACAGTTGATATTATATGGTCAATATAATCATCAACGGCCGTGTCGGAATGTGTAACCCTTCCAATGGCATTTCCTGTCGGCTGAGGATACGGCTTTTCATTATCAAGCACGATTTTTTCAATTTCCTCCTCAAGTGCATCGGGAAGCTTATATCCGTCGGAGGAAAAGAGTTTAATTCCGTTATATTCAAAGGGGTTATGTGAGGCTGATATCATTATTCCCGCATCCGCACTGTACTTCTTTATAAGATATGCCACTGCCGGTGTCGGCACTGCACCGAGAAGCACAACATCTGCACCCACCGAACAAAGTCCTGCAATAAGAGCACCCTCAAGCATATCCGAAGATATTCTTGTATCCTTTCCTATCACAACCTTTGGGTGTCTTTCTGTTGTATTATCTGTAAGTACCATAGCTGCTGCCCTTCCGATATTCATTGCAAGCTCTATGGTAAGCTCCGCATTTGCCACACCTCTGGCACCGTCTGTACCGAACAATCTGTTTTTATAGGTAACTTCCGCTGTTCTGCCCATAGCTGACTCTCCTTTAAGATTTTTATATTCTGTTATCAATTCTATGTTTACAATAACACAAAAATGCAGTTCCCGATGCATTATCTGCCGAAAATTCGGGTTTTGCAAAATATGCGTCAAGCTTTTTTTCAAGGTTATTCTTTATTATTCTGTCCGACATAACCCCTCCTGAAAAAACAACAGGTAAACCGCTGTGTTTTTCAAGGAGCCTAAAACACATTTCTTCTATTGTTTTTTCCACATATTTAAGACATAATGCACTGACATATTCCCTTGATCTGCCGTCACTGTATGCCCTTCGGCATATATTTTCAATACCCGAAAGGCAGCAGTCTGCACCCTTTAGAGTTGCCTTTACACTCAGCTTTTCGGTGTTTTCAAGTGCAAGCCCTTCAAGCTCTTTTCCGCACGGAAAAGAAAGACCAAGCATAACGCCCACCCTGTCTATCAGCTGACCTGCATTAAGGTCAAGAGTGCAGGCTGCTATTTCGGTATTTATTATTTTTTCATTATCAGGAGAAACAAGTATTGCCTCTGTTGTTCCGCCTGACACATGAAAAGCCAAAAAACGCTTTTCCATAAGCTCTGTTTTTCCTGCCGAATACAGAGCTGCGGCAATATGACCGCTCTGGTGCGAAAACTTATACAGCGGCACCTTCAGAACTGCCGACAAAATTTCCGCACTGCTTATACCGACAGTAAAGCAAGGCATATAGGAGCCCTCCGCATCCCTTGGTCGTGAGGATACGCCTATTGCCTCTATGCCGCCGTCAAAGCCGTCAAGAAGCTGTGAGATAATCTGCGGCAGCTGCTGCACATGGTGAAATACGGCATCACTCTGACGCAGACCACATTCTCCGTTTTTTACGGGCAAAAGCCTTTTACAGAAAAGCATTGAGCCGTCCTCACTGTTATAAAGTGATGCCGAGGTCGTATAATTGCTTGTGTCTATACCAAGAAAGTACGGCATTACTTTTCACCGCTTTTCATTTCAAGCTCCTTTGAAACAGAGCCAAGCACTCCGTTTACAAAAGAACCGTCAGATGGTGTCGCAAATTCCTTTGCAAGCTCTACAGCTTCATTTATCGAAACCCCCACAGGGATATCATCACGGTAAAGCATTTCATAAACCGCTATACGCAGTATTGTAAGTGTAACCTTAGATATACGGTTTTTCTTCCAGTTTTTCAGCCTCGGTTCGACATACCCGTCTATTTCCTCGAGCTTTTCTTCA
This sequence comes from uncultured Clostridia bacterium, assembly GCA_947624835.1. Classification (GTDB taxonomy): domain Bacteria; phylum Bacillota; class Clostridia; order Oscillospirales; family Acutalibacteraceae; genus UBA1213. The sequence goes on from CANQLX010000019.1 coordinate 4,957, forward strand.
ACACCTCTCACTAATTCCCTTGTATATTTACCTATTTCGGCATCCCTTGCATCCTTTGCGTCTTGTATTATGGTATCCATGCTGTCCTTCTGAAAGATCTGCTCAAACAAAAGGTAAAATGCCTGCTTCCTTTCTTCACGGCGACCGTATTTTTTGTTTTCTTTATTATTAGAATTACCGCTCATAGCAATTCCCCTTTCATACACATCAGCCGTTATAGCTTATTTTATGGAATACCTTCTTGCCTTTTTTTATAACTATATATCCCTTTTCGGCAAAATCACCGGCTGTAATTTCAGTCTTTTCATCTGTAACCTTAACGCCGTCCACTGCTATACCGTTCTGCTTAATAAGTCTGCGGGCCTCAGCCTTTGACGGCACAAGCTCAACAAGAAACAAAAGGTCTATAAGACCGATTTTTCCGTCTGTAAAGTCGACAGCCGTAATCTTGCTTGACGGCATATCATCGGCATTTGTTTTTGCAGCAAAAAGTGATCTTGCCGTATCCAAAGCCTTAGCCGCTTCATCTTCGCCGTGGACAAGCTTTGTGAGCTCAAATGCGAGTATTTCCTTTGCTTTATTAAGCTCACTGCCCTCCCATTTTTCCATATCCTCTATTTCCTCAATCGGAACAAACGTGAGCATTTTAAGACATTTTATTACCTCACTGTCCCCCACATTTCTCCAATACTGGAAAAACTCATACGGACTTGTTTTTTCAGGATCCAGCCATACCGCACCCTTCTCGGTCTTACCCATTTTCTTGCCCTCGGAATTGAGGAGAAGATTTATCGTCATTGCATATGAATCCTTGCCAAGCTTACGTCGTATAAGCTCGGTACCTCCGAGCATATTGCTCCATTGGTCATCTCCGCCGAATTGCAGATTACAGCCATACCTTTTGAAAAGAGAATAAAAGTCGTAGCTTTGCATTATCATATAGTTAAATTCAAGAAAGCTCAGACCTCGTTCCATTCTCGTCCTGTAACATTCCGCCGTAAGCATACGGTTCACGCTGAAACAGGCTCCTACCTCCCTTAAGAGGTCAACATAATTTAAATCAAGAAGCCAATCGGCGTTATTGACTATAAGAGCCTTATCATCCGAAAAATCAATAAATCGGCTCATCTGTTTTTTGAAACATTCACAGTTGTGCATTATATCCTCTTTGGTAAGCATCTTTCTCATATCCGTCTTACCTGTAGGATCACCTATAAGTCCTGTTCCGCCGCCAAGAAGTGCTATCGGTTTATTGCCTGCCATCTGAAGTCTTTTCATAAGGCAAAGTGCCATAAAATGTCCTACATGAAGGCTGTCCGCCGTCGGGTCGAAGCCTATATAAAATACCGCCTTTCCCGAATTGATAAGCTCCCTTATTTTTTCATCATCTGTTGTCTGTGCAATCAGACCTCTTCTCTGAAGTTCCTCATATACTCCCATTTACACATATCCTTTCACAATTTGTTCCGGGGGAATAAAAAACACCCCCTGATTTAACAGAGGGCGATCATAACCGCTGTACCACCTCAATTTACCGCCGCCTCACAGCAACGGCCTTTACGGGTACTTTCATACCCCTGCACTTTAACGGGTGCAAAGCGGATAAGGCTACTTAATAAAAATTATCGTTGACCCACCGGCTCAAAGATGTATTTCTGCCGACACCGCCGAATATTTACACCGACCATATCCTCTCTGCGGACGGAAATTCGACATACTTCTTCTTGTCACAGCCATTATGGAATAGTATATCTTTTTTTCATATTTTTGTCAACCCCTGATGCTGACATAAAAACCGTACACTTTTATAATTTTGTCTTTTTCAGTATTTATACAAAAAGATAAACCCACAGACGGACAATTCTGCGGGTTTACCATTATAATCTTGAAAGAAGGAAAAATTATTTCTTATTTTATCAATACATACCGCCCATACCGGGATCGCCTGCTGGAGGCGGAGGTGTGGGTTCCTTGATATCTGCAACAAGTGACTCGGTTGTAAGTACCATACTTGCAACGGAGGCTGCATTCTGGAGTGCCGAACGTGTAACCTTTGTCGGGTCAACGATACCGTTATCAAGCATATCCATATATTCCTCTGTAAGTGCATTGAAGCCATAGCCCTTCTTGCCTGAAGAAACGATTTTATCAACTATTACAGAGCCTTCAAGACCTGCATTTGCTGCGATCTGACGTACAGGCTCCTCAAGTGCCTTAAGCACAATCCTGGCTCCTGTCTTTTCATCTCCCTCGAGCGTTTCAACAAGAGCGGAAACTGAATCAAGCGTATTGAGCAGAGCTGTGCCGCCGCCTGCTACGATACCTTCCTCAACTGCTGCTTTTGTAGCTGCAAGAGCATCCTCGATACGGAGCTTCTTCTCCTTCATTTCTATCTCTGTAGCCGCACCGACCTTGATAACTGCAACACCGCCTGCAAGCTTTGCAAGACGCTCCTGAAGCTTCTCTCTGTCAAAATCGGATGTTGTTGTTTCTATCTGTGCACGGATCTGAGCAACACGAGCCTTGATATCAGCCTGTTCGCCTGCACCGTCAACGATAACCGTATTCTCCTTGTCAACCTTGATCTGACGGGCTCTTCCAAGCTGATCAAGTGTTGTGTCCTTAAGCTCAAGACCGAGTTCAGATGAAATCACCGTACCGCCTGTAAGAACAGCGATATCCTGGAGCATTTCCTTTCTTCTGTCACCGAAACCGGGAGCCTTAACACCAACACAGGTGAATGTACCACGGAGCTTATTAACTATAAGTGTTGTAAGTGCCTCACCCTCGATATCCTCAGCTATAATAACAAGCTTCTTTCCTGTCTTTACAATTTCCTCAAGAATGGGGAGTATTTCCTGAATATTGGATATCTTCTTATCTGTAATAAGAACAAGAGCATCGTCAATAACTGCTTCCATCTTATCTGTGTCTGTACACATATAAGGTGTGATGTAGCCTCTGTCAAACATCATACCCTCAACGACCTCTGAGTATGTTTCGGCAGTCTTGGACTCCTCAACGGTTATAACACCGTCATTGCCTACCTTTTCCATTGCCTCTGCAATAAGATTACCGATAACGTCATCGCCGGCGGAGATTGTAGCAACCCTTGCTATATCCTTTGAGCCCTCTACCTGTTTTGAATTGGACTTAAGTGTTTCAACGGCAGTATCTACAGCCTTGCTGATACCCTTTTTGAGAATCATCGGGTTAGCACCTGCCGTAACATTCTTCATACCCTCACGGATAAGGGCCTGTGCAAGAAGTGTAGCGGTCGTTGTACCGTCACCTGCAACATCATTTGTCTTTATGGAAACCTCTTTAACAAGCTGTGCCCCCATATTCTCAAAGGGATCGTCAAGCTCGATTTCCTTAGCAATCGTAACACCGTCGTTTGTGATAAGCGGTGCACCGAACTTCTTGTCAAGAACTACATTTCTGCCCTTCGGGCCAAGTGTGATTTTGACGGTATTTGCAAGCTGGTCAATACCGCTGAGGAGAGCCTTTCTTGCGTCCTCTCCGTATGCTATCTGTTTAGCCATAATTAATTACCTCCGAATTCCTCTTTCTCAATTATTCTACAACAGCAAGAATATCCGACTGACGGACTATTGTATATTCCTGATCATCGAGCTTAACCTCTGTGCCGGAATATTTGCTTGTTATAACCTTATCGCCTACATTTACATACATTGTTACTTCGTTGCCGTCAACCATTCCGCCGGGCCCTACAGCCACAACGGTAGCAAACTGAGGCTTTTCCTGTGAAGCTGCGGTAAGTACAATACCGCTTTTTGTTGTTTCTTCAGCTTCCTCAGCCTTTACAACAACTCTGTCGAGTAATGGTTTAATTGTCATAATTACTGCCTCCTTACAGCAAAACATAATTTAAAAATATAATTAGCACTCTCGACCTCCGAGTGCTAACTATATTGTAAACTCTTTTTGGAAAAAAATCAAGTATTATTTGGCAAATTTATAAAATTTTATTAATTATTATTTTATCCTTAATAAATTAATACGGTGGCATAGCTTTTTGGCTTTATTATCTGCACAAAAGGAAAATCCCGAGCCTTATCGGTCCGGGAATATCCTCATCTTCCGTCATGGCGAAAGACAACCGAATATGCAGTTTTTAAAATAAGCTTTATGTCAAGCCATATACCTCTTTTTGAAATATATTTTCTGTCAAGCTCCATCCATTCCTTAAAGGATATGTCATTTCTGTCAGGACTGACCTGCCAATAACAAGTAAGCCCCGGTATCACAAGAAGTCTGAGTCTGTCAACCTCGTCATATTGCCGCACCTCGTCAGGCAATGCAGGTCTTGGTCCGACAATCGACATATCACCCTTCAGTATATTGAAAAGCTGTGGGAGTTCATCTATATTTGTTGCTCTCAGAAACCTGCCTATACCTGTTATACGCGGGTCGTTTTTTATTTTGAATACAGGACCGTCCATTTCATTCATTTCACGAAGACCATTCTTTTTTTCCTCAGCATCAACACACATTGTTCTGAATTTATAAAGCTTGAATATTTTGCCGTTTCTGCCGCAGCGTTTCTGGACAAAAATCGGTTTTCCTTTTTTGTCCCACACTGAAATCAGTACCGCAACTATAAGAAAAATCGGGCTCAATACAACTATTGCAAAAAATGAGAGAATTACATCAAATAACCTTTTAACAGCTGAATAAACCGGTTTACTCTTGTAAACAAATCTATCACTGCCGTATGCCTCATAGAGCATAGAATTATTTTTAATAACATAGCTACGGGTATCCAAGACAACCACTCCCAAAATTGAATACATCAGGTAGTAATCACATTTTTAATTGCAATATTAGTATAACATCAACTGCCGTATTATGTCAAATGGAATTATGAGGGAATTTGTAATAACTGATATTTTCATCTATTTATATAAATTTAATAATATATTATATTAAAATATGTACACACACTCAAAATTTCACATTAAATATAAAACCGCACCCAAGATGACTCAGGTACGGTTAATTATGAATCAATTCTTAAAACTTCAATATATTTTGCTTTCTGAGGAAGGACAACACCGCACATACCGCAGCGGCAAGTGTAAATATTATCATAATCCAACCCCAGAAATTGAAGTACACAGCTACCGAAACACCATACGAGGATGTACCATAACTGTAAATCGACGCTACGGCTCCGCTAGTGATAACATCAATAACTGTTATAATCAGGCTTATCAACATCAATCCCGGTGTTACAAAAACATAATACTTACCGAGCTGCTGATTTGTATTGACAAATTTATTTATATTAGGCTCAAAACGTGCAATGGCCGTAACAAATGCAAGAATCAACAGGAAACCGCAGAAACCGTTATTACCATAAATATTCGTACCGTTAGACGTCGATACCCCCCATGCACTTGCTACTGCCTCTATTGACGGAATAAAGGAAAGTATAAACATTATGACGCTTATAAAAATTGCACCATAGTCAAAAATCAATGATTTTATATCTGTTGTTCTGAATATTGAAGCAAAATTTTCATAAAAATCTTTGAAATAGCTGTTTATATCAAATCCCTTAAGACTCTGTCCACAACTCATACAAGCTTCGGCACCGGGCTGGACAGGTGCAGCACAATGTGGACAGAATGACGTTCCCTGACCCACCTTAACACCGCATTTAGTACAAATAACTTGATTATTCATAACCTGCGAACCGCAGTTTCTGCAAAACTTCTTTGACGGAAGATACTGCGAATTATCCATCTGTGCAACACTCTGATATTGCTGAGCCGTCGTCTGCTGAGCATACGGAGATGTGTTCTGAACAGTATTCTGCTGCTCGTCAAGCTTATTTCCGCAACTCTGGCAAAATGCCATACCTACCTGCCTTACGGCACCGCATTTGTCACAAAAAGAAGCCCCTAACCCTTTCTTCGTACCGCAGTTTTGGCATACATTGAACGAATCTTCCATATATGCCCCACATGACTTACAATACATTTCGTTTCCCCCTACATTAATTAAAATAAGAACCTGTGCTGATACAATTATACGATTAAATCATACTTAAGTCAAGAATTTGCAAAAAAATAATATACTGATCTTTATTATTCAACATTTTTATAACTTATTATAATTTTACGGTCCTTAAATTTGTAATTATTTACTAAGCTCTCCTGCTCTTCTTGTACAAGCCGCCATAGCGTCAATTATAGCCTGAGGCACATTTCTTTCATTTAGCACATTCATAGCTTCAATCGTTGTACCACCCTTTGAACAAACTCTCTGTATTAATTCTTCGGGAGCAGCATTTCCACTTCTCAACATTTCCGCACTTCCCTCAAAGGTCTTACATACAAGCCTGAGGGCGGTATCTCTGTCTATTCCTACAGAAACAGCATAATCTACCATGGATTTTGCAAAAAGGTACACATAAGCCGGACTGCTTCCGTTGACCGCTATAACAGCATTCATCTGCTCCTCCGGCAATATGGCAACCTCTCCGGAGAGTGCAAACATATTATACACCTCATCAAAATCTTCATCCTTAATATTTTCCGAGCGGCACATTGCCGTTGCACCCTTCCCGAGCAAGAGCGGCGTATTCGGCATAACACGCACGGCAGGACAGTTCTTTTCAAGACCTTTGCGTACATATTCTATCGAAATACCGGCTGCTATCGTTACAAATATTTTGTTTTCATCAGCAGCGATCTTAATTTCGGATAAAACCTCGTCATAATTCTGAGGTTTAACAGCAAGGACAATAATATCAGACCTTTTAACAAGCTCAGAGCCTGTTGCGGTCGATGCTATACCCTTTTCAGCCATGTCGGAAAGCTTAGCCTCATCCAAGTCAAATACAAGGATATCCTCAGCCGATTTCAGCTTATTTCCGAGCAATCCTCCAATAATAGCCGTAGCCATATTTCCTGCTCCGATAAAACCTATTTTTTTACTCATAATTTTAACACCTCATAACATAAATATTTCAAGGGCGGCAGTTACGCCGCCCTCTCGGTTCATCACCATGAAATACAATACGGACTCGGAAAATTGTGTTTATTATTACGTCCGTCTGCCGCATAATCTCCATAGAGGAACATTTCCAATTCATCGGCACGTCTGTAAAGAAGTCCGTAATAGCATACTCCGCCTGCATGATGATAAGCAAGCATTTCTTTTATAAGTGCATTTTTATTTACATAATTAAGATCTCTGGCATTGGAACCCGAATAATGCAAATTCAGATATGTACCGCTGCAATAACCGACTTTTCCGCTTGATGTCTTTACCTTATACCAAACACCGTTATACACATTTGTGCTTACAAGTGTAACTGTCGAGCCGTCAGGCATAAGTGTAATTATATCGGAGGAGGTCGTATAACTCTTTCTGAGGTAAAGTCCTCCGTCTGCATCTACAGTTGCTGTCGCTGTACCGCTTGATGTGGACGGACCATAGGAATTGCAAAGAATATCCAAAAGATCCGAGGAGTATGTCCAGCCTGTTCCAAGGTTGTATGAGAACGATACAAGAGCATCAAATTGCTGTTGATTGAACTTTATTTTATTAGCAACAAGCATTTCGTTCACTCTTCTTGCATAAACCTCTTGATTCACGGCACTTACAAGAAGGGCATAAGCCTCATTTTTGGTCAGGTTATCATAAAATGACCAGCCTTCCCAGACAACATATCCATATCCGAGCGTAGGAATATTGTTTGCAAGGGTATCATATGTAATCTGTGAAACATAGCCCTCCTTTTCACCTATGAACTTTATTACTTCATCACTTGCACGGAGTTTATCGGTTGTTGTTTTCTTTTTATCTGTTTTGGTTGTTACATATATATCTGCTTCACCGTCCGAGCTTGTTGACCATTTTGAATCCTTATATGAATATGCCTTATATTTCAGTGTACCTGCAACAGTTGCCTTATATGTTGCTGTCCATACATATGTATTTCCATCTGATTTTTTCTCGTTGGCATTGACGGTAACATTCTTTCCGTTCACAGTTATAACAAACTTGACAGCCGTACGTGTCTTATCCGTTATAGCGATCAGCTTCACATTAGAATTGCGAACCGCAGAATTTGGAGAGGAATAAGTAAACTTTATCGGATCGGCATTATTTACAGTGACAACGCATACAACTCTTGAACCATTTGAGTTTGTATATGTTATAGCAACCTTGCCCGGATTTTTCGTCTGTATGAAACCGTCCCGTACCGTTGCAATATTTGAATTGCTTGTTCCCCAATAAGCACCGCAGTTTGAATATCCCTTTATATAAATCGTCTTTCCTGCGGTTGTGCTTGCCGAGTATCTCGAGAGGCTCATACCTCTTGAAGATACACTTTTAACTGTAATTTTACAGGTTGCCTTGACCTTGCCCGTCGAATCGGAGGCTGTTATATTAGCCGTACCCGACTTCAGACCGCTGACCACTCCGTTACGTACTGCTGCTACATTGGAATTTGAGGTAGACCACTTAACACTTCCGTTATTTGACAAAGCGGCCTTCAAGGTTATGTTCGCTCCCAAATTAATGTTTGCAGATGATTTTGAAATAGTAATAGTAGGCAATGACTGAACGGTAACCTTAAGCGTTGCACTTTTGCTTCCGTTGGGGTCGTATACTTTAATATTAGCTGTTCCCGCTTTCACAGCCTTAACAACACCGGCAGATGTTACAGTAGCAACGGTTTTATTCGATGTCGAATAGCTTACCTTTCCGTTTGACGGAGTTATTGTCGGCTTAATTGTGTAGGACGATCCGACCGTAAGCGATTTAGAGCTTTCCGGAAGCTTTATTGATGTCAGCACTACTTCATTGACCGTCACAGAACATTTAACGGTTTTGCCGGATTTACCGTCCTTAGCCGTAACTGTTGCACTGCCCGGTGCAATACCCTTTATTTTTCCGTCCGAAGTCACTGTCGCAACATTCTTATTTGAGCTTGACCATGTAAATTTCCCTCCGGATGTCGTTGTTGCCTTGACCGAAACCGTTCTGCCGACATCAAGTATCACCCATGCTCTCGATACCGTAAGCTTATCCTCTACCTTTACCGTCACTACCGCATTTTTACTTCCGTTTACATCAGCCACGGTAATTTTTGCCGTTCCTGCCTTTACAGCCTTTACGACACCGCTCGAACTTACGGTTGCAACTGATTTATTTGACGTCAAATAGCTTACCTTTCCGTTTGACGGAGTTATTGTCGGCTTAATTGTGTAGGACGATCCGACTGTCAGTGACTTCGAGCTTTCCGAAAGTTTTATTGCTGTCAAAACAACAAGCTTATTTACCTTAACGGTACATTTAACGGTTTTCCCCAATTTACTGTCCTTTGCCGTTATTGCTGCCGAACCCTCGGAAACACCCCTTACTGTTCCTTTTGACGAAACGGTTGCAACATTCTTATTCGAGCTTGACCATGTAAATTCTCCTCCGGATGTCGTTGTTGCACTAAGTGCAACAACGCCGCCAATATTGATAGTTGCGGAGGTTTTTGATATCGTCAGCTTATCGCTTACATTTACAGTAAGCACCGCCTTTTTACTTCCGTTTACATCAGCCACAGTAATTTTTGCCGTTCCTGCCTTTACAGCCTTTACAACACCGCCCGATGTTACGGTTGCAACTGATTTATTTGACGTCGAATAGCTTACCTTTCCGTTTGACGGAGTTATTGTCGGCTTAATTGTGTAGGACGATCCGACTGTCAGTGACTTCGAGCTTTCCGAAAGTTTTATTGCTGTCAAAACAACAAGCTTATTTACCTTAACGGTACATTTAACGGTTTTCCCCAATTTACTGTCCTTTGCCGTTATTGCTGCCGAACCCTCGGAAACACCCCTTACTGTTCCTTTTGACGAAACGGTTGCAACATTCTTATTCGAGCTTGACCATGTAAATTCTCCTCCGGATGTCGTTGTTGCACTAAGTGCAACAACGCCGCCAATATTGATAGTTGCGGAGGTTTTTGATATCGTCAGCTTATCGCTTACATTTACAGTAAGCACCGCCTTTTTACTTCCGTTTACATCAGCCACAGTAATTTTTGCCGTTCCTGCCTTTACAGCCTTTACAACACCGCCCGATGTTACGGTTGCAACTGATTTATCCGACGTCGAATAGCTTACCTTTCCGTTTGACGGAGTTATTGTCGGCTTAATTGTGTGGGACGATCCGACTGTCAGTGACTTCGAGCTTTCCGAAAGTTTTATTGCCGTCAAAACAGCAGGCTTATTTACCTTAACGGTACATTTAACGGTTTTTCCCGATTTACCGTCCTTTGCGGTTATGGTCGCCGACCCTGCCGCAACTGCCTTTACAACACCCTTTGAATCTACTGTTGCAATTTTTTTATCAGAGCTTGACCATGTGAATTTTCCGCCTGAGCTCGTTGTTGCAGTGAGCGCAGCCGTGTTACCTATGTCAAGCGTTACGGAGGTTTTTGATATCGTCAGCTTGTCGCTTACATTTACGGTAAGCACCGCCTTTTTACTTCCGTTTACATCAGCCACGGTAATTTTTGCCGTTCCGGCTTTTACAGCCTTTACAACACCGCTTGAGCTTACGGTTGCAACTGATTTATTTGACGTCGAATAGCTCACCTTTCCGTTTGACGGGGTTATTGTCGGCTTAATTGTATATGAACCGCCGGTCGTAAGTGATTTTGAGCTTTCGGGCAGTTTTATTGCAGTAAGAACAACTCCGCTCACCTTGACCGTACACTTAACGGTTTTTCCCGATTTACTGTCCTTTGCGGTTATTGTGGCTGTGCCGGCACTGACACCCTTTACCACACCGCCGGAGGTAACTGTGGCAATCCTGGTATTTGAGCTTGACCATGTGAATTTTCCGCCTGAGTTGGTCGTTGCAGTCAGTGTAACTGTTTTTCCTACATTAAGCGTTGCCGAGGTTTTGGATATACTCACCTTGACAAAATCATTTCCTGTCGAACCATTATTAACATAATTTACATAGTCTGTGCAAACATATCCTGTCGTACCGTTTGAAAGCCTTACCTTTGCCCACGATTTATTGCAGAACATCTTTATATCAAGCACAACACCCGGATTAAGCGTTTGCTTGACAGAATAGTTTGTTCCGGCTCCGGTTCTCAAATTAACATAACCTGTAGTTTTTGCATCTGTTGTGATTTCGATATAATCACCGGAACAATATCCGGTCTTTCCGTTTGAAAGCTTTACCTTGACCCAATTAGAATTTGTCCTCTCGGTAACACTCACCGTAGTATTGTCATCAATTACGGTAACAACACCATACTGCGTTCCGGCACCTGTTCTGAGATTCAGATAATCTGTTGTCTTTGCGTAAATCGGAACCTGTGCACCTACCACCGACAGAGATACCAACGGTATAGAAGTACACAGCAACGCAACCATACACATAATAGCCAAAAATTTAATCAGTCCTTTGGGGACATTTATTGTTTTATCAACAAATCTTCCCCTTAAAGTCCGCCCTTTAGTTCTCAATGATTACACGACCTTTCATTTTATTACATCTTTGTAATTTTTAAGGTACATAACCAACAGCACCCTTATTTTATAGCTTGTAATAATTATAACCTATTTTTAATCATTTTTCAATAAATAAACATATAGAAAATTAAGGGCAAAAATTAGAAAACATCAATAAAAGAAAAAATAAATATATTTATAAAAAAATATTTCTATTCTTATCGGAAACGGCGTAATATATTACACATATCTTCACAGCAATCGCAACAGCAATCACCGAAGCAGTCACTTATACTGTTTTCTCCTGTATGTTTTGCAGTCCCTTCACGCTGGTTCTTTATTGATCTGTACATTTCATAATATTCCGCATTTGATGGATCCATTGAATATGCGGTTTCTATATAATTATTTGCCTCCTCGAGCCACCCCCTGTTATATGATATAACACACATAAGATAATACCATTCAGATGTACGCCCGGTCGGCAATATATCACCCAAAAGTTGCTCTGCCTCCGTAAAATTAAAACCCTTTATCAACATCCTGACCCTTTCATAAACCGCATTTCCCGAATAATTATATGTATTTGCATTTCTGCTTTTTTCATCATATTGGGTATTATCACTGTTTTTTCCGTTAATGTACGTTGTTTTCCCGTGTCTTTCCTTCATCACAGTATCATAAGCAAGATTAATTTCCTTCATCTTCTCATTAGCTTCTTTTGAAAGGGGACTGTTCTGATATCTGTCAGGGTGATATTTTTTAACAAGAGTTCTGTAAGCCTTTTTTATTTCATCATCGTTGGCATTTCCCGGAACACCGAGTATTCCATATGGGTCATTCATCTATCATATTCACTCCTTACATATAAATTCCCGACAGTTTACACGGTCAGCTTATACTTTACCGTTTTTTAACTCTCCTACGCTTCCCGTTCCCCCGACTGTATTTGCCGAAGATGCAGTATCTCTGTTTTTTGGGGATTCCGTCATAAATTATATTGTCAAGAATACTCTTATATGCACCTATATCAAGAAGATCATAAGCAAGCGTTATCTGTGCAGCAGTCATATTCAGTACTTCATTACAATATGCCATAGTTTCTTCTATATCTCCGTTATATTTTGACTTAAAAGGATTAAAAACGCCGAATTCGATATCTTTTTCCAGATCATCGGCAGCATCCATAAGATATATCCATCTTCCTACATAATAACCGAAAACCTCAGCTGCATGAACACTGTGACCCTTCAAACCAAGCATGGCACAAAGCTTTGATATAAGCTCGGCAGTAGGCTCCGCCGCCCTATCAATATCCGCCTGTTCACTTTCTGCCGCTGTCTGTTTTTTAAGCATTTGCTCCGTTATGGCCGCTATTTCCGGATATTTCCCTGCTGCCTCCTTGTAATTTCTTTTAAAGACTAATTTCATTATACGTGCTGTCAGTTTTTTTAATGCCTTACTGTCGTTTATATCATCCTCCAGCTTATTATAACTCATTATCACCGATACCGCACCGGCAAATTCAAGAGCTTTCCCCTCGCAATTACAAAATTCGCACTTTTTCAGAGGATTGACTACACATCTCTTATGTATCACTCTGCATTTTTCGGAATTGAGCGACATATACAGCAGTGCGAGCACCGTACAGTCATAGCTGAGGGTAAGTCTTGCCGCTATACCGTAATCCTTTCCCATTTGCCGACACAGTCCGCAGTAAACACTTTTGTAAAGTCGGTAATCCTTTACCTTAAGCTCGTCCTTATCTATCTGTAAATATCCGAACAATACATCCACCTCATTATAAGCCTTGTGACCTCATAGGCTTTAATTTTCACGGTTTTACCTCAGATACTTTTTCAGATAAATTCCTGTATATGACTCGGTACAATTTGCTATTTCTTCCGGGGTTCCGCAGGCGACAACCGTTCCGCCGCCGTTTCCTCCCTCCGGTCCGAGGTCTATTATATAATCCGCCGTTTTTATAAGATCAAGATTATGCTCTATAACAACAACCGTATTCCCTCCGTCAACGAATTTTTGCAAAACCTCTGTAAGCTTATGCACATCTGCAATATGGAGCCCTGTTGTCGGCTCATCAAGTATATATATTGTCTTTCCTGTTGAGCGTTTTGAAAGCTCCGAGGCAAGCTTTATCCTCTGTGCTTCACCGCCCGAAAGTGTAGTTGACGGCTGACCTATCTTTATATAGCCAAGTCCCACGTCCTTCAGAGTTTTTAGTTTATTGTATATACGGGGTATGTTCTCAAAAAATATACATCCCTCTTCAACCGTCATTTCAAGAACATCATATATTGATTTACCCTTATACTTAACCTCAAGCGTTTCTCTGTTATAGCGTTTTCCTCCGCACACTTCGCAGGGTACATATACATCAGGGAGAAAATGCATTTCTATTTTGATTATGCCGTCACCCTGACAAGCCTCACATCTTCCGCCCTTTACATTAAAGGAAAATCTGCTTGATGTAAAGCCCCTGATTTTTGCTTCATTTGTCTGTGCAAAAAGATCTCTGATATCGGTAAATACACCCGTATAGGTCGCAGGATTTGAGCGAGGTGTCCTGCCTATCGGAGATTGGTTTATATCTATGACCTTATCAAGATATTCCGCTCCCGTTATTTTCTTGCAGCATACCGGAACAGGTCGTGCCTTATTGAGGTCCGTTGCAAGCTGCTTATACAATATTTCATTTACCAGTGAGGATTTTCCGGAGCCTGAAACACCTGTCACGCATATGAACTTACCAAGCGGAAACTCAACATCTATTTTCTTGAGGTTATTTTGATAAGCTCCTATTACTTTAAGCTTATGCCCGTTTCCCTTTCTTCTTTCCTCGGGAACAGGTATAAATTTCTTTCCGCTCAGATATTGACCTGTCATAGATCTTTCACACTTTTTTATATCCTCAACCGTACCCGCACATACAAGCTCGCCGCCATGAATACCGGCTCCCGGACCGATATCTATAATATGATCCGCCGCATACATTGTATCCTCGTCATGTTCAACTACTATAACGGTATTTCCGAGATCACGCAGGTTCTTAAGCGTTCCTATAAGTTTGTCATTATCACGCTGATGCAGACCTATACTCGGCTCGTCAAGAATATAAAGCACACCGGAAAGTGATGATCCTATCTGTGTTGCAAGTCTTATTCTCTGACTTTCGCCGCCGGATAGCGTTCCGGCTGAGCGTGAAAGCGTAAGATAGGAAAGACCTACGCTGTTAAGAAAACTAAGTCTGCTGTCTATTTCCTTTGTGATAGCCTTTGCAATAAGCTTTTCTCTGTTGGTAAGCCTTGATTCCTTTACAAACTCCAATGCCTTTTCCACGGACATATCACAAAACTCACTTATATTAAGTCCGCCCACAGTAACGGCAAGACTTTCCGGCGAAAGTCTTTTTCCCTTGCAGGCGTCACACGGAACAGCAGACATATAGCTCTCTATCTCCGCCTTTATCCACGCACTTTGTGTTTCTCTGAAACGTCTTTCAAGATTGTTGATTATACCCTCAAATTCCGTCTGATATATTCCGCTGCCGTATTCGTTTTTACGATGTACTGTAATTTTCTCCCCCTTTGTTCCGTACAAAAGGATATCTATTATCTCTCCGGGAAGAGTATTCAGCGGTGCATCGAGCGAAAAATTATATTTCTCAGCGAGTGCCTCAAAATACATTGTTGCAATGGTGCTTCCCTCCATTGCCCAGCCGCTTCCCTTTATTCCGCCCTGTCGGACGGATTTTGTCATATCGGGTATTATCCTGTCAATATCTATCTTCATAAATACCCCAAGACCCGTACACTTTTTACACGCACCATATGGGTTATTAA
Source organism: uncultured Clostridia bacterium (assembly GCA_947624835.1). Classification (GTDB taxonomy): domain Bacteria; phylum Bacillota; class Clostridia; order Oscillospirales; family Acutalibacteraceae; genus UBA1213. The sequence continues at coordinate 20,327 of CANQLX010000019.1, forward strand.
ATGAAAACATTCTCGGGCTAAGCTCATCTATACTTACTCCATGCTCCGGGCAGGCATAATTCTGAGAAAACAATATATCCTCTCCGCCGTTTACCGCAACCACTGTAAGTCCTCCGGCAAGCTTTGAGGCTGTTTCAATGGAATCCGTGAGTCGGGAGCGTATCTCGTCCTTTATTACAAGTCTGTCAACCACTATATCTATGTTATGCTTTTTATTTTTTTCAAGGCTTATTTTTTCCGCAAGGTCATAAATTATTCCATCTATCCTAACACGGACAAAGCCGCTTTTTGTGGCGGATTCAAGTTCCTTCTGATGCTGACCCTTTTTAGCCTTTACAACAGGTGCCATAACCTGAATTTTTGTACCATCGGGCATCTCCATTACCTTATCGACAATCTGGTCTATTGTCTGCTGCTTTATCTCTCTTCCGCATACGGGGCAATGAGGTATTCCTATTCTTGCATACATAAGTCTGAGATAATCATAAATTTCTGTAACAGTTCCGACTGTTGAGCGTGGATTTTTTGACGTTGTTTTCTGGTCTATTGAAATTGCCGGAGAAAGTCCGTCTATGCTGTCAACATCGGGCTTATCCATTTGTCCGAGAAACATTCTTGCATAGGATGAAAGCGACTCTACGTATCTTCTCTGACCCTCCGCATAAAGCGTATCAAAGGCAAGTGATGATTTGCCCGAACCCGAAAGTCCCGTAAGTACAACAAGCTCGTCACGGGGAATATCTACATTTATGTTTTTAAGATTGTGCTCACGGGCACCTTTTACAACTATTTTTTTGAATGGCATTATATTTTCCTCCGAAAATTCAATCAACATCATTTTTAAATTTCTCACACTTAATGAACATAAGGAGTGCCATATCGCACTCCTTATACAGTTTTAAATATTATTATTTTATTAAATTTAAAGATTCAACTCCATCGTCAATAGACTCAACAGGAATTTCCTTGCCCTCCATTGCACATATGAACTGCTCACCTGTCATCTTTTCATGCTCAAACAGGAACTGTGCAACCCTATGCAACTCAGGAGTATGTGCCTTGAGAATTTCTTCCGTTTTATTGTAACCGTCAGTAATATATCTCTCGATTTCCTCATCTATTTTGGCGGCTGTTTCCTCCGAATAAGTCTTATTATGTCCAAATTCCTTGCCGAGGAATACCTCTCCGTCAGATGAACCAAACGTTATAGGTCCGAGCTTTTCACTCATACCGTATTTCGTTATCATCGAAAATACAAGGTTAGTTGCCCTTTCAATATCATTTGATGCACCGGTTGATATATCGCCGAGAATAAGTGCTTCGGCAACACGTCCGCCGAGAAGGACAACTATCTCCTCAAGCATCTCGTTTTTGGAACGGTAACTCCTGTCCTCGGACGGAAGTGACATCGTAAATCCGCCCGCCATGCCTCTGGGTATGATTGATATCTGATGAACGGGATCCTGAGTCGGACTGAAGTATGTCGCAATAGCATGACCTGCTTCATGATATGCAGTAAGCTTTTTCTCCTTATCAGACATAACCCTTGACTTTTTCTCCGCCCCGACAACAACCTTTATTGTCGCTTCCTCAACCTCTGTCATTGTTATTGCCTTAAGATCTCTTCTTGCCGCAAGAAGTGCAGCCTCGTTAAGAAGATTTTCAAGGTCGGCACCTGTGAAGCCTGCTGTGGATTTCGCAATCGTTTTGAGGTTTACATCCGGTGCAAGCGGCTTTCCCTTTGCATGAACCTTAAGAATTTCTTCTCTGCCCTTGATATCGGGTCTGCCGACAATAACCTGTCTGTCAAATCTTCCCGGACGCATAAGTGCCGGGTCAAGTATATCCGGACGGTTTGTTGCCGCAATCATTATTACACCCTCGTTTGCTCCGAAGCCGTCCATTTCAACAAGAAGCTGGTTAAGCGTCTGCTCACGCTCGTCATGTCCGCCGCCGAGACCTGCACCTCTCTGTCTGCCGACCGCATCAATCTCATCTATGAAAATTATACACGGTGAGCTTTTATGTGCCTGCTCAAAAAGATCCCTTACTCTCGAAGCACCGACACCTACAAACATTTCCACAAAATCAGAACCTGAAATAGAGAAAAATTGTACGCCTGCCTCGCCTGCCACAGCTCTTGCAAGAAGTGTTTTACCTGTACCGGGAGGACCCACAAGCAATACACCCTTGGGTATTCTCGCACCAAGCTCATTGTATTTTTTTGGATCCTTGAGAAACTCTACTATTTCTCTCAGCTCCTCTTTTTCCTCATCCGCTCCGGCAACATCGGCAAAGGTTGTCTTTCTCTTTTCATCATTTACACTCTTAATCTTAGCCTTACCGAAGGAAAATGACTTGCCTGCATCTCCCATACCGTTTGAGAACCGCCGCATGAAATACAGCCATACCGCCAACAGCAAAACAACCAGTATGATATTGGGCATTATATTTATCCAGAATGAATTATCCGCAGCCGGTTTCCATGTGAATTTCATGGGATTATCCGGATTTTTTTCATTGTAGGCTTCCACATACGGATCAACTGCATCAAGGAAAAGTGCCACACTCGCAACAGAGGTTTGTATTTTTTTACCATCCGTCTTGACGATATTAAGTTCTCCCGTTCCAAAATCGAGAGAATATTCCTTTACACTGTTATCCTTGAAGAGATAAATTATTTCCGATGTACTTCTGTCATCCGTCTTCTGCATTGAAAAGAAAACCGTAAAAATTATGACAAGCACTATCGGGATTCCGAGATAAATTAAAAGGTTTCTAATCGTTTTCTTGTTGTCCAATGAATTGTCACTCCTTTGTTTTATTGGATTGCGTTTTCGGAACACCTACATATGGCATCCCCCTGTATTTTTCATTATAATCAAGACCGTATCCGACTATAAACATATCGTCAATTACAATACCCGCATAATCGGGCTTTATCGGCACGGTTCTTCTGCCCGGCTTATCAAACAATGTACATATTTTCACAGAGTGAGGCGAAAATCCCTTTAGATATTCCGTTATGTATGACAGTGTGTATCCGGTATCGAGTATATCCTCGACAATTATTACGTCCCTGCCTCTGATATCTACGGATATATCCGACGTAATCTTTACCTTTCCTGACGACTCTGTATTTCCGCCATAGCTTGACGCTTTTATGAAATCGACCATGAAGTCAATTTCCAGCCTGCGTACAAGGTCGGCAAGAAAAATAAAGCTTCCCTTCAGAACACCTATAATGACAGGTCTGCACCCTCTGTAGTCATTATTTATGCATGAAGCCATATCATCTGCGGCACGGGAAATATCTTCCTCATCAAAAAGAACCTTTTCTATATCCTCATACATATCTCATACCCTTTCTGAAAGGTCAAAATTACACGGCTCTATCATCAGTACCCTTTTTGAACCCGTCTTTACCGTACAGCTTTCGGACGTTCCTATTCCCTCTATCCAAAGTACTTCGCTGCCGTCTGCAAGGACAAGTATACTCTCCCTCTTGTCCCTCGGTATTTTAAGCTCATTGAAGAGTCTTTTCAATGATTTGGTTATGTTTCTCTTTGGAAGGCGGAACTTATCTCCGCTTCTTCTGAAACGGAATATCATACCCGACATTGCTATTGTATCATAATCAAGGCAATAATTAAATAAAAATTTGTTATTTTTTTGACGCTTGTGAAATTCCTCTATATTTACTACCGAAAGTTTGAACTTTTTATCACTAATTACAATCAAATCCTGACCCGAATAAGTTATTTCTTCTTTTGAGATTTCCTCCTGCCTTCTTATTATTCTCAAAAATCCCTGATTTGAAACTGCATAAATTTTACTTTTTATCTCCACAGCTCCGGAGGAAGAACAAATTCCTTTTATCAGCTTTATATGCTTTGCTTCGGGTATGATACCAAATTCCTTCGTCAATATTGCAATAACCTCGGCAAATACTGCATCGTTGCAGTTGTAAAGTACATCAGCCTTATATCCTTTATCGGTATATGCACAAGCAAGAACCTTCTCTGCGGATGTATAAAGATATCCGGCATTACACATCATCCTTTGAGTCATTCCGGAAATATTTTCCTCAAATGACGGATTTATCTCCTTTAATACCGGTATAACATCAAGCCGGAGTATATTTCTTGTATACTCCCTTTCAAGGTTGCTGCTGTCGGTTATAAACTTATATCCATGCTTATTGCAGTATTCCTCAATTTCTGCTCTTGTCACCTCAATAAGCGGTCTGACTATATTTCCTCTTACCGGCGGGATTCCGCATAAACCCCTTATTCCACATCCTCTTGTCAGATTAAAAAGCACTGTTTCCGCATTATCCGAGGCAGTATGTGCTGTTGCGATTTTTCCGCCGTATTCTCCTGCCGTTTTTTCAAAAAATGCATATCGGATATCACGCCCGCATTTTTCCGTGCTTTCCTTAAGCTCTTTTGCCCTTGCGGCTACATCAGTTCTAAGAAGTCGGAACTCAACGGAGTTTTCTTCGCAAAGCTTTTTCACAAACATTTCATCCCTGTCAGCTTCCTCACCCCTGAGCATATGATTGACATGACAGGCTATAATATTCAGACCTAGACTTTGTCTGAGTGAAAGCAAAAAATAGAATAACGCACAGGAATCCGCACCGCCTGACAGACCTATTATTACTGTATCACCGTGACTCAGCATATTATATTTTTCAACTGTTTTTAATGCTTTATTCTCCACGACTAAGCTCCTGTGATGTAAAACGCATAAATTCTCCCTGCCAATGCAGCGGT
>CANQLX010000020.1 GCA_947624835.1 uncultured Clostridia bacterium
GGATTGGTGAAATAATTTAGCACGATATCAATTTGGGCTCGGATTACTTTGTTTTATTCAGTGTTTCCTTAAATATGACGGGAGCAGAGCAGAGTTTTGTATTCAAAATAGAGAAATACGAAAGGACGGCGGAGAATGAGAAAGGCGATCTTGTCGGAACTTCGTATACGGTTATGAGTTTTGGTGCGGATGATAAGCCGCTTGAGTCAGTTAAAGACAGGTACGGCAAATCTTACCGTTATATGCATAGCAAGGACATTTTGGTTGAACCGGGGTATATATATGCTGTTACGGAGGTTGGCATATCGGAGGAAACGAACGTTTCCGCAGGGCTCGGGTGGAGGTATATTTCCACGGGTGTAACTATTCCGGAAATGGTCAGCGGCACGAAGAAAATCACAGTCGTACCTACAGAACCGCAGGTTGACGTTGTTTACGGAGATACGCTTATCAATGCCGTACAGAAAGTAGAGTTTTATGCCGTTCGTAATAATGCATCGAACGATACGGAGAGTGATATGTCGAGCATTAAAAACAAAATACTTATAAGGTAGTTTTTGGAACTCACAGCGGGGTTATATAGATTATATCCCCGCTGTTTTTTTGTAAAAAAAGAAAAAATTAGCAGAAATTTCTTGCTGATTATAAGAGAATATGTCACATATTTTGAAATAAAACTTTAATTTGGTAATATGTATAAGTATGTTGGATTTCCTTATTTTTAGGCAAAATTTCATAAAAAATGAACAGTTTAGTTATTTTAAAGTTGTTTTGTCTATGATATGTTACATATTTTTAAATAGCACCAATCCCACCTGTTTCTAAAAAGTGATTGATAAGCTCGCAAGGGGATTGCTAATGGGGAGGACGCATAGGAAAGTTATTGTATTTACTGTTGTGAACAGCTAACAGCTTTTCGCAATCTTCAAGAGAGTAGAAAGGATGAGTTGCGTAGGGATATTCGTTATCTTTTCTGTGAAATCGCCTACTTTGCCATTGTGCCTTGGAGTGTAAGGCTTTATCAACTTGTGTCGGCTTTCTCTGTGTTACACCATACTTTTCATAATATTTAATTATGGATTGACGATGCTCCATTTTTTGTATTATAGTATTCACGGTGAATAGTATCCTTTCTGGTTTTAGTTTATTTGGACAATTTATACTGTAACACAGATTCTTCCTGTTTGCTATCCTTTTATAACTGTAACATATCTATTGTATACCTACATTTATTTGAATAAATATGTCACATATAGATTTGACAATATCCTATAAATTTGATAAAATAATATCAATTATGCTATCGAAAAATTAATCGGAAAAAGGAGATTGTTATGGAAAACAGGGATATTATTGAAATTGCAAGAGAGCTTGGCAGACAACTGCAAAGGGAAGATACCTATATAAAATTCAATATGGCAAGACAGGCGGCTGATGAGGATAAAGAGCTGCAGAAGCTTATAGCAGAGTTCAGTGCAATCCGTGCTGGAATTGCAGAATTGACAACAAAGCCGGATGATGAGCGTGATCCTGATACCTCAAAAAAGCTTGGTGAGGATATGAGAAAAGTTTATGCCGAAATTATGTCCAATGAACACATGATTAATTATAATGCAGCTAAGGACGACTTTGACATAATAATGAACAGAATCTCCGCAATTATACAGAAATCCTCAGAGGGAGAGGATCCCGATACGGCGGACTATACACCGTCTTGCAGCGGAAGCTGTGCAACGTGTGGGGGCTGCGGCTGATAAAATCACAGGGAAGGATTTATGTAAATAAGGTTTATGACTGACACAGGAAGATAAATATAAGGCGGTGAATGAATTGATTGAAATTTCTCCGATGATGAAGCAATATCTTGAGATAAAGGAAAATTATAAGGATTGTATACTTTTCTATCGTGTGGGGGATTTTTACGAAATGTTCTTTGATGATGCTAAAACCGCACAACAGGAACTTGAACTGACACTTACGGGGAAGGACTGCGGTCTTGAGGAACGTGCGCCAATGTGCGGAGTACCGTTCCATAGCTATGAAAGCTATGCGGCAAGACTTATAGCGAAGGGCTATAAGGTGGCTATATGTGAGCAGACGGAGGATCCCGCAAAAACCAAAAAACTTGTTAAGCGTGATGTTATCAGAGTTATAACTCCGGGTACGGTAATGGAGCAGAGTATGCTTGACGAGGGGAGCAATAATTTTATATGTTCCGTTTATACGCAGAAAAATAAGACCGGTATAGCCTTTTGCGATATTTCTACAGGGGAATTGTATGCCACTCTCATTGATGCCGAGGACAGCGAAGGAGCTGTTAAGGATGAATTACTCAAATATTCTCCAAGAGAACTTCTTATAGGCGGCGAAACCATTCGTTTCAGAACACTTCCCGCATTTATAAAGGATAAGCTTTCTGCCTGTGTCAATATGCTTGATGACGAGGCTTTCTCATATGCAGATGCCGAGGAAACTATAAAAGGGCAATTTGTCGGAAAAAGCATTGACAGTATGGGACTTACGGATATGCCGCAGACCGTTTCTGCCGTGGGTGCTCTTATTACCTATCTTATAAAAACACAAAAGGTGGGTTTGGAGCGTATAAATAAAATTGAGCTTTACAGCGAGGAGCAGTATGTACATCTTGATTATAATACAAGGCGAAATCTTGAACTTGTAGAGCCGCTTAACAGTAAGAATAAATCAGCATCCCTGCTTGCTGTGCTTGATAAAACAAAGACCTCAATGGGGAAAAGGCTTATTAAAAGTTACGTTGAGAAGCCGCTTGCAAATATAGGTGCAATAATGAAAAGGCAGAATGCGGTGTCTGAGCTTTACGACAATGTTCAGATGAGAATTAATCTGCGAGAGGCACTTGTTGGAATGTTCGATATACAGCGTGTAATAACAAGAGTAGTTTACGGCTCGGCAAATGCAAGGGAGCTTCGTTCTCTTTGCGGTGCATTAAAAAGACTTCCGGATATAAAGGGAAGCGTAGCCGGGGCAAAAAGCGGACTTATCAGGGAAATGCATGGCAGTATAGATTTACTCAGCGATATAGTTGAACTTATAGACAAAACTATTGAGGACGAGCCGCCGTTTTCAGTCCGTGAGGGCGGAATGATAAAGGTGGGCTGCTCGGAGGAGCTTGACAGTCTGCGTACTGATATGCAGGGCGGAACGGATCTTATGGCTAAGATTGAATCCGACGAAAGAAGTAAAACAGGGATACCGAAATTGAAGATAGGCTACAACAGGGTATTCGGCTATTATATTGAGGTATCAAATTCCTATAAAAATCTTGTTCCTAAGGAGTATATCAGAAAGCAGACGCTTACAAATGGTGAAAGATATATAACGGAGGAGCTTAAGAACCTTGAAAGAAGAATACTCGGAGCAAAGGACAGAGCAAATGAGCTTGAATATGCTATATTTGAAAAGGTGAGAAATACAACAGCGGCGGCGGTGGACAGAATTTCATCCTCTGCATCAGCTGTGGCAGTGCTTGATGTTATGGGTTCCTTTGCACAGGCGGCATTCGATAATGATTACTGCTGTCCTACACTCAACAATAGCGGAACGATAAATATAACAGAGGGCAGACATCCTGTTGTGGAAAGGCTTGTTAATGATACAAGATTTGTTCCGAATGACACAAACCTCAATCTGAATGATGAAAGAGTGGCAATAATAACAGGTCCGAATATGTCAGGTAAATCTACATATATGCGTCAGACCGCACTTATCGTTCTTATGACACAGATGGGATCGTTCGTGCCGGCAAAGAGTGCGGATATATCCATTGTGGACAGTGTATTTACAAGAATAGGTGCGTCCGACGATCTTTCAACGGGGCAGTCTACATTCATGGTTGAAATGAATGAGGTTGCCTATATAATGAAGAAGGCTACAAGAAATAGTTTGCTTATACTTGATGAAATAGGTCGGGGTACTTCAACCTATGACGGAATGAGTATAGCGAGGGCTGTGCTTGAATATGTTGCGGATACAAAGAAATTAGGTGCAAAGACACTATTTGCTACCCATTATCATGAACTGACAGTTCTCGAAAATAAGCTTAAGGGAGTCAAAAACTATAATATAGCCGCTGTTAAGCGTGGGGATGATATTACTTTCCTGAGAAGGATAATTCCGGGGGCAGCTGATGAATCCTACGGGGTAGAGGTGGCAAAGCTTGCGGGTCTGCCGGACAGTGTTATAGAAAGAGCGAAGGTAATACTTGCGGAGCTTGAAAGAAGCAGTAAGAAGATACAACGGCAATCAAAGAAAAAAACGGAGGAGCCTGAGGAGGAAACGCAGATGGCATTTGCACCAAAGGATACCCCGATAGAAAAACGGCTGAGAGAGATTGATATAAATACTCTTACACCTATTGAATCAATGAATATTTTATTTGAGCTTGTAAAAATGCTTAAGAATTAAAAATGTGTGGCGGAGGGGTGTGAAAATTGGGAGTAGTCAATGTATTACCTAAGAACATAGCCGAGCTTATAGCGGCAGGTGAGGTTATAGAGAGACCCTCCTCCGTAATAAAGGAGCTTGTGGAAAACTGTATTGATGCAGGAGCAAAATCCGTTGCGGTTGAGATACAAAAAGGCGGAATTACATATATGCGTGTTACCGATGACGGCAGCGGCATAGAACGAGATGACATAAAAAATGCCTTTTTGCGTCATGCAACGAGTAAGATATCGGTACAGGATGACCTTGATGCCATAGCTACATTAGGCTTCAGAGGAGAAGCACTCGCTTCGATTTGTGCGGTTTCTAAGGTGGAGGTTATTACAAGAAGCAGTAAGGAACAGGACGGTTCACGCTATGTAATAGAGGGCGGAGAGGAAAAATCGCTTGATATAACAGGCTGTCCGCAGGGAACGACGATAATCGTCAGAGATATTTTTTATAATGTACCTGCAAGGATGAAATTCCTGAAAAAGGATGCTTCGGAGGGCAGTGCAATTTATGTTCTGCTTGAAAGAATGGCATTATCACACCCGGAGATAGGCTTTACATTCATCCGTGACGGAAAGCAAATAATGAAAACCAAGGGTGACGGGAATCTTGAAAATGCAATATTTCAGGTGTTCGGAAAGGATTTTCATGACAGTCTTATACCTGTGTCGTATAACAGAAATAATATTACAATCCGTGGCTTTGTATCAAAGCCCGTGTTATCTGTCAAGGCTAACCGTACTATGCAGATGTTTTATATAAACGGGCGATATGTACGCTCCAAAACTGCCGCCGCAGCACTTGAACAGGCATATAAGGGAAGTATCATGGTCGGAAAATATCCATCGTGTGTTCTTCTCATCGGTATGCATTGCTCAATGCTTGATGTAAATGTACATCCTGCAAAGCTTGAGGTGCGTTTTACAAATGAACGTCCGGTTTTTGACGGTGTATATTATGCTGTGAAAAATGCGATAATGAGCTATGACACAAGAAATGCTGTTGAAAAAGCACAGGAAATACGAGTGAAAAATCCCGAGCTTCTTATACCTCCGACGGACAGGGCATCTCAGCTTAATTTCTATTCGGGATCCCGCAGCAGTTTGGGGGCTCAGGAAAATATAAATTCCGTTAAAGATGAGGACGATGAGCCTGTCATACTTGTTCCGAGAATTACCGATATGGATTATGCAATCCTTACAGATAAGCCCGATAACGTACCGGCGGATGCCGGAGGTCAGGAAAACAAGCTTGTATATGATTATAACAGTGGGAAAAGCAGTTATGACAAGGTGACTCCGATGATGGAAAATGCAGGTGAAATACAGTCAGCGGAGGAGGATACGGAGGAAATTATACTGAATTTCCGCAATGATGAGTTAAAAACGGAAGAATCACCTTCTTCCGATACACAGACAGAGTGTGACGAAATGCCTGTTGCGATAAAATATATTGGAGAGGTATTTAACACATATATAATTCTTGAATATGACAGTGACAGGATAATGCTGATAGATAAACACGCGGCACATGAAAGGCTTATTTATGAAAGACTTAAGAAAGAGGACAGGGGGAAAAATGCACAATTTCTTCTTTCGCCCGTGTCGGTAACGCTTGATGCGGAAGAATGTCAGGCGGTTCTTGAAAGTAAGGATATACTTTCCGATACGGGATTTGATGTGGACGGATTCGGAGAAAAAACTATACTTATACGTTCCGCTCCCGTTATGCTCCGGAACGAGGATATTATAGAGTCGTTTTCGGAAATAGCCGATTATCTCTGCAAACATAAAAAACTGAGGATATCCGAAAAAATGGAATGGATATATGCAAACACCGCTTGCAGAGCGGCGGTCAAGGCAGGAAACATAAACAGCCGTGAGGAGCTTATTGAGCTTGTGCGCAGACTTGAGGAAAATCGGGATGTAAGGTATTGTCCGCATGGGCGACCGATTTATTACTTTATGACAAAAAGAGAAATAGAAAAATCCTTTGGTAGAATACAGTAAAGCAAAACAACATTTTTGTACAGTTTTATTTGGTAAATCAGTAATATAAATGTTGATTTACAGATTAAAATTTGGTATTATAGAATTATGATTATTTTGAGGGGTGGGCGTATGTCAGATGCGGAAAAGAAGGATACAGAGATAACAATGGAGGAGAACGGGACAGATATAACAAATTCAAAGCTTACTCCGGAGGAGCAGATTGAATTTTTGCAGCGCAAGCTTGAACAGGCTGAACTTGAAGCAACGGATAAGGGAATAGCACTTATAGAAATGACTGCTGCAAGGAATGCACTGTATAAATCCCTTCAGGACACGCAGATGCGGCTTGCGGAGGCTGTGGGACAACGTGAAAATGATATAGAAGCATATCAAAAGGAGCTTGATATTCGGTTGAGCGAAAAAAGGCAGCTTCAGGAGCAGTATGACGCTCTTGTTATAAAGGCCAAAAGATATGATGAGCTTCAGGAAAGTATAGTAAAAATAAAGCTCAAAGCAGAAGTAAGGGCACATGGTGTTATTGATGAGGCTCAGGAGAAGGCAATGGACACCATAATGCTCATTGAGGATATTGAAAAGGAAATACAGCTTTTCAGGGAGGATCTTACATATCTGAGGCGTGATATAAAAATAGGAACAGTAACGCTTGATGACAGGCTGGAGAATATATACCTGCGTCTTTGCAGAAACCTTGACAGGCTTACGGAAATCAAGGAGAATTTCTATATAAAAAATTCTCTGCCCCTTAACGAACCGGCAACTGTTGCACAGGGGAACGCACCGGTTATAAAATATCCGGAGTCGGAAAAAGAAGAATAAGATTATATTTATTACACATATGAGCAGTCAGGTGTACTGTCTGGTATATGGGAGGAGTTTTGTTGCAGTAATCTTTCCTTTCAAAGCAGTTCGTCCGGCTGTTTTTTCTGTCGTTTTACGAATTTCTGCTTGGAATATATTGGTATATAAGGCCTAAAATTGCAGCCTTATAAAATATTGCCACGGAAGTTTTTTCATCAGGATAAAAAACAAAGTATTTCGGTAACTCATTGTGAATACGGACCGGTGTTATATCAGCCGACGTTATCATATACTATATGGGGTGATAACGTGGAAAAGCTTAAGCTTTATTTTTACTATTCTGCTGCATTAATTTGTGTGTTTTTATTCGGTGCATTACTTTATGCATCCGTTAACGATGAGCCTGAGGTACTTACCGTTTCAACTGATTCCAAGCCTGTTGTGATTGTTGATGCCGGTCATGGAGGTGAGGACGGGGGAGCAAGTGCAAACGGAGTGCTTGAAAAGGATATAAACCTTGCTGTTTCTCTGAAACTTAGGGATATGCTTACAGCTTCGGGATATACTGTTGTTATGACAAGGGAAGAGGATATTTCCATATACGACAGCTCTGCATCTACGATACATGAGAAAAAGGTTTCGGATATGAGAAACAGGAGAGACATAATTAACAAAAGCAGCAGTAATATTCTGATAAGCATACATCAAAATAAATTTGAGAAGGAAAAATACAGCGGTACACAAATATTTTATTCAAAAAATAACGGTCATAGTATAAAGCTTGCTGAGAATATACAACGCTCCGTTACGGGACTTTTGCAGCCCGAAAACAAAAGGGAGCTAAAAGCCGCAGATAGCTCGGTATATCTGCTTGACAATGCGGAGGTTCCTGCGGTTATTGTGGAGTGCGGATTCCTTTCAAATAAGGAGGAGGCAAAAAAGCTGAGCACTGACGAATATCAAAAACAGTTGGCTTTTGCAATATTATGCGGATTTCTGGATTATGAAAAAAATGCATCATAAAATTAAGAACGGATAATAAATTTTTCTTAGGAGGAACAAAATGGCAGATAAAATTAAAACAATGTTTGTATGCTCAGAATGTGGATATGAAAGTGCAAAATGGTTCGGAAAATGTCCCGGATGTGGGCAATGGAATACTATGAGCGAGGAGGTCCGGGAGGTATTCAAGGGAAAAAGTTCCTTTGCCCCAAAGACCGCAATACCATCAAAGGCAATTCCCATAACCGAAATAAGCACAGAGGATGAGGAGAGATATTATACAGGCTCAAAGGAGCTTGACAGGGTGCTTGGCGGAGGTATAGTAAAGGGTTCGTTGATACTGCTCGGCGGTGACCCCGGTATAGGTAAATCAACAATACTTCTGCAGATATGTGCACATCTTGGTAAAATACTTAAAATACTGTATATATCGGGTGAGGAATCAAAACGGCAGATAAAGCTGAGGGCGGCAAGGCTCGGGGTAAACTGCGAAAATCTGTATATCCTGACCGAAACAAATATAGAAAATGTAACAGAGCATATTCAGAACGAAAAGCCGGATCTTGTTATGGTGGATTCAATACAGACAATGAGTTTCAGAGAGCTAAGCTCTTCACCGGGAAGTGTCACCCAGGTAAGGGAATGTACAAATATACTAATGCGAACCTCAAAATCCCTTGATATACCTTGTATAGTTGTCGGTCATGTCAATAAGGACGGAGCAATAGCGGGGCCGAAGGTACTTGAGCATATAGTTGATGCCGTACTTTATTTTGAGGGGGATAGGCAAATGTCATACCGCATACTGCGTGCCGTCAAAAACAGATATGGTTCGACAAATGAAATAGGAGTATTTCAGATGAGTGACAGCGGTCTTTCAGAGGTGGAAAATCCGTCTCTTATGCTTCTTTCCGGGCGACCGAAAAATGTGAGCGGAACGTGCGTTGCCTGCCCCATGGAGGGAAGCAGACCGATACTTGCGGAGATACAGGGTCTTGTTACAAATTCTGGATACGGAAATGCCCGCAGAATGTCAACGGGCTTTGACTACAACAGAATGTCTATGTTGCTTGCGGTTCTGGAAAAACGCTGCGGATACTATTTTTCAAGTCTTGATGCTTATGTAAATGTAATAGGTGGTCTGCGTTTGGATGAGCCTGCAACGGATCTTGCGGTTGCCATTTCCCTTGTCAGCAGTCTTAAGGATATAGTCATACCCGAAAATCTTCTTGCTTTCGGAGAAATAGGTCTGACAGGAGAAATACGGGCAGTAAGCCATGCTGCACAGCGTGTGTCGGAGGCGGCAAGGCTTGGATTTGAAAAATGCATACTCCCGTATCATAATCTTAGAAATATTGTACTTCCGAAGGACGTTGAGATTGATCTGATTGGTGTCCGTACCATTCAGGATGCTGTTGCCGCTCTTGTTCGACAGCGGTAAGGAGCTCTGACGGCCGTATTCTGTGCATACATCCGCTTTCGGATGAGTTGGTCACGGCTGAGGCACATTCAAGAATACAGCTTCCCTCATGCTGATAGATACAATTCTCATCGCAGAATATTATACTCATAAATATCACCCGATAATATTATCGGTATATTAAAAAGTTTTATTCATAAATAAATAATTATAGTAAATCAGGGACTGCCATGCAAGCTTTGCACGACAGTCCCTGTATTAAATGATTATTCTCTTTTAAAAATCAAACTGACCTCTTCAAACCCTTTTTTACTGTCCATCCTATATGCCGTTCCGATTTCCGAATTTAAAAGAGCAACCATTTTCTGGTTGTCCGCAATAATATCAATTATTCGGACTATTTTGAAATTACTCGGATCGTTTTTAAATTCTTCTACTGCTCCCGAAAAGAATTTCCAGCCTCAGTCGGGCGAGTTTTCTATTGGCTCCGTGTGGGATATATATTTAACCCTGCGGCAGGAACCGGCTATGATGTTTGACGCAAGTTCTTCTGTGTCAAAGTCCGGAATTTTTACAAGCTTTGCTCCCTTATTTCTGTAAAACACCGTATAATCCTTTTCCGTACCGTCAAAGAACTGCCAACCGCCGTCCGTATGCTTTTTCCCGGAGTCATCCCTGTACATAATGAATATTTGCATTTCCTTCTGCGATTGTCGGTAAACACTGTACTGTCAGATATGCACATAATTTTCTTCTTATGCGATTTTGTAAATCTATTTAAGCGATCTACTAAGGTTGTTTGTATTTGGGTGTATTTTAAAGTGCAGCAACAATTTCCTTAAGGTAAGCTTTGAAAGCATCTCCGAGAGCCGGATTTTTAAGTGCTATTTCAACGGTTGCCTGGAGTATTCCGAGCTTATCACCCATATCATAACGTTTGCCGGTGAAATCAACACCTGTTATATTTACGGTTTGTGCAAGAGTACGCATAGCATCTGTAAGTTGAATTTCTCCTCCGGCTCCAGGTTCGGTATTGTCAAGAATATCAAAAATATCAGGTGTAAGCACACATCTTCCGAGAATTGAATAAGTAGAGAGAACTTCTTCTTTTGTCTGGGGTTTTTCCACCATATCGGTGCAATTATAAATATTACTCTCAAGATGCTCAACCCTCAGTGAGCTGTATTTTGATATGACCTCTTCAGGAACTGACTTTATACCTACAACAGCCTTACCGAATTTTTCATAGGCTCTTATAAGCTGTCCGCAAGCAGGATCATCGCCTATTATAACATCGTCGCCGTAAAGAACGGCAAAAGGCTCATTCCCTACAAATGAACGTGCACAATTTACAGCATGACCGAGTCCTTTTGTTTCCTTTTGACGAATGAAATAAAAATTCGCAAGCTTGGATATGGAAACAACCTGTTCATATATATCCTTTTTCCCTGTTTCAAGAAGTCTTTGTTCAAGCTCGGGGCTTCGGTCAAAATGATCCTCAATAATTCCTTTTCCACGGTTTGTGATAATAAGTATATCCGTGATACCGGAGTTTACGGCTTCCTCCACAATATACTGTATTGCAGGTTTGTCAACAATAGTCAGCATTTCCTTCGGCATTGATTTTGTTGCGGGCAGAACTCTTGTTCCCAACCCGGCTGCGGGTATGACCGCTTTAGTAACTTTCATAATATTCCTCCTTGCTTTTGATATTATATATACTGATAAAGGTGTAATCTGAAATAATAGGCATCACATAGTAAACGCCACGGTGATAATCAACTCACATGCAAGTATCATAAAGCTGAGCCCCTGATTTATTCCACCCTTATTTCTGATAATTTCAAGTATGTCTTGCTCACTTTTGCCGCTGTTTTTTGTTTTTATCGATTTGATTTTTTTAATTGCGTGTTTATAATAGCTTCTGTTTGCACGGAAAGCAAGTATTATTGTTACGACGAAGCTAACCACACTCAAAGCAAGCGGCAAAAGCATCATTATTCCATGCAGCACATCACAGTTTGTGAATATCCAAGCGATATAATCCCTGTAGGAAGCATATCCGTTCGATGCAACAGCCTCCTGAACCTGTGTCCATAACTCATTTGTTTTAAAATACGAATAGCAGAAATATTGTGCGACCATAGGCAGGACAGTCAGGAAACCCAGTATTGTACCTATTAAATACTGTTTGCGGTGAAAGTACCATATTCCTTGGAACAGAAAAGTAGCAAAATTAAATCTGCTTATGTTCTTCTTTTTTATAGATGAAAATATAGGACCGTAATACAACTCATTGTTTCCCACATAGGTCATAAGCTCTTCGCCTGTAACACCGTCAAAGTCATCATCCTTTTTTATGCCGATTGCAAAGTCCCTTATATCATCAACATATATTTTCTTAGCTCTGAAAACAGGTGAGGACATTCTGAAAGGATCCTCTTCGTCATCGTCATCGGTGCTATAGGAGTCGGATACATTGTTGGAAACAGGCAGAAAACCACCGCATTTTTCACATACAATGCTGTCCTTTGAGTTTTTATGTCCGCAACTTTGGCAGATTACGGAATTATCATCCGTTTGCTCAACGGTATCAATGTCGTGTTCTTCATTCTTATCATGCCACGTTTCGCCTTTTTTGTGCAAATCGGTGAATATACAAGCACCTTTGATTTCATAACAACCCCTATGATAAGGTGCGCCGCATTTCGGACAAACAACGATATCATCATCGCTTGTAAAACGCTTAGAACATACAGGGCAGCTTTTTTTGGTAAAATCCATTTTATTCTCCCATATATAGTATTTGTATCATTATACAATATAATTTCACGATTAGCAAGTTTAAGATAAAATAAATTTTATAAAAATTAAAAAAGTTTGTTTATAAGTAAATTTGAAATTTTTTTAGATTACGTAATTGTTCTACAGATTTATTCTTAGGATAATATTTATTAATTATACGAAAAAGTTTATCATTATGTGTATATTTAGCAGAATTTAACATAAATATCTGAATAACAGCATAAAATAAATTTTCAGACTTTACAAAGAAATTGTTTTGAATTATAATATACAAGTAATAATTATGAAGTACGGAATGGTGGATAATATGATACAATTTGAGGAACTTAGATTACAGCTTGAAAGCTTACACCCCGATATACTTGAGCTTGCGAATGCACTTGGTCTGGATAAGCTGAAAACAGAGATAGAACAGCTTGAACAAAGGGCTTCACAGCCCGGTTTTTGGGATGATGTTGAAAATTCTCAGAAAATATTGCAGAAAACGGGTACGCTGAAAAATAAGGTAGCAGAATATGATTCTCTTGTGTCATCCTATGGTGATGCTATGGCACTTATTGAGCTTGCAGACGAAGAGGAGGATCTCTCACTTCTTGAAGAGGCTCAGGGGGAGGTTGAAAAAATAAAGGCAAATCTTGAGGGACAGCGTCTTCAAACGCTCCTGACAGGTGAATATGATTCCAAAAACGCAATACTTACCTTTCATGCCGGTGCGGGCGGAACAGAGGCTCAGGACTGGGCAATGATGCTTTACAGAATGTATATGCGTTGGGCAGAACGGCATAATTTCAAGGTCAAGGAAGTGGATTACCTTGACGGTGAGGAAGCAGGACTCAAGAGTGCGGTTCTGCTTATTGAGGGGGAGAATGCATACGGATATCTAAAAAGTGAGTCCGGAGTACACAGACTTGTCAGAGTTTCACCGTTTGATTCATCCGGAAGACGACATACCTCATTTGCTTCCCTTGAGGTTATGCCTGAGATTGATAATACAATAGAGGTCGATATACGTCCTGAGGATATAAAGATGGATGTTTACCGTGCAAGCGGGGCAGGCGGACAAAAGGTCAATAAGACATCCTCAGCCGTGCGCCTTACGCATATTCCCACAGGTATCGTTGTTGCCAGTCAGGTTGAGCGAAGCCAGTATCAAAACAGGGATGTTGCAATGACAATGCTTAAATCTAAGCTTATTGAAATTAAGGAGAGGGAGCACCTTGATAAGATAGAAGATATAAAGGGTGTACAGAAGGAAATTGCATGGGGTGCACAGATACGTTCGTATGTATTTATGCCCTACACGATGGTGAAGGATCACAGGACAAGCTTTGAAACCGGAAATGTCAACGCAGTTATGGACGGAAATTTGGACGGCTTTATCAATGCATATTTAAAAGCAGCAAGTCTGAATCAGTTGGCTGAGGACTTCACTGAGGATGTATAGGTACATGATCTCATATTGTACAATAAATTGACTGCGGATGCTTGTGTATCCGCAGATTTTTTTGTATAATTATTTCAGTTTATGATACACATTTTTAATATGAAACAATAAAGAATAACGGTTTATATTTTATAACCGGAAGTGATAATTCAGTATGGGAGGGTAAAGGATGATTAAATTTATATTGGGAAGAAGCGGCAGCGGGAAAACAGAGATGATACACAAATATATCCGTGAAGTAGAGGAAAACAGGCATATTGTTCTTATAGTACCCGAGCAAAGCTCATTTCAAAATGAGAAACGCATACTTGAAACAATGGGTGAAAAAAGGGCAAGGAATGTGGAAGTACTTAGTTTCAGAAGATTATGTGATAATATTTTTGATAAATATAAGGGAATAGACGGGAAAAGAATTGATGATGGAATAAAGGCAGTACTTATGAGCATGGCTATTGAAAATGCACCTGCAGAGGGCGGAGAGCTTGAGCTTTACGGCACACCGTCAAAAAATCCTAGGAAAAATCTGGATCTTATTGAGCCTATGCTGACAGCGGTTAATGAATATAAAATGTGTCTTATAACACCGGAAAGGATTATGGAAACAGCGAAAAAAACAAAAAATAAAATACTTGCAGCAAAGCTTCGTGACAGCGCAAGAATATATGCAGCATATAATGCTTTGCTTGAAAATACATATGCCGATCCGGATGATGATTTGGTAAAGCTATACGATATTCTCGGAGAGAATAATTATTTTGAAAATATGTCAGTCTTTATTGATTCATTTTATGGGTTTTCCGCACAGGAGGTAAATATAATAGAGCGTATTTTTTCACAGGCAGAGGATGTATTTATTTCAATATGCTGCGACAGAAGTACAATAGGGGATAAAAATTCGATATTTTTCGAACCTGATGATACATACAGGACCCTTTTGCGTTCTGCTGAAAAAAGCGGTAGGAAATGTACAATAGAAACATCTGTTAATGAGGGTATAAGATATAGTACAGATACACTCAAGGCAGTGGAAAAAGAAATTTTTTCCGCATACAGACATGATGTAAGTGATACTGTTAAAATAAAAAATGACGGGAGTGTGCAGATGTATGAGGCAGCAGATATGTATGACGAGGTGCAATACGTTGCCCGTAAAATATTCAGTCTTGTTCATTACAGCGGATACAGGTACAGTGATATTGAAGTAATAGGAAGCAATCCCGACGGCTATAGGAGTATAATATCATCTGAATTTCCTAAATATGATATACCGTATTTTCTTTCAAGTCCGGAACCACTTGAAAGAAAGCCGCTTATAAGGTTGATATTATCGGTATTTGATGTAATACATTCAGGCTTTGATACAGAGTCCGTTCTGCGTCTTGCCAAAACAGGTCTTACATCATTGAAAAGCTACGATATATACCTTCTTGAAAATTATTGCTATGTTTGGAATATCAGAGGAAAAAGATGGAGAAATGAATTTACAATGTCTCCAAGCGGAAGTCGTGCGGACGTTGAGGAAAAGCAATCGTTGGACGGACAGATAGAACATATTGAAAATATTCGCAAAAGTCTTATTCTGCCGCTGCTTGATTTTGAAGAAAGCATAAAGCGAGCGGAGGACGGTGCAGAGATAACCGTAAGGCTTTATGAACTTCTCGAAACATTTCAATGCAGGGAAAATTTTAAAAAATTTATATACAGATTAAGCCAAAATAAAATAAAAGTAAATATCGAACGGGAGGTGGGGATATGGGATATAGCCATGAAAATACTCGGAAATATGTATGACGTTCTGAAAAATAAGAGGACAGACAGCGTAAAATATGCCGAACTTTTGGCAATTTATATAAGGAAAAATCCTGTGTCGGATATACCTCAGACTATAAACAGCGTAACAGTAGGAACAGCCGGAAGTATAAGAAGTGAATCACCCAAGGCTGTTTTTGCAATAGGTGCAGTTGAGTCGGTTTTTCCGGCACAAGCGGGTGCTGTCGGTATATTTACCGACAGTGAAAGGAGATTTCTTCGCGACGAACAGCCCGAGGATGCAAGGCTTCCACTTTATGACTCTATATACGGAGCGTCACTGAAGGAAAAAATGAATGTATATATGACATTATCCGCACCGTCCGATAAACTGTATATAAGCTGGTATATGCAGGATCTTTCGGGAAAGGGATGTGAGCCATCTGTAATAAAGAGGGAAATAGAATCACTCTTTGACAATAATGCAATATATCGCAGACCTGAAATTACAGAGAACAGTCCCCCAAAGGAAGAATTGTTTCTCACAGAAAGGCAGTCATTTGATATTTGTGCCGAATTATGGAATACTGACAGCCCACGTACAAATACACTGAAAAAATACTTTAATTCCTCACCGAAGTATAATAACAGGGTTTCAGCAATAAAGCGTGCGGTCAAAAGAGAAACTTTTGTGCTCAAAAATCAAAGTGGAATCAGAAACCTGTACGGTTCCCCGCTGAGGCTGTCAAGCACAAAAATAGATACCTATGCAGGATGTAGGTTTTCGTATTTCTGCCAATACGGCCTTGATGCGAAGCCGCTTAAAAAGGCATCAATGGATAATGCTTTGTACGGAACATCAATGCATTTCATATTTGAATTTTTACTTAAGAATATGGGAATTGACAATTTGAAAAAAATGGACGAAGGGCAGCTGAGAGCAGAGATAAATCATGCACTTAATGAATACATAAATGAAATTGGGGATGCTGCAGAAAGAAGTGAAAGATTCAATGCGATATGCGGAAAGATAAAAAAGAACGCATTGAGAGTTTTGATGAGAATGTGTGAACAGTTTAAAAAGGATAAATTTCGTCCGGTTGATTATGAACTCAGAATAGGGGAAGATAAGGATAATGAAAACTCAATTCCTGCATATGAGCTTGAGCTTCCCACAGGAGAGAAAATACTTGTTAGCGGATATGTGGACAGAGTTGATACAGCCGAAATAAATGAGAAAAAATATATAAGGATCATTGACTATAAGACGGGTAAGGACAGGTTTGAATTTAAGAATATTGCAAACAGAATAAAGGTTCAGATGCTTCTATATCTTTCCGCAATACTGAAAAACGGCTATGAAAAATACTCTGACGGGAAGGTTCTTTTGCCGGCGGGAGTACTTTATGTACCGTCGACCTCATCATCAAAGCCCGCCGAAATTAGCAATGATGCCGGCACAGAAAGCTGTATCAATGAGCAGAACAATAATTTTAAAATGAACGGTCTTCTCATAGACGATGGTACAGTGCTTGAAAATATGGAGGAGGGACTGGAAGGAGAATTCATTCCGGCAAAGAAAACAAAAAAATCGCCGTATTCCTTATCCCGGAGCAGCAGCGTTGTCTCTATGGAAAATTTTGAGAAAATACTCAACTTTGTTGATGTGTGTATAAAAGAAACGGGTATGGAGATATATTCGGGAAATATTTCTGCAATGCCGATACAGGGTGCCTGCAGATATTGTCAATATTCATCTATATGTCGGTTTGAGAAGGGGACAGCTACGGTCAGGCTCCCGAAATATAAAAAAGAAGAGGTTCTTGAACTGATTAACAGCTACCCGGAAAAAAAGGGGGAAGAAGTGAGTGAGTGAGAATAAAACGGTATTTGAACCGACTCAGGCACAGAAAAATGCCATAAATGCACATGGCGGAGCTGTCATAGTTTCGGCGGCTGCGGGTTCGGGAAAGACAAGAGTGCTTGTTCAGAGAGTAATAAAGCTGCTGACAGGTGAAAATGCGGTATCTGCTGATAAACTGCTTATTCTGACATTTACAAACACTGCTGCATACGAAATGAAGATGAGAATTTCTCAGGCAATAGATGAGCTTATGCAGGAGAATCCCAATAATGATTTTTATCGCAGGCAGCAGCTCTTGCTTTCGTGTGCGGATATATGCACCATAGACAGCTTTTGCAGTAAGGTTGTAAGGGAGAACTTTTACAGACTGGGCGTAAGCAGGGACTTCCGCATAGGGACAACAGCAGAGTTATATGAGCTCAGCAGAAGAATAATGTCAGATGTTATCGAGGAATATTATACTCCTCCAGAGAAATCCTGTGAAAACCGTGAGGAAAAATTGAAAAATTATGAAAGCTTTAATCTTATGAGTATGCTTATGACCGATACAAAGCTTGATAGTGATCTTGAACAGGAGCTTTTAAATGCATATAATAAGTATAAATCCCATGCGTTCCCCGACCAATGGATAAAAATGTGCATAGAGCAGTATAATCCCGAAATTAAGCTTAGTGACAACCATGCAGCAAAATATCTCTTTGAAAGCCTACGGTCAAAGGTTGAGAAACTGAGATATTATTATGATTCTGCTATGGAACATTACGGGGCTGTAGAAGAAAACGTAAAAAGCGGAAAAAAATCCTATAAAAATACGATGGATGTATTTGACAGCTATAGAGCCTTTCTTGAAAGTATTGAAGAATTATACCGCAGCGGTGAGAACCGTTATCCTGCATTGGCTGAAACAGTAGCAGCCTTTTCAAAAAATACTGTACGTATAGGTGCTTCAAAGGATGAAGAGCTTAAGGCGGCAGCCTCTGCACTTAATTCTTTTGGGAAATGTGTGGATGATGAATTAAGACCCTATGCCTGTTTTACCGAGGATATTTTTAGGGAGAACAATGAAAAGCTTTATCCTGTGATGAAATGTCTTGGAGAACTTTTGCAGAAATTTGACGAAAAATATTTTCAGGCAAAAACCGAAAGAAGAATACTCGATTTTTGCGATCTTGAAAGTCTTGTAATTAAGCTGCTGTACAGCTGTGATAAGGAAACCGGTGAATATATTACTACGGATTTTGCTGAGGATATAAGGAATAAATATGAAGAAATAATGATTGACGAATATCAGGATACAAATGATATTCAGGAAAATATATTCAAAGCAATATCGAGGAATGAAGAAAATCTCTTTACAGTCGGTGATATCAAACAAAGCATTTTTCGTTTTCGTGAGGCTAATCCTGTACTTTTTAAAAACAGATGTAAAAAAGGAAATGATTATGATGAAGAAAATAAACTTTTTCCCGCACTTATTGTGCTTGACAGAAATTTCCGCAGCAGAGAGGGAATTATTGACAGTGTAAATTATATTTTCGGACTTATTATGTCGGAAAAGTCGGGAGAAATTGAATATGATAAAAATCACAGACTGACTGCGGGGGCATCTTATCCGCAAAAAAATCAGCCCGACGTGGAGCTTCATATTATTGAGCATAGGGAAAAAACTGTAGACAAAAAGCACGGTGATGAAGATTATAATGAAAATGATGATGTAAATGATGAAAGTGAGGAGGAAAATAAGACTAAAACAGAGGCTATATATTGTGCCGAACTTATAAGGGAAATAATAGACAGAGGTGATACTGTTTACGATGCAAAGGAAAAAAGAGAGCGCAGGGTTACGTACAGCGATTTCTGCGTGCTGATGAGAAGTGTGAGAAATACCGCTCATATATTTTCCTCGGAATTTGAAAGATGCGGTATACCGGTATACACTGATGCGGATTTTGACCTTTTGGAAAGATATGAGGTAAAAGCTGCCCTTGCATATTTAAAGGTACTTAATAATCCTTTGTCTGATATTGATATGATTGCGGCACTTATGTGTCCCGTATTTGGATTTACACCTGACGAGCTGGCACAGATAAAGGGAATACAAGGCAAAAATTACTATAAAAAACTACTTTTACTGTCCGGCACAGTCTATGAAGGGGAAGAACAAGGCAGTTTATCTGAAGTCGCAGGCGGCGTGGATGAAAAATATACTTGTTCTGAAACTGATAATAGGCTTACGGAAAAATGCAGCATATTTCTTGAAACCATGAGAAGATTTAGGGAAATGTCTGTAACCGTACCTACAGACAGATTATTACAGGAATTTTTTGAGAGTACAGGCTTCATCTCAGTTATGAACGCCATGCCAAACGGAGAATTTCGCATTCAAAATATCAGAAGATTCATGAATTTTGTTTCCGAATATGAAAACAGTCTATCGGGAGGTCTGACAGGCTTTGTACGTCATGTGAGATATCTTGAAGAAACAAATAATGGTATCAGGGTTTCTGACAGTACACCGGTAAATGCAGTGAGAATAATGACAATACATCATTCAAAGGGTCTGGAATTTCCGATATGTATACTTGCCGGTATGAATACAAAGGAAAAGGTGGATTTGTCAAGGATAAAATACCACAGTGAGCTTGGAATAGGCATGAGAACAATGGATACCGAAAGGTTACTACAGTTCAATACACTGCAGTTCAAGGCAGTACATACAGCAAAGAGTGACGAGGAAAGAAGTGAACTGTTACGGCTTCTGTATGTTGCGCTTACACGACCGAAGGAAAGACTTATTATGCTTTCTACAGTATCTTCCGTGGAAGAAGGCGGTAAAAATGATACTGACGGTGCAAATCTGTGTAAATTTGACGGATATTATAAATATTTAAATAATCTTGCTAAAGCAATTAAATATGACGAAAAAACAGGCCATATTATGCCGAATGTTGTTATGGAACGGCATACACTTTCGGATTGGATAGTCATGTGTGCACTGTTGAACGGAGAAATGTCGCAGATCAGAAGTGATGCCTGTGTACGTAATGAATGGGAGAGCGGATATTCTGAAAATGAGGTCAGCCTTCCGTCACTCAGCTGCAAGGCTCCGTGGAAATTTGTCCATGCAAGAGATGTAAAACGGAGTTTAAATAAAACCGCTGAGGTTACGGATTTTAAAACGGATGATGACCTCGAGGAATTTCTGTATAAGCGTTTTTCCGAAAATAAAAATGATATAAGCACAAAAATTCCCTCAAAGGTATCAGCTTCCATGCTTGCCCACAGCGGCACACTAACATATTACGCCGCTGTTTCGAGCCCATCATTTACAAGGCACGGTGCAGCATCTCCTGCCGAAAGGGGAACCGCAACTCACGCTTTTCTCCAGTATATAAATATTAATAATTTATATAAGGAAATATCAGAAACGGGCTACTTTGAGATGGAGAAAAAATCTGTTATAGAGAAGAAACTCATGCCTGAAGAGCAGGTCAATCTTGTGATTGATGAAAATATAATTACCTTTTCAAAAAGCAGACTTTTTAAAAGAATGTTGGGTGCCGAAAGACTGTACAGAGAATATCGTTTTACTGTAAGTATTCCTGCAAAAATGGTTCTGGCAGGCGGAGAAGATTTTTCGGATGAAGAATTTGGTGACAGCAGATCTATACTTCAGGGTTCCATTGACTGTATAATTGAAGAAAAGGATGGTCTTGTTATTGTAGATTATAAAACCGACAGGGTTCAGAATACGGAAGATCTGAAAGATATGTACAGTGTACAGCTAAGGCTGTATAAAGAAGCAGCAAGCAAGATTTTTGATAAGCCTGTCAAGGAATGTTACATTTATTCTTTACATTGTGGTTGTGAAATACTTACAGAATAAGCAGCTTTACAGGCGGCTGTATTGATATATTCATACATTACATTATCTCCGCATAATATATAACAGTAGAAACTGTGGGGTGATGTTATGTTGGCGGTATCGGCAGCGATAATCGGTGCTGCTCTTGCTATGGATGCCTTTGCAGTGTCGGTTGTGTGCGGCTCCTCGGACAGAACAAGGCGGTTGAGGTGTGCTGTTATTACGGCGGTAGCATTTGGTATTTTTCAGATGATCATGCCGGTACTCGGCTGGAGTGTAGGAAAGGTCGGAAGTCGTGCGATTGAGGGCATTGACCATATCGTAGCATTCGGAATATTGGTATTTCTCGGAGTAAAAATGATTATTGACAGCTTTGGTGATATTATGGATAAGAAATCATCTGCTTTTGACCTGCGTTCGCTTACAGTAATGGCCTTTGCTACAAGCATTGATGCACTTACTGTCGGAATTGTGCTTCCCTCGGCTGTCGGAGCAGAAACATTTTCTTCCCTTGCAGCGGCTGTTTCGATAATCGGCAGTATTACGTTCCTGCTGTGCTTTATCGGCTATCAGCTTGGAAGGAGGATAAGCACACTTAATCCGAGAGCAGCTCAGATAATCGGCGGAATAGTTCTTATAGCACTTGGAATAAAATCTTTAATAACAGGTTAGCAAAAAAATCATCCCTGTATATTATGATATAGGGGTGATTTTTTGTCTGTAAGGCACAAAGGGAGAAATGGCAGAAAAATTGCCAGGGTTATATTTGTTTTACTTATCATTCTGATAATAACTTTTATCTTTCTTGAAATACGTCTGAAGCCTGTTATACGTTCGGTGGCATCTATACAGGCACAAAGTTTTGCGACTCTTACAATTAATGAAACCGTAACAAATATTCTTGATGAAATGAACATAGATGAGGAGGAACTTGAAACTGTTACAGCATCATCTGACGGAACAATTACATCAATAAGTACAAATACAATAATTACCAACAGACTTAAGAATCTCATAACATCACGTACACAAGAAGCACTTTCAAATATACAGAGCAAAAGAATTGATGTGCCGATAGGTACCATAATCGGAGGAGAACTTTTTAACGGTGTCGGTCCGGGTCTGCCGGTATATATTTCAATGTCAGGAACGGTGAACAGTGATTTTGAGGAGAAATTTGAAAGCGGTGGTATAAATCAGACTGTTCATAAGCTGTCTGTAAAAATATCTGCGGAGATAAATATTATAATGCCAATGACTTCCTGCACGGAAAAGGTTGAAACCACTGTTCTTGTTGGAGAAACAGTAATTGTCGGAGAAACTCCGGACGGTCTTTTGCTGCATGAACAGTCAGAAGAATGAATTTACATTCAATACCGCTTGAATGAGAGTGTAAAATATGTTATTATAGGCTTGTTAAAATGATTATGCATAAAAATGACGGGGGTAAAAGTGTGAGAAATAACAGTATAACAGAGTATAAGCCTGAGATGCAGGATAAATATACCGAGCTTCTGAAGGATATTCTTTATATAAGAGCAGGTAATAAGCAGCCGTACGGATACGTGCGTACATACGGCTGTCAGCAGAATGTGGCGGACAGTGAAAAAATTAAGGGTATGCTTGAAGAAATGGGCTGTCTTATAACAGAAGAACCCGAAAGGGCGGATATAATAATATTCAATACCTGTGCTGTGCGTGAACACGCAGAGGACAGGGTGTTCGGCAATGTCGGAGCACTTAAGTCATTAAAAAAGAAAAAACCATCATTACTTATAGGGCTTTGTGGCTGTATGATGGAGCAGGAGCATATTGCGGACAGAATATATAAGAGCTTTCCTTATGTAGGTCTTGTTTTTGGAACTCATGTTATACATAAATTTCCGGAGCTTGTGTACAATGCTGTGACAAGCGGAAAGAGGCTTGTTGAAAGAGGAAATGATGACGGAAAGCTCTATGAAGGATTGCCTATCCACAGGGACGGAAGCTTTAAGGGATGGCTTCCGATTATGTATGGCTGTGATAATTTTTGTTCTTATTGCATTGTTCCATATGTAAGAGGCAGAGAAAGGAGCCGACGCCCCTCTGCAATTATTGAGGAAGCAAGGTCCATGGCAAAGGCCGGATATAAGGATATAACGCTTCTGGGACAGAATGTTAATTCTTATGGAAAGGGTCTTGAGGAAAAAACCGATTTTGCCGCCCTTTTGAATGATGTAGCAAATATCGAGGGAGATTTTTGGGTACGGTTTATGACCTCTCATCCGAAAGATGCATCGAAAGAACTCATTGATGTAATTGCGGAAAATGATAAAATATGCAATCATCTGCATCTTCCGTTTCAATGCGGAAGCAACAGAGTACTTGATAAAATGAACCGTCGGTATACGAGGGAAAAATATCTTGAAATTGCAAATTATGCGAAAAGCAGGATACCCGATTTATCCATTACGAGTGATGTAATTGTAGGCTTTCCGGGAGAAACATATGAGGAGTTCCGGGAAACGCTTGACCTTATAAAAGAGGTTAAATTTACATCGTTGTTCACATTTATTTATTCGCCCCGTGTAGGTACACCTGCCGCAAGGCTTGATGACCCTTATACGCATGAGGAAAAGGCTAAAAGAATGACAGAACTATTGAAGCTCCAGGAGGGAATTGCCGCTGAGAGATGTGCAGGGATGGTCGGAAAGACTTACCGTGTCCTTGTTGAGGAACAGGCGAGGGAAGGAATACTAAATGCACGTACACAGAATAATATAGTTGTTGAGCTTAATGCACCGACAGAGCTTATAGGCACATTCCAATATGCACAAATAACCGAGGCGAGAAACTGGATACTTAGGGGCAGGATCGTATGATGAATAAATATGATTTTAATGTTTCCGATTTGGAGCGGGGGATTGAGGCCTCCAAAGTACCGCAACAAGTCGCAGATGGTGTATCATTTGAAATTTAGAAGAGATGTGATGCAGAACATTTATGCCGGCGGTTTACAGTATCTAAACTCGCCGCCTGCGTCAGCAAGAGAATTTATTTTTTACAGTATTTCAATCCTATAACAAGGAGGTAGCTTAGGTTTATCAGAGCAGAATAAATATACCGTTTGCTGGGATTATAATATATTGATATAAAATTTGGACAGGTAACAGTTATAAAAAATCCTCCCGCTGTTTGCGGGAGGATTTTGCGGCTTATTAAAATGTTTTTATAAACGGAAATCCGTTATTATCGTCATCATCTTTATTTTCTCCGTTTTCATTGCTTTTTGTTTCGGACATATTACTTCCTGTATTTACAAAATTACCTGAATTATTAATACTTCCTACAGAGCCGTCAGAGATACCTGTACCGCCATAGATATTATTTGAGCTGCTTCCGAAGCTTTCTGTTCCGCCGTAAATATTGTCGGAACCTGTGCCAAAGCTGTTTGTACTTCCATAGCTTCCGGCAGTATTATTTCCAAAGCTGTTGTTATTGAAGCTATCCGTATTTCCAAAGCTGTTGTTATTGAAGCTATCCATATTTCCAAAGTTGTTGTTATTGAAGCTGTCTGTATTTCCAAAGTTGTTGTTATTGAAGCTATCTGTATTTCCAAAGCTGTTGTTATTGAAGCTATCTGTATTTCCAAAGTTGTTGTTATTGAAGCT
>CANQLX010000021.1 GCA_947624835.1 uncultured Clostridia bacterium
GTAGTAAGAACATTCCGAAAAGAAACTGATATTCTAATTCATATCTTCGTCAATGATGATGAGATTGAAACCACGCCTGTACATCCTTTCTGGGTAGTAGATGAGTGGGTAGCTGCAAAGGATCTTGAAGCTGGCGATATTCTTACTCTTGCCGACGGCTCTACCGCAACTATTACAAAAACCTATGGCGAACAGCTTGACGAGCCTGTAATTGTTTACAACTTTGAGGTTGAGGATTTCCACACCTATTATGTTACTAAATTAGGAGTGTTGGTTCATAATCAGCAAAAAACTCTTGATTGTGGAATTGCTACTCATGATTACGATGATTATTCGAAAGATTTTGACGATTTAGCAGAACACAGAAAAAAGATGGGTTTACCTGAGGCTGGTAGTGCTCAGGACAGATATACGGTCGGAAAACTAAAAATAGGTGGTCACGAATATTATGGGAGAAATGCACACGGAAAGCAATCACAGGTTCGTAGTGCTTTCAATGTAAATCCTCAAACAGCAACTCACGCAGAAGGGGATGTCTTTTTACAAGCAAAGATGGCAGGTGAAACTTCTAATAGTGCTATATTAGTGACAGATAGAAGAGCATGTAATGCATGTGGATTGAATGGTGGTATTCGCTCTCTTGCCAGACAATCTGGGATAACAGATTTGATTATTGTAAGTCCTGGGTATGCACCTATTAGATTTAATCCTCAAATAAAACCCCTACCAAATCCATTTTTATAAAGGATAGAATCATTAATCCTAAAAAATTCACTTTAGACTCACAAAGGCTATTGACCATAAGTTATAATTTTTTAGTTTTTAATAAACATAAATCCGTGAAATTCAAATCGTATAATGGCACTGAAAGACGGATGATTACTGTATTTTAGCAAATCTTTCGGTTTGAATTTGCACCAAATGGGTGGAGAAAATTATATATGATAAATTTCTTGAAGTACATGATTTCATGCGAGTTTCAAGTATTTTTAAACAATCGAGTTTCACGAATTCAGGTATGATTAATTCTGATAGAAAGCATTTATTGCTCATAGGGGATGATTTATCTATGTATGTAAAAAGAGTTTTTTATGATGATCATGGCTATACAAAAGAGATGAATTCGCCTAATTGCGAAGATATTAGACAAGTTATTAATAAGCTTGATGGATGTACTACAACACAAATAACATTTTATGATGAGACAAATGATAATCACCTATGTGTTGGTGGAGGTAACAACGGTATTTGTAATGTTTATATCTCTAAAGATGATGGTTTTATAATAAAAACACTAATTAATCCCAATCACGATACTAATGTTTACCGACTGGTGGTCGGAGGGCAATGGGGAGATTTTGAGGGTAATATTTGTGTGCCAATAAAAATAGCAAAAAAGGCTATTATTTATTATTGTAAAACAGGTAAAGAATGCATTGGTTTTATTTGGGAATAAAATATTTACTATTCAATAATTTTTGATAAATAATATAACTGCCTAATTCCCTGCACCTTCCCTCGTAAAGATTGAAAGAGTGTAATATACTTCAAGCAAGTATATACTGAGCGAGAAAATCTCAAAAGGTCTAAAAAATCCAATGGATTAAATGAGAGAAAATAGAAACAAATCCTGTACATCCTTTCTGGATAGTAAATGAGTGGGTAGCTGCAAAGGATCTCTGTGAGGGTGACATTCTTACCCCTTGCAGATGGTACAACTGCTACCGTTACCAAAACTTACGGTGAGCAGCTTGAACAGCCTGTTATCGTCTATAACTTCGAGGTTTCTGATTTTCATACTTATTATGTTACTGACACGGGCGTGTTGGTGCATAATGCAACTTTACAATCCTGCAGTGTTGACCAAAATAATAAGACTTTATTAAAGGGTTCAGAGTGGAATGAGTATTTTTCTGAAAAGTATGGGTATGATAATGTTGAATGGACTAGTGGCGTGCCAAAATATGGAAATAACGGAAAAAAGACGTCAGGTGTCTTGTCTACCTCTGTTGGGGATTTTGAATTTATAAGTGGCATAAATGGACCTTCAAGTAAATTCCCAAATAAAACGATACCTGGCAGAAATGCTATAATTAGAACCCATGTTGAGGCACATGCTGCAGCGACGATGAGAGACCTAGGAATTAAAGAGGGAGTTTTGTACATAAATAGAGTACCTTGTGGTCCAGCTACAGGATTTAGAAACGGGTGTGAGTATATGTTGCCTAGAATGTTACCGGAAGGAGCAACTATGCAAGTTATTGGACCAGACGGGTATAATAAAACATTTATTGGATTGATTGATATATTTGGATGATTTTGTGTAATTAGATATTGGAGGCTTTTTTAATGTGGACAATAAGGTGGAGTGAAAATATTGTTGTACTAAAAAGTGCGAAAGATACAATGAAACTGATAAATAACATTCACTGCGATCATTTGAATGTTCAGCCGATTATTGTACAAGTTGAATCATCTTTGGGGGATTTAATGTTAATTGGAGTTGGTAACGAAAGTTATAGCATTATCGATTATTTTCCACATAACAAAAATTACTCATTATCTCCCCAGGGTGAAAATGATGGTAATGATATTGTTAGTTTCTATATCGGGGATGATGAATCTCAATTTTATACAAAGGATACTATAAAATATCAAACAGCATTGGAAATTTTGGAATATTTTTTAACAACCGATGCTTTGTTGGAAAAAATTAGTTGGGTTTATGATTAATTATTAGTTTATACTTAAGTTTAAATGTTTTACTTGAATTTTCATGTAAATCTTTCTTCCTATAAATACTATATAGTCAAGTTGTCACAAATGATAGCGGCGAAATAGTACACGCTTTCACATACGGTACATACAGCGAATTGCTTTCGGGCGATACTCACAGCATAATGTTCCTGTACAACGGCCGCTATGGTGTCGTTACCGACAGCAACGGACTATATTACATGAGGGCGAGATACTACAATGTAGATATCAAGCGATTCATAAATCAGGACGTTGTAGAGGGCA
This sequence comes from uncultured Clostridia bacterium, assembly GCA_947624835.1. Lineage (GTDB taxonomy): Bacteria > Bacillota > Clostridia > Oscillospirales > Acutalibacteraceae > UBA1213. The sequence continues at coordinate 3,022 of CANQLX010000021.1, forward strand.
ATATTACCAACAGTCCGAGCCTTAATAAGTATGCTTACTGTCAGGGCAACCCTGTAAGTATTCTTGACCCGTTCGGACTTTTCCCACAGCCAAATTGGAGCGACATAGGAGCTTGTAAACAGGCCGAGAGGGAGTTTTTAGCTCCAACCCTAAACCTGATGCGGATAATGCCGCTGTAGGAAAGTTGGTATGCTTTTTCGGGGATACTGTTTGTATCTGCGTCCCCTGTTTTTATTTTATGTATATGATGTTGTAAAAAGTAAATCCGATAATATCGGCGGACAGAAGAGGAGCGTCTTTTGTCTTGTAATAACAGCGAGGGAAGCCGTGTTGCGGCGTGAGAGGAAGCCTTAAGCTTCGACCGAATTTTTTTGTACGGGATAGCCGTATATTTATGAGAACGCTGTTATTGTCGTTCTTATTTTTTTGTTATGCAGAACTGAATAAATCTGCAAATTCAATTCTCACTCTCTTATGATTACCTTACCCGTACATTCCATAACAGGATCGTCACGGATAATTTCACCTACACTGTCGAGAACTATCTTTCCCGATTTCGGATTTTTTACCGATAATACATGACCCTGAATTTCGGCTTCAACCTCCGAATATTCAAAGGACAGATCGGTATCCTCCATTGTGCAGTTTATAAGCTTAAGACCCTTGCAGTAACAAAGCGGCTGTGTTCCGATTATTTTACAATTTATAAGCGTAAGATTTTCCGAGAACCAACCGAGATATTCACCTTTTACAATGCTGTTTTTTACAGTTACATTCTTGCTGTGCCAGAAAGCGTCCTTTGTATCAAGAACAGAGTCGTCAATTTCAAGATTTTCCATATACTGAAATGAATATTTTCCGCTCATCTTAACATTTTGAAGCCTTACATTACTGCTGTCAAGGAAGATATATTCTGAAACAATTTCAGTATCACTGAGCGTTATATTATCGGATTTCCAACCAAATTCTTGGGATATGATATAACAATTTCTAACATCTATATTCTGACATTCCCTCACTGCCTTGATACCTGTGAGCCTACTGTCCGAGATTTTTCCGTTCCGACAATACCATATTGCCGCACGGGTCTTTTCGTCCATAATTGAGTCTTTTACATAAAAGCTCTTAATATGCCACAGCGGATATCTCAGCGAGAAGCTGCATTTTTCAACATTAATATCGGCGGATTCTTTAAGAACAGATTCACCATCAGCCGGACCTGCAAATATACAATCTATAATATCGGTATGCAGTGTATGATAGAGTGCACGTTCTTCATCATACTGTCTGCCCCTTATTATTTCTCTCATATATAATTCCTCCTGTTGTAAACGGATTATAAAATTTTAGGCTTTACTATTTTCATTATAGCATTGTAAGCCGAAAATAGCAAATACACATTATATTCAAATAATATCAAATAATTTTTAAAGGAGTGCAGGCTTATGAAAACAGCCCTAACTATTGCCGGAAGTGATTCCTGCGGAGGGGCAGGAATACAGGCAGATATAAAAACCATGACACTTAATGGAATCTATGCAATGAGTGCGGTAACCGCACTCACCGCACAAAACACATTAGGTATCAAAAGTATATACAGTGTATCGCCTGATTTTTTAGGACAACAAATTGATGCGATTTTTGAGGATATCCGACCCGATGCTGTAAAAATCGGTATGACATTTTCGTCTGAGCTTATTTCCGTTATTGCCGAAAGACTTACCTATCACAATGCTGAAAATATAGTTATCGACCCCGTAATGGTTTCCACAAGCGGATCAAAGCTCATAGGTGATGATGCCGTATCAACACTAAAGAAAAAGCTTCTCCCCATTGCCTCGCTCATTACACCGAATATTCCCGAAGCGGAGGTTCTTGGGGAAATATCAATAAAAAATACACACGATATGCTCTCGGCGGCTAAAATTATATATATCAGATATTCCTCACCTGTTCTTATAAAGGGCGGACACCGTATAAATGATGCAAATGACCTCCTTTATGTAGGTGATAATTATCACTTCCTAAAGGGAGAAAAAATTGAAAATCCGAATACACACGGCACAGGCTGTACCCTTTCCTCTGCAATAGCTGCAAACCTTGCGAAGGGTTGTAATCTTACGGATTCAGTGCAAAAAGCAAAGGATTATATTTCCGGTGCACTCGGTGCTATGCTTGATTTAGGAATAGGCTCAGGTCCCCTTGACCATGCCTTTGATTTACACAGTCGTTTTGCCGATAAGGCTTAATATAAATACATTAAAACGAAAGGATAATAGCTATGAGAAATTACAAAACACAAATGGAAGCCGCAAAGTCGGGTATTATCACTCCCGAAATGGAAATTGTTGCCGGAAAGGAATATAAAACTCCGGAAGAAATACGTTGCTCTGTTGCAAAGGGTGAGGTATGTATTCCATGTAATATAAATCACAAATCAATTTCTCCCGAGGGTATCGGAGCCGGTCTTAAAACAAAAATCAATGTAAATCTTGGTATTTCAGGCGACTGCAAAAACTATGATATTGAAATGCAAAAAGTGGACATGGCTCTTAAATTTGGTGCAGAAGCCATTATGGATCTTAGTAATTACGGCAAAACCAATACATTCCGCCGTGAGCTTATTGAAAAATCCCCTGCCATGATAGGCACTGTTCCCATGTATGATGCCATAGGATATCTCGAAAAAGATCTGCTTGAAATATCCGCGGAGGATTTTCTTAGAGTAGTCCGCGCCCATGCGGAGGAGGGTGTGGATTTTATGACTATCCATGCCGGAATTAACCGCCGTGCAGTGGAAGCGTTTATGCGTGACAAGAGAAAAATGAATATCGTGTCACGTGGTGGCTCTCTCCTTTTTGCATGGATGATGATGACAGGAAACGAAAATCCATTTTACGAGCATTATGACGCAGTTCTTGATATACTTGCGGAATATGATGTCACAATCAGTCTTGGTGACGCTTTACGTCCGGGCTGCATTGATGACAGTACGGACGGCGGTCAGATATCCGAGCTTATCGAGCTCGGGGCACTTACCGAGCGTGCATGGGAAAAGAATGTTCAGGTTATGGTCGAGGGACCGGGTCACATGGCCATGAATGAAATCGAGGCGAACATGAAGCTTCAGAAGCGTATATGCCATAATGCACCTTTTTATGTGCTTGGTCCTCTTGTTACGGATATATTTCCGGGATACGACCATATCACATCGGCAATCGGCGGTGCCATTGCTGCTGCAAGCGGAGCTGATTTCCTTTGTTATGTTACTCCTGCCGAGCATCTCCGACTGCCCGATATCAATGATGTAAAGGAAGGCATTATAGCGAGTAAGATTGCCGCACACGCCGCTGACATTGCCAAGGGAGTACCCCACGCAAGGGACAGAGATAATGAAATGGCAAATGCACGTCACGAGGTTGATTGGGACAAGATGTTTGAAATAGCAGTTGACGGAGATAAAGCAAAGGCATATTTTGAAAGCACTCCCCCTGCTGACCGACACACTTGTTCAATGTGTGGAAAAATGTGTGCAGTCCGCACCACAAACATGATACTTGATGGTCAGAAGGTAGAATTCTGCACCGAAAAATAGAGGCATACCGCCGCTGTCGTGTATGCGTAGTCGCTCGCATAGCTCACTACCGAAAAGTGACGTCAAGTCCGTTAATGCAGCAGTACTGCACCTGCCGGTGTAAATAAGAAAATGTCGAGAGCGGCTCCTGTAAGCCGCTCCGACGTGAGAAGTTATGGTGGGCAAAACGGCAGTTTCTAAAGACAGAGACTTTGACCGACGTCCGCATATGACGAAATTTTCGAGCTTTCACTTAAGTACGAAGTTAATTTAAAAATAGCCGTATTAAACCCTATTGGGAATAAAACGGCTGTTTTTTGTTTACTTTTTCGGCATTATACAGTTTAAGCTTTTTCTTATATCTGTCGGAAATCATTATAATATTGAATTACACATATATTAAAGCCGACACCGACATAGAATCTGTTAAGATATTAGCTTTCGAACTTTATCCCTTCAGGTAAATTATTCTATATAAATTCCATGAAAATTAACTGTACCTATAAAATTTCTACTGTGGATCTGTGCCTGTCAATTCTCAAAACCACCGTTTGAAACCAATACTTCCGATTATGCACTCTTGCTGTCTTCACTGATTTCTCTCTTAAGACGTCGTATTATCTTCTTTTCAAGTCGTGATATATATGATTGAGATATTCCAAGCATATCTGCTACTTCTTTTTGTGTATGTGACTTTTTCCCGTTAAGCCCGAAACGAAGCTCCATTATAGAAAGCTCACGCTCATTAAGCCTTTTTACTGCCTGTAAAAGCTGATTTTCCTCCGATTCCTTTTCTATACGCATATTAACCATATCACTGTCACTGCCGAGAATATCCGCAATAAGAAGCTCATTGCCGTCATAATCAACATTCAGCGGCTCATCAATGGATATTTCATTTTTCTGCTGTGATGTCTTACGTAAAAACATAAGTATTTCATTTTCTATACAACGTGAAGCATAGGTTGCAAGTTTTATCCCTTTTTCCGGTCGGAATGTATTGACAGCCTTGATAAGTCCTATAGTTCCGATTGATATAAGATCCTCCACACATAAATTCGACGATTCAAATTTCTTTGCAATATAAACCACAAGCCTCAGATTATGTGTTATAAGCGGCTCTCTTGCACTTTCATCACCGTTTTGTATCCGCTGCATAATTTCATTTTCTTCGTTTGCTTTCAGCGGCGGCGGTAGTGTTTCAGGACCGTTTATGTAATATATCCCCTCTTTTCCCATTATCATCATACGAAGTCTTGCTATGCCACTCATCGCTATCTCGGAAACCTTTTTTAATTTACTCATATCATACCCCTTTGTGCAATAGCTGCACTGCCAATTTTTATAGCCGCCTGTTTCGTCTGACCCATACACATTATTTTAGGGAATAAGCTCTGCAGGTACAAGTGCGTCCGCATCACCTACTATTCTTCCATTTTTGCAAATTGCTATATATGCGGAAACATCAAACCTCCTCTCGCCCATTTGAATACAGATATTTTCTGCTCGGAATGCCGCCATAACTCCCTCTCCACCCACTGATGAATACGGTATCATTCTTATGCTCCCGGACATTTCCCCTGATAACTCAATGTTTCTTAACTCCGGAAAATTATTAAAAATTTCCTGTCTTACAACTATTGCCATATCCCCCGAAAATGGCTCTTTAAGCGAGTTACCTGTATCCACCTTGCCCCTACAGCTTATTTCCATATCTTTGTATCTGATTTTCAGTATACATGCCGTATTTCCTATATCCCCTCTCCCCGTTATCCGCATAATTACCCTCAGAATAACATAACAAATCAGGGTAGTGATAACAAGATTAATGGGCGACATTGATATATAGACACTATTATTTCGTATAACTATGTTTCCGGGAGAGAATATCATCCATATTGCTATCATTGCTCCGCAATAGCCAAAGCTTATAAGAAAAAAAGCTGCCGCTGTCTTTATGAATCTTACCTTTTCAATCGGCACAAATGCTGCGGCTGCAACCATACAAGCTGTCAAAAAGCTTACTACCATTGACAGACCTGAGGATATCGGAGGGAGAAGAATAATAAAAGAACTTATTCCGCCCACTGCCGCACCGAGAAAAAGTCTTCGCCTTTTACAGTGCAACGACATGAACTTTTTTACTGTAAGCAATATTATATAATCAATCACAAAATTTACACAAAAAAGTATGTCAATATATATTGTCTGCCCCAAGTCAACACGCTCCCCCTTTCTGTTTGCCTAAATCATGATAGCATAGGAAAAGCGAATAATTTGTCTTTAATCGATTTAACTCCGTTTAATCTAAAATGATTGAAAATAACCTCATAGGGTGTTTAATACCCGTTTATCCGCTGCTTAAACACCCTATGCGGCATATTATTGCGGCTAAATGGATTACAGCTTATGTTGCCGGTCTGTGTATATTTTCGGCAGTCAGACCAAAACTTATAGACAATGCTTCATCTACCTTGTACATATCATAGGGACTCAACGTTCCCATCTTCTCTTTGAGACGTGTTTTGTCTATAGTCCGTATCTGTTCAAGCAACACCACCGAATCCTTTGCCAGACCACTATGGTCCGCATACAATTTAATATGAGTCGGAAGCTTGGCTTTTGATCCCCTGCTTGTAATAGCCGCCGCTATTACGGTTGGACTGTATCTGTTTCCGATATTATTCTGTATTATCAGAACGGGACGTATTCCCCCCTGTTCCGAACCAATAACGGGACTCAGATCTGCATAATAAATATCTCCTCGTCTGACCAGCATAGCTTTTCACGCTCCGAATTTTTAATTTTTTGTGCCGATAATAATATTTTGTCCCTTGCGAACAAAAATAATCACTGCTTACGAATTCGGCACATTATATATTATTCAAAATTCATATCGTTTGAGCCTGCGTAATATTTCTGTAATTTATGTATCCCTGCTTTAGACAAATATTTTTTATCGCCCCCTATAAATAACATGCCATCCGCAAGCTGTGATATATTTAAGTATATGCTTATACTGTCATTTTAAGAACCGCACAGACATATCAATTTATAAGTATTATACAAAAAATAAGCTGTCGCATAAAACCTCAAAAGTTTGATACAACAGCCCACATATATTTACTTATTTTATCTCCTCAAAAAAATCTATATCCTTCCGCACGGTTATAGTTTTTCCGCTTTCCGGATGTATAAAGCTTATCTGCATACAGTGCAGACACTGACGCGGAAATTTTTTTCTGCTTCCTCCGTACATACTGTCACCGGCGAGCGGATAACCCTTGCCGGAAAAATGTGCCCTTATCTGATGAGTTCTGCCTGTTTCAAGACGTATTTCAAGAAGCGTATATTCATCTCCGTAATTTTTCAAAACCTTATAATGAGTTACAGCCCTGACTCCCCCCTCACCTATTTCCCTCTGAATACCGTGTCCTTCCTTCAAGCGGAGAGGTTCGTCAATAGTCCCACTTCTCTCTATTTTCCCCTCACATAAGGCAATATAGAGCTTTTCGGTATGACTTTTAAGAAAAGCAGCAGCATATGCATTTTTTGCCGCAAGTACAAGACCTGAGGTATCCTTATCAAGTCTGTTTATGACACGAAATATATAATTTTCCCCCATACTTATCGCATGAAATGCAGCAGCATTTGCAAGTGTGTTTAGACGGTAATCCTTAACAGGATGTACAGGCATATACGGAGGTTTATTGAATATTATAACCTGACTGTCTTCATAAACAATCTCCACAGGCAAATCTATAGGTTCTAGATACATATCATCCTTTGGAAATGTGAGGTTAATTATATCACCTGCATGAAGTATATCTATACTGCGTATATGTTCACCGTTACAGGTAATCCCCATTTCGGTTCTCTTAAGCTTTGCAAGAGTTCTTGCAGATACCGAACAGTGCCTCCTGAGAAAATCCTTGACACATATCCCGTCAAGTTCCGTAGGAACAGTAAATTTCATTTTTTATCCTCCGCAGAAATATCCTTTATTTCAAAAAGACTGTTTATTCTATAATCGCAAAGCTTATCAGGCATCTCCGTATTATTTTGCGGGTCATAAAGACAGGTTGTAAGTCCTGCATTTTTACCTCCCTGCATATCGGACGTAAGAGAGTCACCTACAACAAGTATTTTATCCGTATCCTTCTCCTTAATATCAGAGAGGACATAATCAAAAAATTCTTTCATAGGCTTCTGATATCCGATTTCTTCGGAAATATATATCTTTTTAATAAAACTCGTTATATTTGTACGGGCAAACCTTCCTCTTTGTACGAGCTTAAGACCGTTTGTTATTATGTATATATCAAATACTTTCGATAACTCTTTCAGTGCCTCATATGCACCGTCTATCAGTACACCCTGTTTTGAGAGCTGCACCACATATTCCCCGGCAAGCTCAGAAACATTTCCAAAGCCATGAAAGCATTTTTCTATGAGCTCCCTGAATCGTTGTATTTTTAGTTCAGAGCGGGTAGTTTTATTCAGTTCAAACTCCTTCCAAAGCCTGTCATTTATTGCACTGAAGCTTTTATATACATAATCATTGAAATCCAAACCGTATTTTTCTACTGTATTCTTTAATGCATTATATTCACATACCGGAAAATCAAATATAGTATTATCAGCATCCATAAAAATAGTTGTAAATTTCATAAAATCTCAAACCCTCCCACAAATAAAACAGAGCGTCCGCAAAACGTTTGTATCACTACGCTTATACGGAAGCTCTTACTTTTTATAAACAAAGGTATACATTACACCTAACAAAATATTATTTCATCCCGATCATGCCGGAGCACGCTTTACCTTTTGCCTTGCCGACTTCGTTGACGAGGATTTTCTTGCTCTGCGCTTTGCCTTTGTACGCTCAACAACAGGCTCTCCTTCACCCCTTGCTGCATCGGCGGTAATAATGATCTTCGATATCGTTTCATCCGAAGGTGCCTCATACATAAGATTTTTAAGAAGCTCCTCCATTATTGAACGAAGTCCTCTTGCGCCTGTATGACGCTCTATAGCCTTTCTTGCAATTTCAAGAAGTGCACCGTCGTCAAATACAAGGCTGACATTATCCATCTCAAACAGCTTTGTATATTGCTTGACAAGAGAATCCTTAGGCTCCTTAAGAATACGCACCAAGGCATTTTCATCAAGACCGTTGAGTGCAGTAACAACAGGCAGTCTGCCGACAAGCTCAGGAATAAGTCCAAACTTAACAAGATCCTGAGGAATAACCTCCTGCATCCAGCTTGTTGTATCCAGCTCGGTTTTTGATTTTATTTCGGCATTAAATCCAAGAGAGGACGAGCCAAGACGCTTCTCAACCGTCTTTTCAAGACCGTCGAAAGCACCGCCGCAAATAAACAGAATATTTGATGTATCTATCTGTATAAACTCCTGCTGCGGATGCTTCCTTCCACCTGTGGGCGGAACATTTGAAATCGTTCCCTCAAGTATCTTAAGAAGTGCCTGCTGAACACCCTCTCCGCTTACATCACGGGTTATGGAGGGATTTTCCGACTTTCTTGCTATTTTATCTATTTCATCAACATAGATAATTCCACGCTCTGCTCTTCCTATATCATAATCAGCTGCCTGTATAAGACGCAGAAGAATATTTTCAACATCCTCACCGACATATCCTGCCTCAGTAAGTGTTGTAGCATCCGCAATAGCAAATGGTACATCAAGTATTCTTGCAAGCGTCTGTGCAAGAAGAGTTTTTCCCACACCTGACGGACCGAGCAAAAGAATATTACTCTTATTGAGCGCAACATCATCCTCATCGTGGTAATTTATTCTTTTGTAATGATTATAAACAGATACTGCAAGTGAAACCTTTGCCTCGTCCTGACCAATAACATATTCATCAAGCAGAGATTTTATTTCCATCGGCTTAGGCAGAACTCCGAAATCAGGGAAAAAATCACTGTCAATATCCATATCCGAATCGGCATTTCCTTTTAAAATGTCGCTGCACAGAGCAACACATTCGTCACAAATATAAGCTCCCGCACCCTGTATAATACGACCCACAAGCTCCTGCGGCTTACCGCAGAAGGAGCAGGTCACACTTCTTTTGCTATCGTCCTTATTTGACATTCGCACAGCTCCTTATCGTTGTGTAATTACCTTATCAATAAGACCATATTCAAGAGCCTGCTGAGCAGTCATAAAATTATCACGCTCGGTATCTCTTGCTATAACATCATACGGCTGTCCCGTATTCTCGGAAAGAATTGTATTAAGCTTTTTCTTTGTCTGTATAATATGATCTGCATGAATCATGATATCTGTTGCCTGACCCTGAGCACCGCCGCTCGGCTGGTGAATCATGATGTCACTGTTAGGAAGTGCAAAACGCTTTCCCTTTGCACCTGCCGCAAGGAGAAATGCACCCATACTTGCAGCCATGCCCATACATATTGTTGATACATCACATTTTATATACTGCATTGTATCATATATAGCCATGCCGTCCGTTACCGAACCGCCGGGGCTGTTTATATACAGACTTATATCCTTTGTAGAATCCTGTCCCTCAAGGAACAGAAGCTGTGCAACGACAAGACTTGCCGTTACATTGTTTACCTCCTCGGTAAGCATAATTATCCTGTCATTGAGAAGTCTTGAATAGATATCATACGAACGTTCTCCTCTGTTTGTCTGCTCAATTACATAAGGTACCAGTGCCATAACAATAACCTCCATCTCACTAACTCTATATTTAACAAGAAAATTATATTTTATTCAATCTAATGGAATACTTAGGAATCTGCTTTCTCAACAGCATTTTCCTTAACAAAATTCATAGCCCTGTCAGCCTCGATATCTTTTGCTATGTCCTTAGCTGCAAATGCTGCCTTAACCCTTGAAACATCCACCTTATAGCTCTCTGCAAGCTCGCTGTATTTATTTTCTATATCTTCATCGCTTGCTTTAAGACCCTCAAGTTCTGCAATCTTTCTGAGTGCAAGTCCCACCTTTACCTGTGACTCTGCTCTGTCACGGTATGTGTCACGGAGTTTTTCCTCCGTAAGACCCGTATACTGCATATAAGTATTGATATCCAAGCCCTGTGAACGCAGATTCATGGAAAATTCATCAATTATTCCGTCAATACGGTTTTCAAACATAGCCTCCGGAATTTCGGCCTCAAGAAGTTCAGTAAGCTTTTCTGCAATCTGAGCCTCTTTATTATTCTCAGCTTCGGTCTTGCGTGTTTCTTCAAGCTTTGTTTTAAGATCTGCCTTATATTCGTCAACGGTATCAAATTCGCTGACATCCTTAACAAACTCATCGTCAAGCTCGGGAAGCTCATGTGTCTTTATCTCATGCAGCTTTATCTCAAATTGTACAGACTTGCCCTTAAGCTCATCTGCTTGATAATTTTCGGGGAATGTAACATCAATAGTAAACTCTTCTCCTGCCTTATGACCGATTATCTGCTCCTCAAAGCCGGGAATAAACGCCCCACTGCCCAGAGTCAGGCTGTAATTTTCCGCAGAACCGCCGTCGAAAGCTTCGCCGTCAAGAAAACCCTTGAAGTCAATAACCGTGATATCATCATTTTCTGCTGCCCTGTCCTCAACCGTAACAAGACGACCGTTTCTCTTCTGAACTTTTTTGATTTCCTCATCAATATCCACGTCGGTTACCTCAAGTGAAGCGGGGGTATACTCTATACCCTTATAATCCTTTATGGAAACCTCCGGCTCAACTGTGATAACAGCTTTGAGAACAAGACCGTCCCTGTCTGCCTTTTCGATATCAAGGTCAACATGATCCCTTACTATCTCCAAACCTGCTTCCTCAGAAGCCTCAACGATAGCGGCAGGATAAAGATCCTTTATAGCGTCCTCATAGAAAACACCCTCACCGTACTCCTTTTCGATAAGTCTTCTCGGAGCCTTACCCTTACGGAAGCCGGGGAGAGCTATATTCTTGGCCTGTCTTTTATATACAGCCTCTACCGCTTTCATAAAGGTTTCGCCGTCTATTTCAACAACGAGCTCATAGCGATTTGTTTCAACCTTGTTTGATGATTTAAGTGTCATTTTATTTTCCTCCAAAGCGGAGCATATGCTCCTTTATTTTTTGGGTCAAAACCCTACGCTTGCCCTAAGGCGTCCAACGGTATAACCGTCCCGGGCGGCAGAGCCGCAATCAATAAGGCAAACTGTCTTAATTATAATATAGCAATGTCTGATAGTCAAGCATAAATTACGGACAAAATACAAAATACACAACAATCTGACACAAGTCCTGACTTCAAAGCACAGCAAGGGGCATAAAGCCGAGTCTGTCACAGGCAATAAGCTCATATTTGATACCGTCATATTCACCTGTAAATGCTCTTTTGGCAGCATTCCTGCCATGTATATGCCCGTAAAAGCATTTTTCTATATTATATTCCTTAAGAACATCCGTTATTTCCCTGCACTCCGTATTATTGTATATAGGCGGATAATGCAAAAAAACGATAGGGTGATAGCCCGCCCTTATTGCAGGCTCTATTGACATTCTGAGTCTTCCGACCTCACGCATCAGGACCCTCATATCGGCATCGGTTTCGGCATCGTAGAACCAGCCCCTCGAACCGCAAAGTGCAAGTCCGTCCGCAACATAATAATTATTATGGAGAACGGATACAGTATCAAAGCCGTTTTCCGTAAGATACCTATCCATTTTAGATTTTGTCGTCCACCAATAATCATGGTTGCCCTTAAGAATTATCTTTTTGCCGTTAAGCTTATTTATAAAATCAAAATCGTTATACGTATCCTTTATATCCATTGCCCAGGAAATATCTCCTGCTATCACAACGGTATCGTCGGCAGCTACAAGCTTCTGCCAGTTTCTCTGTATTCTTTCCGTATAGTTATCCCAGCCCTCAAATACATCCATCGGCTTATCCGTTCCGAGTGAAAGATGCAGATCGGCTATCGCATATACAGCCATATTCAGCTTATTGAAAGGCTTTCAAGAACCGTTTTCGGCATCTCGTCAACCTCACACTCAAAGGAAAATCGCTCCTTTGCATCCTTAAGTGCCGCAAGTGGTGCAGGTATAGCTGTATTCGTCTTTACAGAAAGCTCATCCACCATAGCAAACTCGTCATCCGGCAGTTTTTCATCAGTAACAGATTCAAGAACAGCCTTTGCGAATTTATAAGGACTTGCAGTTGAAGCTATAACCGTAGGTGTCTTATCCCCTGTTTCCTCAAAATACTGATTATATACATTCACCGCAACGGCGGTATGTGTATCGCAGAGGTAATTGTCATTCCTGTAAAGCTCACCTATTGTCCTCTTTGTATTTTCATCATCACAGCAGCCTCCCCAGAAATATTTATCAAGCTTTGCCTTAAGCTCAGCGTCAACGGTATATGCACCGGTTTCACTGAGTGATTTCATAAGCTCTGCTACCTTGTCAGAATTTTCTCCTGTGAGATGATAAAGAAGCCTTTCAAGATTGCTTGATACGAGGATATCCATAGACGGAGAAATCGTTGTATAGAACTTTCTCTTTTTATCGTATGTTCCTGTTTTTATGAAGTCTGTAAGAACATTATTTGAATTGGAGGCACAAATAAACTTGTTTATCGGAAGTCCCATATTCATTGCATAGAAAGAGGCAAGTATATTGCCGAAGTTTCCTGTGGGAACCGCAACATTTATCTTATCTCCGAGCTTTATTTTTCCCACATTTACCATATCGGCATAAGCAGAGAAATAATAAACCACCTGCGGAAGAAGTCTGCCCCAGTTGATGGAATTTGCACTTGAGAACAGCATATTGTTTGCGGCAAGTTTATCCTTTATTTCGGGGTTTGTAAATATCCTCTTAACACCGGTCTGTGCGTCGTCAAAATTACCATTTATAGCTACAACATTTACATTGCCGCCCTTCTGTGTAGCCATTTGTCTTTTTTGCATGGGAGATACACCGTCAACGGGGTAGAATACCATTATTTTTGTTCCGTCAACATCCCTAAAGCCCTCAAGTGCAGCCTTTCCTGTGTCACCGCTTGTTGCAACAAGTATCACGGCTACCTTTCCCGCATAGGTCTTATTTACCGATTTTGTAAGCAGATGCGGAAGTATCTGAAGTGCCATATCCTTGAATGCGGATGTAGGACCGTGCCAAAGCTCCAACAATGCCATTTTCTTTTCACCGCTGTCTATATAGGAAATAGGCGCCGGATTTTCGGAACCGAATTTTTCTGCGGTATATGCAGCTTCAACACTTTCATTTATTTCATCCTCAGTAAAATCCGAAAGAAAATCGGCAAATATTTTCTTTGCTCTACCCTTATAGTCCACCTCGGTAAGTACCCTGATATCGTCAAGCGTATATTTTGGGAGCGACTGCGGCACGAACAAACCTCCCTCCTCGGAAATACCCTGAGCTATTGCTTGCGAAGCGGAAACCACCTTATTCTTATCTCTCGTACTGTTGTAATTCATCAAAATTTCCCTCTTTCTTTTATTTTTATTGAAAAATCGGCATTAATCCAGATTTTCAGTCAAAAACCTGTATGCATTGCCGAAAAATACAGCATCGGCAGACTCCTGTCCGAAATAGTCCCTGACCCTTTCATAAAGAGCATTCATTGACTCTATACCGGACATATCCTGCGGAAGCTCCGCCCCATCAAGATCTCCCCCCATGGCAATACACCTTTCGCCTCCGAGCGACAGAAAATATCCGATATGCTTTATTATATCATACATTTTCGCATTTGTCTTGTCTTTATCTATAAATTCCGTACAAAAATTCATTCCTGTAAGTGCTCCTCTGCTTTTCAGACAAAGAAACTGCCTATCTGTAAGATTTCTTCTGTGCGGTGCAATCGAGCGTGAATTTGAATGTGAGGCTATAAACGGTCTTTTGGCAATATCGGCAACATCCCAAAAAAGTTTTTCTCCGGCATGGGAAATATCCACAACCATTCCGAGCCTTTCCATTTTTCCTATACATTCTTTTCCAAAAGACGTAAGTCCTCTGTCTTTTTCCTCCCCTATACCATCGCCAAGCTCATTCGAGCCGTTCCATGTAAGCGTCATCATGCGGACGCCCATATCATATATTTCACGGAGCTTATCTATATCCCCCCCGAGAACTGCTCCTCCCTCAACCGTAAGTATTATACCCCTGCCCTTTTCGACATAAACCCTTTTTATATCACCGGCACACCGACACCATGTGATATCCGTACCCTCAAGCTGCTTTTTCAGCAGCCCGACACAGCCGCAAAAAAGCTCCCATGCCCTTTCTTTCCTGTATTCATCCGGTATCCATACCGCAAGACATTGAATATACGGTGAAATTCCGTCTGTCTTATTGAACGATATATCATAGCGGTCATCAAACAGTGTACTACTCTCTGTATATGCCCTGTAGAGCGTATCGCAGTGCAAATCAAATAGCTGCATATTACGTACATTCCCCCAAAAAATCTCTGAAAAACTTTTATTCGATTACCGAAGTTTCTTAAGTTCTTTACATCCTACCACGCTAAATCTTTACCATCAAAGCATATCCTGTAGCAATAATCCGTCAGCACCCCGTAAATATCTTTTAAGATGACAAATACGTCATGCTCATACGGTTTATCCTTTAATATCCGTTTTCACTTATAACATTATAGACAATCGATTATATCACCGCTTATCTGACCGGGCAATTTTTAATGACCAATCAGAAAGCCGAATAATCACCCTCCTGCATAAACGCATCTTCGATATGCTCAACGGAAATTATCACTCCTGTAATGTTATCATATACTACTTCAATAACATCAAATCTTGGCTGGAGATCTGTATCATTTTCAACAAGATACATATATGCTGCTGTAATAATCTTCTTTTGCTTTTTCCTGTCAACCCACGCACCGGGACGGTCAAGGGAATTTATGCTGCGTGTTTTTACCTCCGCAAAAACAATATATTTATCATACTTTGCTATTATGTCAATTTCACCACTACAACATCGGTAATTTCTCCCGACAACAGTATAACCTTTATTTTTCAGATATTTCTCCGCAGCATTTTCTCCCATATCTCCAATAGACTGTGCCTCTGTTTTCCTATTCATTTTTTCTCACCGAGCAGTTTCTTCAAAAACGACAATCTGTGTATTTCACACGGACCATATTTAAGTATAGCCTCCATGTGTGCCTTAGTTCCGTAGCCCTTATGCTTTTCAAAGCCATACTCGGGATATTTCTTTGCAAGGTCAAACATAAGTCTGTCACGGCTTACCTTTGCAAGAATAGACGCCGCCGCTATGGACTCACTTTTCGCATCTCCCTTTACTATCGCCGTGCAAGGAATGGTAAGGGATGGTGTTTTATTACCATCAATCATTGCAAAATCCGCCTGTATTCCAAGTCCCTCTACTGCTCTTTTCATAGCAAGCATATCAGCCTGAAGTATGTTAAGGCTTTCAATCTCCTCAACACTTGCACTTGCAACACAATATGCAAGTGCATTTTCCTTTATCACATCAAAAAGCTGCTCACGCTTTTTTTCTGTAAGCTTTTTTGAATCCGTAACACCTTCAATTTCAAGACCCTCCGGCAGTATAACAGCCGCAGCAAACACCGGTCCTGCGAGAGGTCCTCTTCCTGCCTCATCAACCCCGCATATTGCCTTATAGCCCTGTTCCTTATACATATTTTCAAATTCTAACATCAGGATAATCCTCCGCTTTGTCAAGGGTAAGCTTACCTAAGTAGGCACTGCGGAATTCATCAAGAACGGTTGCCGCCGCTCTTTCCATGTTTATCTCTCCTCCGGATATAAGCATACCTCTTTTTCTTCCTATCATTTCAAGTATTTCATAACCCTGTAAATTTACAATATCGTCTTTGTTAAGCTTATACCTCACACAAAGCGGTTCGGCATAATTATCTCTAAGATATTCAAGAAGCCTGCCGCTGAGCTGCTCCGTGTCAAGTATATCGTCCTTGACCGAACCGATAAAGGCAAGTCTTTCACCAACGCCCGGATCATCAAATTTCGGCCACAACACTCCGGGCGTGTCAAGAAGATCAAAACCCTTTCCGATTGTAAACCATTGGTTTCCTCTTGTAACTCCGGGTCGATCCTCAACCCTCGCCCTGTTCTGTCTTGACATACGGTTTATAAATGATGATTTTCCCACATTAGGTATTCCTACAACCATAATCTTTATAGTTCTGCCCGTCATTCCCTTCGCATTCCATACACGTATCCTGTCTGAAAGTACATTTTTAACCGTGGGAATAAAAGCATTTAAGCCCTTGCCTGTTTTACAGTCAAGAGCTATTGCAGCTATACCCTTTCTCCGGAAAAGTTCGAGCCATCTTTTTGTTTGTGACGGGTCTGCCATATCGCATTTATTAAGCACGACAAGCCTCGGCTTATTGTTTATAACACTTCTAAGATCGGGATTACAGCTTGAATACGGTATTCTTGCATCAAGCAGAACCGCAACCGCATCTATAAGCTTAAGCTGTGATTCAATCTTTCGTTTTGTTTTGGTCATATGACCCGGAAACCATTGTATTGATTTAATTTCCTCCATAACGCTCTCCTGATTATCAGTATACACTTCCCATAGCATCGGTGGGGTAAATTCTGAACTCAGCCTTACCTATTATGTTCTCAACAGGTATAAGACCTATATCGGTGCTTCTGCTGTCAAGCGAACCCTGACGATTATCGCCCATTACAAAAACATACCCCTCAGGTATCCTGTCGGGTATATCAATAGGACGCTTCAATTCAACGGTCTTACCCTTTATATAGTCCTCTTTTAGTATAACACCGTCCACGCTTACCGCACCTGTTTCATAATTTATTGATAAAGCCTGTCCTTCGGTTGCTATTACTCTCTTTATTATAGGCTCGTTGTAATTTTCCCCATGGCTTACAACAACTATATCTCCGCATTGCGGTTTATACATGAAATTTGAAATTATCAGTCTGTCACCGTCCTGAAGCGTATCAGTCATAGACTGTCCATCAACAGTCACCTGTCTGAATACAAATGTCAGCAGCAGCACGACGACTATTATAGCTATGATAAAAGCATTTGCCCATTCAAATATCATATTTGTGATCGTATTTGTTTCCTCTGTAGTATCATCAGACTCGATGTCCGATCTGAACTGAACATCGTTTTCTTCATCGGTTTCTTTATCAAGCTTTTTATTTGACATAAATACAACACCTTCCAATTCACCCTTAGGATTATAAATCTACTTTATACAGCTTACGCACATCTTCTCCAAAGCTGCTTACCGGAAACAAAATAATTTCCGCTCTGCCTTCTATCATATCATCAGAAATGAATATATCCTCTTCATCGACCTTAGCATAGATTCCGCTTCGTGCATCACTTTTTCTTGAAAATTCCGCACAGTAAAAGCTGTCATTAATTCTAATTATGACCGCATCTCCCTTATTAAATTTTTTTACTGTTTTATTTGCAGCCACAGCGATACCATCATTGTCAATGCTTATATTTTCTATATGATATATCCCATAAAAGACATTAAAAACAAAAGTAAAAACTAATGCAGCAACTATTATAAAACATACGAAACCTTTAAAGCTGCGCCACGCCGACAATTCATCCACAATATCATCAAAAGCTTCGCCATCGGCAGGTATAAGACCGATACAGGCATCTGCCGGACCGAGATTACACTCCATATTGCAATCTTTTGTTTTCATATTCAAACACATCGGCAGCAGATAGCAAAAAAGGGACAATAAAGTCCCTTTTTACGGCAATTATTTGATTTGCTCCTTAACCTTGGCAGCCTTACCGACTCTGCCTCGGAGATAATAAAGCTTGCTTCTGCGAACCCTACCGTTTCTGATGACCTTAACGTCAACAACATTCGGTGAATTAATAGGGAATACCCTCTCGACACCTACACCATATGAAAGACGGCGTACTGTAAAGGTTTCGGCAATGCCGCTTCCCCTTTTTGCAATGACAGTTCCCTCAAACATCTGGATCCTTTCCCTGTCACCCTCACGGATATTTACGCTTACACGTACAGTGTCACCAACTGCAAACTTAGGTTTCTCCGCTTTCAAAGAAGCCTGTGCGATAGTTTTAAGTGCATCCATTTTTTATTCCTCCTGTTATTATAGACATTCTTGCGGCTAACCGCAGAGGACTGTCCGTTTCATAGTACGGCTTTATGCCATGCAATGAAGCCCATCACAAGTGACGGTATCCAAAGACTTGAATATTATAACATAATTATTCTCATTTTTCAAGCAAAATTTTAAATTTTTACTGCGTATTTATGTGAATTTATATATCAAATAATACAATTTTCAAACCCGCATCAATTTTCTTTTGAAGTACGGCTCTTTTCCTCAACATAATCCTTTACCATAAGACTTGATATTCTGAAGCATCTGTCCTCATACATACATATATACATATTGTTTTCTTCCGCAATAACCGAAAGCTTATCTCCCTTTACAATATTATAGATAACATTTTTACTGTCTGTAAGGCTTAAGTAAATTGTATCCACAGGTGTTACAGTTTTTATTACTGTGTCAGAATCCGGGTTCACAGGTTCAATGGTTGCATGGGAAAGAATTTTAGTTTTTTCTTCAAGTCCGTAAACCTTGCCGTTTTTGGGCAGCTTAAAATCCTCCGGCATTACTTCGATATACCTATTCCGGGGATTATCATCTATATATTCAGGAATTGTATATGAACTGCCATCATTATATATGCTGAACATACCGAACCCCTCACCGTAGCTGTATGACATAATTCCCACATACGAACCGCTGGGGATAATTGTCTGTTTGACTGCCTCACTATCATCGGAATATGCTATTAAGCTTTTGAGAAGCTTTCCGTACCTTACTATCATTTTTTTATCGTATACAACATCAAGTGAATTATTGTAATCATCAGAATATTTTTCCTTTGGTGACAAACACGGCAGTCCGTAATTTTCCCTGTATACACCGACATACGTATCCTCAAGCACCTGTGAGGCAGGAAGAGAAGGCGTATCTATAAGCCTGTCACTTTCCCTGACAGTATAACTCTTAGGCAGAAACTCAATAAGAGAAGTTTCCTCAAAATTCACTCCACCGGAACTCGTATATACTATAACAGTGGAATTATTCTCATATTTTCCTATTATTCTCACAAGATCGCCTTTTTTATAATACCCATCCTTGGAATTATTTTTAAATCTGCCATAGCATTTTATGCTATCCCATAAATTTGTGCTGTGATATTTCTTGGAAAAACTTTCATATACCTTAAGACTTTTTTCAACCTCCTCCGAACTTGTTTTGTTTTCTTCAGCAGACGGTTCAGCCTCACTTACATCTGATTGCTTCTCAGAAGGTTCAGCCTGACCTGTTTTCGGTTCCTCTTCGGATATATCAGTTGTTTGTTCATCTACAGAGTTTTCCGCTGTACTGACTGCACTGTCCGTCTTACCGTCCACATTATCATTTTTGCAGGCAGTAATGGATACGGCAACAGCCGCCACAAGCATTAAAACAAAAATCTTTTTCATAATCATCTTCCCCTATAAGCTTACTTATTTAACCTTTTACGTTCCCTGAGCTCTCTGAAAAAATCCGACAAAAGCCCTGAACATTCGTTTGACAAAACTCCTCCGATACATTCCGGTTTATGATTATACGGGAGTTCAAAAAGCTTTATAACTGATTTTACCGAGCCTGCCTTACAATCCTCACAGCCATACACAATACGTTTCAGCCTTGAATTGATGATAGCTCCCGCACACATTGGGCATGGCTCCAGTGTGACATACATCTCACATTGCCACAGCCTCCAGCCGTTGAGTTTCCGACAGGCATCATCTATTGCCATAAGTTCCGCATGATATAATGCATTTTTACCGGTTTCACGTCTGTTATATCCGACCCCCACAACATCGCCGTCTTTTATAACAACAGCACCGATAGGCACTTCCTGTATTTCATATGCCCTTTTTGCCTGTTCAATGGCAAGACACATAAATTTCTCATCAGTTGTCATCATCTGTTCCTCGCATATCCCCAGCTATCGCACATAAAACAATTACCAACATTATACCATTTGCAAGGGTTATTAAAAGCCCTTGCATATGAGCTATCGCACATAAAACAAATACCAACAGCATACCGGAGCTGCTTACCGTATTTTCTACGGACTGAGCTGACGGCAAATTATTTTCGGAAAAAATACAGTCGGTTTTTATTTTCTTTACACCTATAAGAATGACACAGACCACCGTCAAAATAATACCGACAATTCCCGATAAATAAAACATTACATTCTCAACATTTTCACCTATCAAATTTCCAGCAACACCTGAAGTAAGTGCAAGTGCATTATTCATAAAATGCACTGCAACAGCCGCAGAAAAATATCCCGTATATATTCTGACGAATCCAAGTATCATTCCTGAAAAAAAAGCAAATATCATACTGCTTATGCTTGAGTGTATCATGGAAAAAATAATCGCAGATATAACAACAGACATAAGCACATTATATTTCTTCAGCGATCCCATGATACAACCCCGAAAAAGAAGCTCCTCACATACAGCGGGAATGATTCCTACGGCAAAAACACCCAAACACAGGCTTGGTATATCCGTTACATATTGACTGACAACCGTGCCTGTTTCAGTATTAAACATATAGGTTGATATAAGTGATGTAATAAAATTTATTGCTGTGC
The DNA here is from genome assembly GCA_947624835.1 of uncultured Clostridia bacterium. Lineage (GTDB taxonomy): Bacteria > Bacillota > Clostridia > Oscillospirales > Acutalibacteraceae > UBA1213. Next base: position 24,353 of record CANQLX010000021.1, read on the forward strand.
AAAGACCGAATCCCAATATAACATAACCTAACCACCCTGCAAATCCGCATTGCTCTTTTTTAGGCACTATAATAAGCTTTTTAATTTTATCACACTTTATATGATATACTATCAAAAAAGGCAGCATAGAAACACAGGTATTGAGCAACACAAAAATCATGTACTCTGTATAGGAAATCACAGAAAAACATTTTTTGAGTATTATATCCGCAACAAAATTCACAAAAAGAATAAATACACCTGCATATGCGGCAAGATCTATCCTTTTTTTCATTTCAAACCTATAATTAACAACAGATTTATTTTTTTCCTCATTCATATTTTCAACCCTTACTGCTGCCTTTTATTTTTTCAGCCGCAAGCAATACAGCTGCTTTCCCGCTGTGGAAGTTAAGTCCGCCCTGCATCCACACTGCAAACGGCTCACGCAGCGGTGCATCTGCCGAAAGTTCAATGGAAGCACCGAGTGTAAAGGCGCCTGCAGCCATATGGAAAAACCCGTTCTGCC
>CANQLX010000022.1 GCA_947624835.1 uncultured Clostridia bacterium
TACATAAAGTAGGACTTAATTTTAATGACGAAAAATACGAAGATATAATCGGCAACTGGAAAAAGGAGAATCAAATAGGATGAAGTCAACTTACATATTTCCTGCAATTCTTATAGTTCTTGATATTGGTGCGGCAATAGTCCACGCCTTTAACAAGGATTTAAAAATGGCAGTCTATTGGATTGCCGCGGCGGTATTAAATGCCGCAGTTACTTTTTAGGTTAGAGAGGAATAAATATGTTAATTCATATTGATCGCGATGCAGATATAGTTTTTGTGGTCATGCAAATAAAAAAAACTATTATTATTACTCATTTTTTTCTAATATATAAAAATAAAAAAAACATCAAACTACTTGGATATGAAAAAGCAATTACTACAAAAATAACGAAAATTACGAATATTTTCGATTACGACTCATGGGAAATTACATGTCAACATAGAAGGAAACTAATTTTGCCTTTTGCACTATATAAAACAAGTTAGGAGGGTTCTATGTTTAAGGTCTATGTCGTTGAAAATAAAGAAACCAAACAAAAAGCTACGAGACTAACACCTGATGGATTATATATGGAAGTGGCATTATTCGTTGATCGTATAGATGCAGAAAAGTTCAAGCTACAGTGCGATAAAAATATAGGTATGCATATTGTTAAGCCAATTTTGATGTCAAGGAGGAGAATTTATGAGTTATACGGAAACAGAATTAAAATTGATTAAATTAGCTGCTGATGTTGGTGCTAAGGCTGCTATTTTAACTATGGCAGAAAAGGATAAAATCGATAAAAAGTCTCGTAAAGACAGAAAACTGCATAATACGCGAATGTTGTTAGATAAATATCGAATGTTTAACGAACATATTGAAAATGCTACATATAAGCGTGAACAGATAGAGGCAGCTTCAGCAATTAACTGGCTTAATGAGATGTACGACCCCAACAACAAGGCTGATCAGATAGTTGCAAGTATTATGAATTCTGTGATAAAAACAAAAATAATGGTTGCCCATATAAATAAAATGCTTAAAATATATGAAATATATTGTAGTTTAGATAAATCCCAAAAGATGAAACGTAGATTTGAAGCTTTCAATGGTAGATATATATCTAAGAATAGAGTTCGCTATGAGACAGTTGCAGAAAAATGGAATGTTGATGTCAGAACTATTCAAAATGACGTAAATGAAGCAGTTAACGATTTCTCATCAATGCTTTTCGGAATCGATTGGATTTCAAAAGACGAATAAATAATGTGAAAAGTTTTACAATATCGGTATAAAAATTTCGTTTTTTCTTCGTTGACATTTCATATAGAATGTTTTATAATGATATCGTAAAATTTTATAGCTATTCCACAGATGACCTGTACACGCCCATGTACGGGTCTTTTTATTTGTAAAAAAGGAGTGTGGAAAAGCTAATAATGTCAGCTCTTTCCGTTAATTAGCGTAGCAAATGAACGAAAGCAGTTTGATTTATGTGGATGTAAATATACTGGTTCCGTATGCCAATAATGCCAGGATACATAATCTTGAACAAATTCAACTCATACAATCAAGTTTAAGAGAATTCGGATTTATTAATCCTGTCATCATTGATAAGGATTATGGTATTATTGCAGGTCACGGCAGAGTAATAGCTGCCAAATGTGAGGGCATAGAAAAAATCCCATGTATAAAAGTAGAATATCTTACCGAAGCACAGAAAAAAGCTTATATCCTTGCGGATAACAGGCTTGCTGAGTTGTCTGAATGGGATGAAGAAATGCTTAAAATTGAGATTGAACAATTGGAAGGTCTTGATTTTGACATTAGTATGCTTGGTTTTGAACTTTCAGAATTTGTATTTAATTTGGATGATAAAGTACACTCTGAAGTGGAAGAAGATAACTACGAAAATCCGCTGCCAAGGATAGCAAAATCAAAGCCAGGTGACATTTATAAACTTGGAAATCACCGCATTATGTGTGGTGACAGTACAAAAGAAGATAATGTTCAAGCTCTAATGAATGGAACTTTTGCAGACCTATTGATTACGGACCCACCTTACAATGTGGATTATCATGGGTGTACATCCGAAAATCTTACAATTAAAAATGATAGTATGGAAGATGCTCAATTCAGAGATTTTCTTACCAAAGCCTTTAGCTGTGCCAATTCAGTAATGAAACCCGGTGCAGTTTTTTATATTTGGCACGCAGAAAGCGAGGGGTTTAATTTTAGAGCGGCTTGCAAGGAAATAGGATGGGATGTCAGACAATGTTTAATATGGAAGAAATCTTCAATGGTTCTTGGCCGTCAAGATTATCAATGGCAGCATGAGCCGTGTCTGTATGGCTGGAAAGCCGGGGCAGGACATCTATGGACAAGTGACAGAAAACAGACAACAATACTTGAATTTGATAAACCCAAAAGAAATGATATTCATCCGACCATGAAGCCTGTGAAACTTTTTGATTATCAAATTTGCAACAATACTAAAGAAAATGATGTAGTCCTTGACCTTTTCGGAGGAAGCGGAACATCAATTATGGCGTGTGAGCAGAATGGTAGAATATGTTATATGATGGAGCTTGACCCTTGCTATGTTGATGTAATTATTGACAGATGGGAAAAGTTTACCGGTGATAGAGCAGTTTTACTGTCAAGGAAAGAAAGCGAGGTAGCCAATGAGAAATGATTAAAAAGATTAATCCAAAATTCAAACAAATGTAGAGAGGTGAACAGAAATAATGGCTGACAGAGATAAAGCACTTGAAGATTATAAAGCTGGTTTGTCTTATAAAGAAATTGCCAACAAGAACGGAGTTTCAGAGTCAACCATTAAATCTTGGGCAGCTCGATACTGGAATAAAGATAAGAAAATTAAGGCTACACGAAATAAAGCTAAAAAGTTGCAACCTAAAACAGATAAAAGTTGCAACTATAAAAATAATAATAAGTTGCAAAAAGTCGCAGTTGAAAAACATAAAAGAGGGGCACCATTAGGAAACAAAAATGCGGTAGGTTTTGGTGCCCCATATGGAAATAAAAACGCTGAAGGTTTTCAGAATGCATTAAAGCACGGCGGTTATTCAAAAATCTATTGGGATACTCTTGACGATGAAGAAATTAATATGATTTCTGATATAGATACAGATGAAGAATATCAGCTTGAAGAACAGTTACGATTATATGCAGTCAGAGAGCGCAGAATTCTTAAAGCAATACAAATGTTGAAAAGTAGAGCGAGTAAGGCGGGGGATGTCGAAATGTCATCTTCTGTATTTTTTACTATTGAAAATTCTGAAGAAACCGTTATTACGAGTGAAGGTAAAATAGAAACAAAGATATCATCAAAGCCTAAAGCTACAGCTTCACATAAGGATTACGAAAAATTAGAATTTGCAGTTGCACGACTTGAAAAAGAACTTACAAGCGTCCAAAGAAGTAAAACTAAAGTGATTAATTCGCTTGCAGAGCTTCGAAGTCATAAAATGGGGGATAATGATGAATGGCTTGACGATTTCTTCTCAGCCATCAACGAGGTTGATAATGAAGCAAAAGAATAAGGTAAATTATAAAAATGTATTTGCAGAAAAAATTAAGATATGGCGAAATAGTATTTCAACATTTGCTTGGGACAATTTCAGGTTCGTTCCTGACGAATGGCAATTAGAGGGGTTTCATCATATTGAAAAGCAATCAGTAAAACGAATGTCCATTAAAAGCGGACAGGGTGTTGGAAAGACAGCATTCTCTGCCATTGTTTTTCATTGGTTTCTTGTTTGTTTCCCTAATTCTCGTGTTGTTGCTACGGCTCCTACTCGTCAACAGCTCAATGATGTACTGTGGGCAGAACTTGAAAAGTGGCGTCAAAAATCAGAGCTATTGATACATATCCTTAAATGGACAAAGACATATATTTATGTTAACGGCAGGGAAAAGCGATGGTTTGGTGTTGCCCGAGCCAGCTCAAGACCAGAAAATATGCAAGGTTTCCATGAAGATAATATGCTTTTTATTGTAGACGAAGCGTCAGGTGTTGATGAAGAAGTGCTTGAAGCTATCCGTGGTACACTTTCAGGTTTAAATAACAAGTTAATTTTTGTTGGAAATCCTACGAAAACAACGGGTATGTTCTACGACAGCCATACGTCAGAGCGTGCTAAATGGGTAACAATGACAGTAGATAGTGCAAAATCTAAACGTACTGATAAAGATAATATCCAATCAATGATTGACAAATATGGCGAGGAAAGTAATGTTGTTCGTGTGCGTGTTCATGGTCTTTTCCCGATTGCTGAAGATGATGTGTTCATTCCTATTAATATGATTGAACAAAGTATATCTACGGATTTCGAGGAAAGTGAAATGCCGTACATTATCGATATAGGATGTGATGTTGCCCGATTTGGTGATGATAAAACTGTAATCGGATACCGTGCGGATTCTATTATAAAGTTTTACAAGAAAAGGCAAGGTCAAGATACTATGGCAACAGCAAATGACATAGTAATGCTTGGCAATCTCTTGAGAATTAAATATAAAAAATTTAAGCGGCAAATATGTATAAAAATAGATGATAGCGGTGTAGGCGGCGGTGTTACTGATCGATTGAAGCAGATTAAAAGTCTTAATCCTGATTTATACGGTTGGATGAGAATAATTCCAGTTAATTTCGGTATGCGCATAGAAAAGAGCAAATATTATGACGATACAACTACTTATATGATGAGCGTTGTAAAAGCTCTTATTTCGGGTAAGGATGAAGAAGGTAAACCCAAAAAATGTGAAATTCAGTTACCTAATGACAACGATCTTATCGGTCAGCTGTCGGTAAGAAAATATTATTTTACAGATCAAGGTAAAATTAAAGTTGAAAGTAAAAAAGAAATGAAGAAACGCAATCTTCCATCTCCTGATGAAGCGGATTGCGTTCTTTTATGCTGTTTGCCGGTAAACAGACGAGAGGAGTACATTAAATAAATATGGATAATGAAAATGTAAAAGCAGTTAAAAAAACACCTGAAGTGGGCGTTTTGCTGTATTCCTTTGAAAAATCAGAAAAAGAAAAAACTATTCAAAAATCTGATACGCTGACTAACATTGAGCCTGAATCAAATCAAATTTCTGATTTATGGCTTGAGCATAGCAATCTGGAGAAAAATTATCGTAACTATATTGACAACTCAACTATTCTTCCGCAATGTATTGAAAGCTATAAGAACAATGTTGCCGGTTTCGGCATTGGCGTCCGTTACAAGGAAGATTATAAAGGCAGAGAAACTGAAATAATGAAAAAAGAGTTTTCGTTTGCTAAAAATGTAATAAAGATGTTTACGCTTGAAAACGATACAAAAGAGTTGTTTCAGCAGCTTGTAGCTGATGTTGAAAGTGTTGGTATCGGATATTTAGAAATTGTCCGTGATAATAAAGGTTTACCTGTAGAAGCCGAAAATATTCATCCGGTCAATTCTATAACAAAAAGCAAAAAGCAAACTCAACTTATTGATTATGATTATTTTTGTGATGATGGTACTAAGTTTACACGTAAAAAACGTTTTAGAAAATACAAGCAAGAAGTAGGCGGAAAAACCGTTTATTTTAAAGAATTCGGTGATAAGCGAATTATGGATAAGCGAACCGGAGAATATGCTAAAGATATAAAGGAAATTGGCGGTGAAGATAATGCTGCAAATGAAATTTTTGAATTTAAACTTAATTCAAAACCGTACGGTGATATAAGATGGATAGGATGTTTGCACTCTATTTTAGGCTCTTGGTATGCTGAACAGCTTAATCTTAACTACTTTCAAAATGGCAGACATACACCGCTTGCTATTTGTATTGAAAACGGCAGGCTTTCTGAAAATGCAAAGAAAAAACTATCCGAATATACGGATGCCATTAAGGGTGAAAAAGGGCAGCATGCTTTCTTAGTGCTTGAAACAGAACCAATTCAGGGCGATACAAGCTGGAATAAGGAAAATCCCCCTAAAATTACAATTAAAGATATGGCAAGCATACTTCAAAAAGATGAACTTTTCGGAGATTATATCGAAAAAAACCGTCGCAAGGTACAGTCAGCATTTAATCTTCCTGATATTTATGTCGGATACACTACGGATTTTAACCGTGCTACCGCCTATGCAGCTATGACCATAACAGAACAACAAGTATTTCAGCCATACCGTGATAGTCTGGCTTGGGCAATCAACAACAAACTGCTCAATGAGTATTGTTTTAAATACGTTGAAGTCTACTTTGAAACTCCGGAATTTAATAACCCGGATGATATTAAGACTATTTTTGACGCTACCGGACCTTATGGCGGTATCTCTGCAAACTTTGCCAAAGAAATTGCTTATAAACAGCTTGGAAAAGATTGTAATGATTATGACTTTGAAGGTGCCGACTTGCCTTTACAGGTTGCATTGCAGCAGAATACGCAGACTATATCGCAACAGATTGAAAGTCAGATTAAAAAAGCTGAGAAGAACTGTGATAATGACATAGTTCCGTTGCTTAAGTCTTTGCTTAATGAGTTTAAAAAAATAAAAAAAACGACGGGTGAATCTGATGAAACAGACAGATAGACTTATATTTTGCACCTGCGATTTGATTTGTAAGGAACTCGAAAGGTATATTGCAAAAGTCGATAACGACCTTGTAAAGACTTTAAAAAAGGCCGGCTATGTAGATTCAAGCTATACAATAAAACAGGCTGAAAATCTTGAAAATGAACTTACTGATATTCTTCAAGAAAAAACAGACGAGTTTATTAAACTGTTACAGGATAATCCGAATGCTTCTATTTCAGATATAATTGATAAAATGCCTGATTTTAATAAAAGCACAAATATAAAAACACAGTTACAGTCCGTTTTCTATCAGCAATTTAATAGCTCAGTTACTCATATTGCAAGTTCATATATTAAGTCAATAGATAAAGAACTTACTGTTAAAAAAATAACAAATCGAACATCAAATTGGATTAACACCTGGAGCGAACAGCTTGCAGATGTTATGAATGTTAGTACAGAAGACAAACTTAGAAACATACTTTCGAGAGCTATGGAAAAAGGTAAAGGTGTAGAAAAAATTGCTCAAGAGCTTGTTGATAATGGTGCCATAGAAAATATTACAAGGGCAAGAACTACGGCTCTGACTGAAATGCTTCGGGCTAACAGTGTATCAGCGCAGGAAGCATACATTCAAAGTCCTGCTGTGTCTGATAAAAAATGGCGTCATACAGGGGCCGGAAAAAGCAATCCTCGAGAAAATCATATTGATATGGATGGTCAGATAGTTGCTGTTAATGAACCGTTCAAACTTAAAGGTGCTGACGGTAATATTTACTATCCAATGTATCCTCGTGATAATTGCTTGCCTCCGGGTGAATCTATTAATTGTCACTGTATTCATCAGCCTATTGTAAATAAAGATGTTCTTGGCATGTCACTTGAGGAGCGAGAAAAGCTCCAAGATCGTGCTATTAATACCGATAACGAAAATTGGAAAAAAGAACAAAAAAAGAAAGTTAAAACACTTGATAATAAAAATAGCAGTGTTATAATGAACGTGAAGGCTTCAAATGGCGTAAAGGTAAAAAGCCTTTCAAAGCATACGCTTGAAAGATGCGAAGAGAGAGGCGTTACAAAAAGCCATATTAAAGAAGCTTTAAAAACCCCATTACATATTTCTGAAGTAAAAACAGATAAACAGGGCAGAAAGAGCCAACGATTTATCGGAGAAAATGCTACAGTTAATATAAATCCGGATACAGGTAAGGTTTCAACAGTATGGAAAACAGGTGCAAGAACGATTAAAAAATACAAGAAAGAGTGAATTTTTATGAGTGAAGAACAAATAAAATTTCTTGAGCGAATCGGCGTTGACCCAAAAGCTGATTTAGATGTAATAGAAGAAAAAGTTGGCGATTATCTCACGTTAAACTGTTTAGATGAAAATTACAAACCAACTGCTGATGGCCTTTTATGTGAGAGCATATTGGATTATATCAGCATACAATAACAAATAAAACTTAATATTTACAAATCAAAGCCGAGTGAAAAGCTATTATTATAATCTATGATGAATTACTCGGCTTTTGTTTTAATAACGGATAATAGAAGCTCTTGTAAGACTTATGAACAGTCTCACAGGAGCTTTTGTTATATATAAAAATTTTGAAAGGTGGTGAAAAAATGAGAAAACAAATTGTTAAGGCTACTGAAATTACCGATGCAAAAATATCATTCGTTTCACTGGTCAATAAGGCTGCAAACAAACGACAGTTTCTCATTACAAAATCAGAAGACGGCAAAGCCAAATTTCAGACATATGGTTCTATTTTGATGTCGGACGCCGAAACTCATTATATTACCGGTGTGGTGTATGAGCCTATGGTAGAAGACAGTCATAAAAACTATATGACTGCAGCGGAAATTGTAAAGGCTGAAAAATATTTCTCTGATAATGCCGGAGAGATTGATATTCAGCATTCATTTGAACCTGAGAAAAACATAACGGTTGTTGAAAGCTGGATTACTAAGTGTGACTGTACCATAAACGGTACTGATGTCAAGAAAGGTTCATGGCTTATGACTGTTAAGGTTCAAGATGACACTATTTGGGACAAGGTTGTAAAAGGAGAAATTACAGGATTTTCAATGGGCGGAGTAGGTAAATATAGTGACGTGGATGTTGATCTTGATAATGTCAGCAAAGCTGAGAACGAAAGTGCTGTTAAAGCCGTTGAAAAGAAAGCTCTTATTGTTAAGCTTGCAGAAGCGTTTGGATATGAGTGTGTAAAAAAAGGTACAGTTTCTGATGAATTTGAAAAACGTTCTAAGCAAAACAATTTTTGGGCTGCCTTCAACTCACTTGAAACAACTCTCAAGCGGTACAACAACTTTACTGGCGATTATGATTATGAATCCGATATTGATGTTATCACAGAAGCACTTGAAGAATTCAGCGGCATTATAAAGGAAATTTTGGCAACGAATAGTGTTCAGAAAGCGGTAGTAGATACACAGCCTAAAAAGAAAAGCAAAACTGCTGTCGATTCAGATGATGAAGAAGAGAATTCTGATGAGAAGGAAATTTCACAACTCAAAGAAAAAAGCAATTCCAAACCACACGATAAGAAAAATAAGGAGGAACAAGAAATGACCAAATCAGAAGTTGAAGCAATTGTTGCATCAACTGTTACTGAAGCAGTCAAAAAAGCATTTTCTGTTAAAGAGGAGGTTGACACAGTAAAGAAAAGTGATAATTCACTTAGCAACATGACACCTGATGAATTTGCAGATATTATAAAATCTGCTGTCTCAACAGAAGTTAAAAAGTATGCAAATGAAAGAGGAAAGGTTAGTAACCTTGATTCTGAGGAAGAAGATGTCGAGAAAAGCGAAGAGCCGCAGCATTATTTGCACGGTATTCTCTAATCGGCTCTTTTTTATTTTATTAAAAATAGGAGGTAAAAAATATTATGCCTACACCAACAAGACAAATTGCAAAAGATGATACAATTCTTACAAGTACACTTTCTTCGGGTCTTTTAAAACCTGAACAGGCAAGTAAATTTATTCAGCAGACTTTTGATGCAACAAGACTCGGCAGTCTAGTTCGTCACGTTACTAAAAAAGCCAAAACAGGTGAAATCGATAAAATCGGTATCGCTAATCGTATTATAAGAAAAAAGGTTGAAAATACTGATGACGGCTACAGAGCCAAGCCAATTACTTCACAAATTGAATATGCATGTAAGGCTGTCAGACTTCCCTGGGAAATCACAGAAGAGACCCTTCGTGAGAATATAGAGGGAGAAAACCTTGAAAAAATCATTACAGACCTTATGACAACTCAGCTCGGTATTGACCTCATAGATCTATATCTTAATGGCGATGAAAGCATGAATAATGCTAAGGCGTTCTTGGAATCTACTACTTACAAGGTTGGTGACGTGTGCACCTATAATGGTAAGATTTATGTCTTTAACGCTGAGCATCAAAACGGAATTTGGTCAGGTGATGACACGACAGAGATCGGCAACGCCAGCGATGTTGATTTCCTTAAAATTGATACGGGCTGGATTAAGCAGATTGAAGACGGTGGACATATTGTTGATAATGGAAACAAGGAATTATCTCTTGATATGTTCTACAATCTTCTTCGTGCTGTACCTAATAAGTACAACAATGGAAAGCTCCGCTGGATTATGTCACCACATATGAAACAGAATTGGGAACGTTCACTTTACAATGCTACCGTATCTAACGGATCAACTGCGCCGGAATCCATGTATAATGCTCCTGCAGGTATTCCGATTGAAACTGAAGCCATGTTCGCAGATGATAAAATCATGATTACGGACCCTAAAAATCTTATTATTACGAATACATATGACGTAAAGATTCGCAAAACAACGGAAGGCAAGGAAGCTATAATGCAGGATAAACGTTTTTATGTAATTCATCTTGATTTTGATACTCTTATAGAAGAACTTGATGCTACCGGGTTGATTACCAATATAAATGCAAATCTTTAATTTGAGGAGAAAAATCAAACATGATTATATATCTTATTAAGGGCGGTTCATACTCATATGACAAATACGTTGCAACCAAGGAAAATCCATCTATAGATGTTCCGGACAATGTGGCAGAATATCTGCTTTCAACAGGTTATTTCTCAGCAAATTCACTTGTTCAAAAAAATAAACCTAATACACCTACTATCACTACGAAAGATGTACCTACAACAGGTGAGAAACAGTCTGAGGAAAGTCAATCCGCAGTAAATGTTGAAAATATGAGTACTAAGGAAATTAATGCTCTTGCAAAGGAACTTGGCGTAGAATTTGCTGAGGGAGATAAAAAGCCTGAAAAAATTGCAAAGCTTAATGAGTTCCTAAATAAGAAAGAAGAATAAAAATAAAGGAGGCTGCGCATTATGGACAGACCGTGGATAACACCAGAAGAGTTGATAAAGTTCACTGAACATGAAGGTGTAAAAAACAAATTACCAGAACGTATGCTTGTTATGATTTCGCTTGCAGAGTCAAAAATCATTGCTTATTGTAAGCACGATTTTTCAGATAAAGAGAAATATTCTGAATTACCCGAGGCAGTAAAAAATGCAACTCTTATTCTTGCAGATGCGATTTGCTATAATGACAGTCTCCGAACCTCAGGTAAACTTAAAAGCGAATCATTCGATGATTATTCTTATTCCGTAGATGTCACAGAGACATCTACGGATTTTGATATTCTTGGAATAACAAGTTTGCTTGATCCGTTCATTCTTGATGATTCAGGTGATTTATTTATGAGAGTGAGTGTGTTGTGATATGAATTCTATTACAAACTTTGAGCGATTACTTAATCACAGGTGCGACATTTACCATTATCAGAGCGTTAAAAAAGACAAAGGGTATGGATTATCATCTATCGAAGATGGATATCCGGATATACCGGACCTTACAGACGTTAAATGTCATTTTCACGCTGAAACTATAAATGTAACTCAAAGTGAACCGCATCAAGATATCATAGCAAGGCGAAAAGTAGATTTTCCACTTGATACAGACATTCGTCTAAATGATAAGGTAGTTTACGATGGATTGAATTACTACGCTGAACCTCCTAACAATGTTCGCAATCATCATATTACTGTTTATCTACAGAGGAAAGGCAAGGACAGCTATGGTTAAAATTGAAGTCGATACATCTGAAATGTCTGATTTTTTTGCAAAGTGTAAACAGGCTGGAAGCGGAGAGTTAAAAAAGGAATTTGAATTATTTCTTGAAGGTATCGGCATGGAATTTCTGAGAATTATTCAGGATGAAATCATATCTAAAAACATGGTTGTAACAAGGTTGTTATTGTCATCGTTCCAGAAAGGTGAAAAAGAAAACGTATGGGAAATTAATCAAGGTGACCTTACACTTGAAATAGGTACAAATGTTGAATATGCCAAATTTGTCAATGATGGTCATTGGAACGACCATAGATTTGTTCCGGGTGTATGGAGTAATAATAACAAGTTTTACTATATCCCGGGAGAGAAAACGGGTATAGCACTTCGCTCTAAATATGTTGAAGGTAAGCACTATTGGGAAAGCGGTCTTAAAATAATTGAAAAGATGATACCCGGTTTTCTTGAAAATAAAATGCAGGATTGGCTTAATAAATATTTTGAATAGGGGTGAATATATGCGTGAAGATTTTGCAAGCGTTGTAAATTTCATTATGAAGAACGTAGGCAAAAATGCAAAAGCTCAAGATTATTATGAAAATATCAAAGATGGATTTAAACTTCCGGCAATATATTTTCCCGAACCTGAATGCAATCTTAGTAAAGATACATTTGGAAATCAATATCAACATAGCAATATGCTTTTTGTACAGATTTTTCATCTTACTAACGATGATGCATATTCATTGGCAAGTGACATTGCCAATGAGTTTTTCAAAACTGGTTGCTATATTCCTATAATTAATTTTGACGGCAATGAAACAGGTCTGTTTTTGCATATTAATGTGCAAAAAGTAAGTCGAATTGATGATTGCGTCGCACAGGTACAATTATCGTGGAATTATGGTAGCAGATATCTTAATTCCGAAAATAAAGCAAATAATATCAATCTCAATTTTAATATGGAAGGGTGATACATATGTCTGCAAAAGAAAAGACCGCAGAGAAACCATCTGCGGACAATAAGTATACCGTAGAAGCTCTGAGATCTTCTTGTACACAGCTTTTTGGTGTTAGCACAGCTACTTTTGACGGTGCATTGTACAAACAAAAAGAGCGGATTAGCATTAAAGAAGCACAGAAACTTATAGATGAGTTTAAAAATAAAAAAATAGGAGGAAAATCATAATGGCAGGTGGAACATTTGACATTTCTGTGGGTAAAATTAGACCTGGTACATATGTCAATTTTGAAGCAAAAAAGACCAATTCTGTTGAAAAAACGGAGCGTGGTGTTGTAGTAATCCCAATTGCTGGTTCAAAGTACGGAAAAAAAGGCGCTGTTATCGAAGTATCATCAAGTAATGCAGACTCATTACAAAGTCAGCTCGGTTTCAGTGTTTATGATAACGAAGAGTCAATGCTGCTTATTCGTGAAGCGCTTAAAAAGGCTACAACAGTTAAGGTTTATCTGATGAACGAGGGTGAAAAAGCTGCAATTACGAGTGGTGATCTTACAGCTACTGCACTTTATGGCGGCTCAAGGGGTAATTCTTTCACCGTGACAATCGTTGCAAACGCTATTAACGGTTATGATGTTACTATTTATCTTGCAGGCTCTAAGGTTGAAGAGTTTACACAGTTATCAACTGTTGAAGATCTTATTGCGTGTGATAGTAAATATCTTACATTTTCAGGTACTGGAAACCTTACAGAGGTTGCAGGTGCAGTTCTTACCGGCGGTACAGATGGTGAAACTGCAAACAGCAATCTTACAACTTTTCTTGATGACCTTGAAAATATCTCATTTAATGCTGTAGCGTTCCCGATTGAAAATTTAGATGCATCAGCTTTTGCGTCCATAAAGTCAAAAATTAAATATCTTAGAGATTCCCTTGGCAAGACAGGTCAATTTGTTGTTGCAAATTACGCAGGCGATTATGAGGGAATAATTAATGTTACTAACGGTGTTATTCTTTCAGATGAAACAGTTATTGACGCTGTAAAAGCTACTGCTTATGTAGCTGGTGCAACAGCAGGAGCTGCCTATAATGCAAGCAATACATATTTATCATATGACGATGCGGTTAAGGTCTACGGTATTAAAGAAAATGAAAAAGCGGAGCTTGCTATTCAGAACGGTGAGTTTTTCTTCTCGTTATCTAATGATGGTAAAGTTATAATCGAATATGATATAAATTCACTTGCTACAGCTGCAAGCATTGGCAATAGACCTGACGGCTATAAGAAAAACCGTTTTATCCGTGTAATTGATACGCTTCTGGAAGATCTTCAGACAGAATTTCCTCCGGCTCGTTTTAACAATAACCAAGAGGGTTGGGACCTTATGGAAGGTCGCGGCAATGCAATTTTAAAGCAATATGAAGCTGACAATGCAATTTCAGATGTTGATTATGATAACGATTTTCTCGTTGATCGTGCAAAATCATCAGGTGATGGTACATACATCAATGTGGCAATTAAACCGGTTGACTCGGCAGAAAAAATCTATATTACAGTGAAAACTGAATAAGGGGGCAAAAATTTATGATTACAAATACAGGTATGAGCCCTCAGCTCAAAACTGAAGGTAAAGTATTTATTGACGGCGAAGAGTTCCTTAATGCCAAAAAGGTACTCATCAAAGCTACTTTAAATAATTCTCAGAGTAAAACACTCGGTGTTAAGACACAGAAAACACGTACCGTAGGATACGATATTTCTGTTGAAGTCGGCACGTATAAGGCCAATAAATTTGGTGTAAATATTTTGAAAAAATATGTTGACAAAGGATTAACACCATCATTTACAATTCAGGCTTTAAACAACGATAAAGGGTCTGATTTCTTCTCACAGTTTGGCAACGATGTTGTTACAGTAACAGGCTGCGTGCCAACAGGTGACCTTACACTACTTGACCTTGATGCGTCATCTACTGACTATGTAGAAGAAACTATTACCTTTAACGGTTTTCAGCTTACTTAATTAAATAAGGACTATACCAGAGGCTATGTAAAACATAGCCTCTAATCTTTTATGAAGGGAAATTATTGTTATGTCTAATGCAAGTATTAAATCATTTATGAGAAGTAAGGCGAGACAAGAAGAAGTTGTAAGTGTTTTGGCGCCGGAGGGATTTGTTGATGAAAAAGGCGAACGCGCAGTGCTAAAAGTCAAAAGACTTTCCACAAATCACATTAATAAAGTTTATGAACAATATAATTATTCCACCATTGCAAGAGATGAAAATAAACAGCCAATAGTCCGCAACAACAGAATTGTTAAAGATTTTGTTCAAGATGCAGAGGGGAATATAAACAGATTGATTGTTGACGCCCTTGTTTTTCCTGACTTGCATGATAAAGAACTTATGGAATTTTACGGCTGTGTTGATGTCATGGATATGCCGCATGCTGTTTTTGCATCAAGGTCAGAGTATGAGTATGTACGCGATGTCGTGATGAAACTTTCAGGAACTCTATCGGGTGAGGAATGTGAATGCATCATTAATGAAGCAAAAAACTAATGTCTGAGGTTGATAATATTTCTCATTGGGCGCATCTTATGTGGCAACGGCATGGTATGAGATTTTCTGAGTTTTTTAGTTTATCGGAAGAAGAGCAGTTACTATATATAGCTTCTGAACAATTATATCACGACTACAGAAAAAACGGTCATTGAAGATGCCAAAAAAGAAATAATATTAATCTCACATTTATATAAAAAGAGGGGGTAAATATGCCAGTTTTATCTACAAAATTTAAACTTGTTGACGATATGAGTGACAAATTAAAGTCACTAGGAACAGCAGGCCAAGATATCGCTGAAGAATTAAAAAACATAGGCACATCCGCAAGCTCCCTTGAAAAAGTTTCTGATGGCGCAGAAAAAGTAACTCAAACTATTACCGAAACATCTGATGCTGTTCGTGAATATAACGAATGGCATGAAAAAAGTATTGATGCTCTAACAGATTATATCAATGGAGTTGAAGGTTCTGAAGAAGAGCTTAATAAATATACTGATACGACAAAAAATGCTTCGGAAGAAACGGACGAACTCGGTGAAAAACTTAAAGGTACACAACAAGAACATCAAAAAACGCAGGAAGAAATCGAGAGGACCACAAAAAAAACGCAGGATTATGGCAATACAAATAAAGAATTTTTTGATACTCTTGAAAATCTTATTGCCACTGCCGGTATTATTGCTTTTCTCAAAAAGGTTTATGACGGATATACACAATGCATAGAAGCGGCTACTACATATGAGACGTCAATTGCAAAAGTATCAACACTCGCAGACCCTAGTCAAATGTCAATTGGAGATATGAGTAATGATTTGCTTGAGTTGTCACAAAAAACAGGACAAGCAGCGTCTGATCTTGCTGATGCAGAATATCAAGCTCTTTCTGCCGGTATTGCAACAAAGAGTGCATCTGAATTCGTCGAACAAGCTAATCAGCTGGCAGTTGGCGGATTTACGGAAGCGGCAACTGCTGTTGATGTCCTTACAACGGCTCTAAACGCGTATCAACTTGACGTGTCTGAAACAGAACGCGTTTCGGACACTCTTATTACAACGCAAAATTTAGGTAAAACTACAGTTGATGAGCTTGCAAGGCAGATGGGTAGAGTTATACCATCAGCGGCCGCTTATAATGTTGAGATTGAGGACTTAAGTACTGCATATGCAACACTTACTGCAAACGGTATCGCAACCGCTGAGTCAACAACATACCTTAAGGGTATGCTTAATGAGTTGGGCTCAACAAACAGTGCAGTTTCAGCAACACTTCAGGAAGAAACAGGCAAAACATTCGCCATGCTTATTGAGGACGGTTCTTCTCTTGGTGATATTATAGGCATTCTTTCAGATTCTGTTGATGGAAATGCAACAGCTTTTGCGAACCTTTGGTCCTCTCAGGAAGCAGGAATTGGTGCTTTGTCACTTTTAACAAGTGGAACAGAAAAATACAATGATACTCTCGAAAAGATGGAAAACTCCACCGGAACAGCTGCCGAAGCCTATGAAACAATGACAGAAACTTCGGAGCATACAGCTAAAGCTGTTCAAACTGCGGGTACGAATTTACAAATAGCAATCGGTGACGCTATGCTTCCAGCCACCAATAAATTTAATGAAGCATGGGCAAACACTCTTAATGGATTAACAACTTTTGTAAAAGATCATCCAGGTGCTGTACAAGCAACATCTGCTATTGCGGTTGGAATAGGTGTTGTAACAGCGGCAGTTGTAGGTTATACAGCGGTTACAAAACTTGCAACCGTTGCTACTGCTGCTTTAAAGGCTGTTACTACTGCCTTAAGCAGTCCTGTATTTCTTGTAGTAACAGCTATTACTGCTATTGTTGCCGGTCTTACTACTTTTATTGCAACACAGGAAGAGGCTGTCGATGAAATGGATGGTATGTCTGCTTCAACAAAACTTCAACACGAAAGACTTCAAGAACTTAATGCAGAATATGATGAAATGTGCGAAAAAGAAGGAGAAAACTCAACTAAAGCACAATTACTAAAAGCGCAATATGATGAGTTATCTGCAAGCTATGAAAACAATAAGCAGACCATGCAGGAGTTCAAGGATAGTTGTGAAGAAGCAGCAGAAGAGTTCAATCAAATTCATGATGAATATTATAAGGGTAAAGAGAACATTGACAATGAGGAAGAGGCCACCGGTAATTTAATAGACAGATTGGATGAGTTGGCATCAAAAAGTAGTTTAACGGCTAATGAGCAAGCTGAAATGGTTTCCGTAATTGATATTCTGAACTCTAAAATGCCATCCTTAGGCTTAACATATGAGCAAGTTGCTAAAAATGCAGATAATGTTATTGAAAAATTAAAAGCTTTGTCTACCCAATCTATTGCTCAAGATAGATATGAAAATGCGCAAAAATCATACAATGATTTGCTCTCAAAACAACCAGAATTACTTAAACAAACAAAAGAAGCTGAGAAACAGGCATTTGATGCTCAGACTTTGCATAATGAAAAACTTAAAGAGCTTACACAGGCACAAAAAGATTATGACGAAGCAGTTGAAAAATATGGCGGAGATGATCAATCGGGCAAAGTTTCCGAAGCAGCATTAAAACTTGCTGAGGCACAGGGTGCAGAATCTACTGCATTAGAAGATTATAACACAGCTTTGGAAACCTTTAATAATGTAAAAGGTAAATACAATCAAAATTTACGTGATTCAGAAGATGCGCTTGAGACATATACAGATGCTTTTGCTGAAAAAAACGGTATTATAATTGATAAATCCGATGAGATGCAACAAGCAATATCCAGTGCAGCTCTTAATGTCGAAGGAGAACTCCAGGAACTTGCAACTGCATATGACGATGCTTACAATTCTGCACTTTCATCAATTCAGGGTCAATATACTTTATGGGATAACGTTGATGAAGTTTCTGCAACCTCCGTAACTACTCTTATGAGCAATCTTGATAGCCAAATTTCATATTGGCAAAATTATTCCGATAACCTTGAGAGCTTGCAAAACAGAAATATTGAAGGATTAGATGAACTCCTTGCAAGTATGGATGATGGTTCTGAAGAAAGTGCCGCTGCTTTGGCAGGTATGGCTACCGCATCGGATGATGAGCTTCGGAAGATGGTTACTAAATACACAGATTTACAAGGGGAACAAGATAAAACAGCTAAAAACACAGCTGAACTTCAAACAGAGTTCGGTAAAAAAATGGACGGCATTTCAGATAAAATGAAGTCAACAGTTGATAGTATGGATTTATCAGCTGAAGCTAAAACTGCGGCTAAAAGTACTATTGATTCTTATATTGCTGAGATTCAGAATGGCCAGTCAAGGGCTTCGTCTGCTATGGCAACGGTTGTGGCAGCCGCTAAAGCGCAATTGAGTACTAATAATTCATCTCCAGGTGGTTCGTCAAGTACCCCTAAACACGCACGAGGAACAAGCAACGCAGAAGATGTTTTTATCGCTGGTGAAGAAGGTCCGGAACTTGTTGTAGGACACGCCGGAGCAACCGTTTACACAGCAGAGGAAACACGACAGATATTTAATCAGAATTATAAAATTGCTGATACGACAGTATCATCTTCAAATCCTGATAGTTCGTTTTCAAATGCTGAATCATATTCCTATAGTAATGGCGAGAGAGTTGTGACAATTAAACTTGAAGGTGTAGGATCTATAAGGGTTAGCGGTTCCGGTAGCGTCAGTAAGGATGAGATAGTCGACGTTATGACAGAAAAGATTAAGCCTGTTTTGGTTGGTATTTTAAACAACGAAATTTATGAGGAAGGCGATGATACATATGAGTACTAAAGGATATTCAATCACGTTAACGTGGAATAAAGAGAAATCTAAGCTACTCATACCTGTTCTTCCTGAAAAAATCGAGATTAAAAAGGGCGTAAATAACAGCAAAGTCGAAGTCGCTGAACTCGGTGAGATTATCGAAAAAGGTATTCCGAACTGTTCAAAATACTCTTGGAGCAGTATATTTCCTTTAAAAACTTCTCCTTTAGTTGAGGTTAAAAACCTTAAATCGCCAAAATCATATGTTGAGCAAATCGAAAAACTTATGAAATCACAAACACCCGTACATCTTGTGGTAGCAGGTACGGGTGTTACCGATTACTGTTTAATTACCGAATTTTCATATTCTGAAGAAGGCGGTGACGTTGGAACCATTAATTATTCAATTAACTTAACTCAGTATAAAAGTGTTACGGTTAGAAAATTGACTAAGAGTACTGCAAAGAAGAAAAATACAACTTCAAGACCCTCAAGCACAAAATCAACATCAAACACTTATACTGTCAAAAAAGGCGATTGTTTATGGTCTATTGCTCAAGCGATGCTCAAAGACGGCAGCAAGTGGACAAAAATATGGGATTTAAACGAAAGCGCGATAAAAAATACTGCAAAAAAACGTGGGATTACAGCGTCAAAAAACAATCCGATAATTTTCACGGGCACAGTCCTTAAATTGCCGAGCAGTTAAGGGGGAATTTGCAGACAGATGTCAAAAATACAGCTTATTTTGATAAAAAACAAGGTGCAATATGATATTTCGCAGCTTGTTAATCAGGTTAAATGGAGCGGAAAGAAGGGTTCTGCTCCAAGAACCCTGCAATTTACCTTGTTGAACGACAACAATCTTACAAAATCCGGTATAAATATTGAGGATGGTCATACTTGTATTTTTAAATATGACGGTAGTGAGGTTTTTAGGGGGATTATTCTTCGCCAAGACGAGAATTCAAGTGGCAAAAAAGCTACATACAAGGCTTATGACCTTGGCATTTATCTTTCAAACAACAAAGATACATTCTCTTTTACTAACAAACGTGCAGATCAGATATTTAAAAACATCTGCAAGAGGTATGGAATTGCTGTCGGAAATGTAGCAAATACAAAATATGTAATAGGTGAACTTATACAATCTAAGAAAAAGGCCTGGGATTGTTTTTTATCAGCTCTTTCTAAGACTTATAAACACACTGGAAAGCGGTATTATATTCGCGCAGAAAAGGGTAAATTAAGTCTTTTGCAACGTTCAAATGATGTAGTTGATATTATTGCTGAAACGGGTGTTAATATTCTTGATTACAAAAAGACTAAAAGCTACGAAAAAGCAGTCACTCGTGTGGTTTGCTACAATGACGATAACAGTCTTGTAACTTCAGCAAAAAATAATTCTTTGGAAAGTAAAATAGGAATTTTTCAAGATGTTATCAATTATGATGACGAAAAAACAACTGCGCAGCTTAAAAAACTGTGTCAGACAACGCTTTCTGAAGAAAGTAAAATCACTCATTCCGTAAATATTTCTGTATTGGGTAATGTAAAACTTATTTCCGGCCGTTGTCTTAATGTGATTATCAAGCCGTTAGGTATTTCACGAAAATTTTATATTGATAGTGATGATCACACATTTAATTATGACGGCACATATGAAACAAATTTAACATTAAATATATACAATGAAACAGAATGGAAGGATGATAAGGATGACTGATGAAGTAAGTCTTAAAGGTGTTTTTCAGGGACTTATACCTGACCAACTCAGTATAATATCTGCAAAAGTTACGTCAGTAAATCCGTTTAAAGTGGTATCTCTTAATGATGAGAAGTTACAGATTTCATCTGCCAGTTTAATTGTTCCTAACCATTTGAAAAAACATACGGAGAAAATGAGTTTTAAACTTGATAAACAATATAACAATATCGATGTTACTGTTGATAACAGTTTGGCTGTAGGAGATGTTGTTTATTTGTTGTATCTTAAGACAAAATCAAAATTCTTTGTTTTAGACAGGGGTGATTAATTTGAATGTGGCAATTGACATTGAGGATGCCCTCGATGAAAAAGAAATACCCTCCAAAACTTATTATCTGAATTTTGAAAAGGGAAGAATTATCGGTAGATGTGATGGTATTACTGCACTTAAACAGTTTATTCACAAGGTACTTATAACTTCCCGGGGCGATTATCCTGTCTTATATACTGATGATTACGGTTCAGATATTGAAAATGCTGTACTTGGCGAATCAACAACAGAGGAATATCTTACAACGGTTATACCTCGTCTTGTCAAGGACTGCCTACTTGTAGATGACCGAATCAGCGATGTTTATGATATCAATGCCAAAATTGTTGGTGAGAAACTGTTCATTAATTTTTGTGTGTCGAGTGATTTCGGCAACTTTGATATGCAGGAGGTGATTTAAAATGTTTGAAGACAGAACATATGAAAAAATTAGAGATGAAATGCTTGCTGAATTTCCTGATGATATTGATATCCGAGAGGGAAGCATTGCATATGACTCTGTATCGGCAGTAGCCGCCAAAACCGCTATGCTCTATGTGGATATTGCAAACTGTTATGAACTCACAAATCTGGAAAAAAGCTCAGGAGAGTACCTTGACCGCTTTGCATCGGAACATGGTTTAAAGCGTATTCTGGCAACACAGGCTGTGTATAAATTTGTTTTCAGCGGAACTCGTCCCGATGATGGTACAGAATTCTATGACGAGTCAGGAGATAACTATTTTACACTTGTTACTGATACTAATGGAACTCTTACACTTGTATCTAATGATACAGGAACAGCACTTAATACAATTTTGATTGGAACTCCGGCTATTCCTGTGGATAATATTGAGGGTTTAGTGTCCTCTGAATTTGGCAAGCTTATTGTTCCGGCAATTGACGAAGAAACAGATGAATCACTTCGCAGCAGGATTAGAGATAAAATAAGCGGTCCCGCTGAAAACGGTAACCGTGCACAATATAAAAGTTGGTGTGAAAGCATTGAAGGGGTCGGACGTGCTTTTATTTACCCGCTTGCTTATGGTCCAAATACAGTTAAAGCTATTCTTATATCACCTGAAGGGTTACCTGTTGCAAGTAGTATAGTTGATACTGTGCAGAAATATATCGACCCTATGAATCCCGTTTTTAATATTACGCATGATGGAAAAACAATACAATTGGGCAGCGGTTATGGCGATGGAGTCGCAAATATCGGTGCCCATTTTGTTGCTTTTTCAGCTGAAAAATATAACATAGAAATTTCTCTTGCAATTGAATTAAAGTCAGGATATACCATTGAACAAGCTCAAACAAGCATAAAAGAAACGGTTACAACTTATTTAAGGGAGCTTGCACTTGAGGCTGACGACAGCAAAACGGTCAGATATACAAGAATAGGTTCAATTATTGAACAGTTGGATTCCGTTTTTGACTATTATGACCTTCAGATTAATGGTGGCGTAGAAAACTTAACCATTCCTGATGAATCTGTTGCTGTTTTAACGGAGGTGACAGCAAATGTCGCTGTATAGTTATGTTAATGCATATGAGCAGATTTCCTCATTTTATCCTCGTTGGTATCTTGATGTCTATGAAATGAGAGAGATTATAAGGATAGAAGCTCTTGTTGCTGAAAATATGCAAAAAGCTATAGACCTAATACTTGATAATCATTTTCTTGATACGATAAATGAGGAAAAAGCTTCAGAACTTGAAGCATATCTTCATATCTCGGATATATCTGACCGAACGATAGAAGAACGCAGAGCAATAATTAAATCATATTTTCTTGGTCGTGGAAAACTTTCGCTTTCACAGATTATTGCAATAGTAAAGGCTCTTTCCGGAGGTAACTGTACAGGTTCATTTTTGCCCGGTGACAGCTACTGCAATAATTATATACGATTGAAAATCACAGATTGCGATATAAAATTAATGCTTGTAGATATAATATCTACCTTGCAGGAACGAATACCTGCGCACTTATGGATAGAGTTGGAATATATTCCAAAAGGAGTAGAAACCACCCTGTTTACCTCTGTTGTTTCACGCTCAACTATTACATCTTGCATTAAAATTTCTGCCAATATTGTTTATGGCGGTAATTTTAAAAGTAATTATAGTGATGAAATTAATGGAGGACCTTTAACGCAAACTGACTATGAACAAACTATTGACGGAAGATATTGAGATTGGAGGTTAAAATGTCAAAATATAAAACTTCAAAAATAACAAACTGCGGTCAAGAGTTACTTTTAAATTGTATAGCAAATAAGGCAGAATTGCAGTTCACCCGTATTGCTTTTGGCTCCGGAGAATATTCTTCGGACAGCAATATTGTAGCTCAGACTGCTCTTAAAAACGAAAAACAAATCGTTTCAATCAGCACAATGTCGGTGAAAAGCAACCATTCAGTAGAAATATCTGCAATTTTATCAAATCAAGAGCTTACAACAGGTTACAGAATAACTGAAGTAGGTCTTTTTGCCAAGGATAAATTGGATGCATCAGCTCAGGAGATATTGTATGCCATCTGTATAGCAGAAGATGGATACGCAGATTATTTCCCAGAATATAACGGTTACGCTCCTACGAAATTACTGCAAGATTTTTATATTGATGTTGCTGACGCTTCATCTACAACGATTCTTGTAGATGACAGTGTAGGGGTTTCAAAGGCATATATTGATGAATTTTATTATACAAAAGAAGAAAGCAAATTAAGATTTGGGCTTGCCGAAAGTGTAACATTTGATGAAAATTATGTTCCATTGACAACGAGTTCAGATAATTCATTATCTACAGGCAAATTTGCTACCGGGAACACATCAATAAAATATGTTTATATTCCATCAAACGTAACGTCTGTCAGCAGCGGAACATTTTACGGTTGTACTAATTTGACAGATATATATGTTGATAACACTGAGGATAACATAATATTTCATACTCCTAATCACATTCCATCAACGGCGAAAATACACTATTTAGATAACTTTAACGCCAACGGTTATATAATAAAGGCTTTGCTTAACTTAGTTAAAACAGGCAGCGGCAATTTGAATGACGATTCACTATTGAGTATTAGATATGCAAGTTATACATATCAACAAATAGGCAATGTTGTAACATTGGAAGTACATACGTACATTAATCCAAATCAAACAATTGGCAATTTGAGATTCAATAATATACCTGTTAAAACACAAAATCAATACACTGGCATATGCATTTCCAGCACTAATGCTCTTTACAAATGGACGATAGAAAACTCTACATTAGAAATCAGCAAATTAGACGCAAGTCAATGGATACACGACAATGGCGAAGAGTTTAGATTTGTAGTTACATATGATGTTTGATAGCAAGTTTGCATAAATGAAGGAGGTTATGAAAAGATGGCTGTTGAATTCAAAAAAATTATTCTCAGAAATGGAGATAAAAGTGAATTAGATCCTTCGTTACTTTCTGTAAGCGAACCTGCTTTTATAAATAACACTGGTGAGATTGTTATAAAGAAGAGTGACGGTACACTAGCCATATTTTACCCCGGTAAAGTTACTGGCAGTTCAAATGTTAACATATCAACCAGTTATGACGAAGATGATGAGTTGATTAACATAACAACTACAAATACGGGTACAATTCCGGTCGATAACCTACCGCCGGAGGCATTGACAAGGTTAGTAAAGGTCGACAACGAAACCGCGAGACTGCTATTGACCGATGAAACCGTGCAGAACGGCGATTT
>CANQLX010000023.1 GCA_947624835.1 uncultured Clostridia bacterium
AATACCATATTGTATTTGCACCAAAATATAGGAGAAAGGAGATATATGGAAAACTCAGAAAAGACATAGGAGAAATAATCGAGGCAGAAGCGTGCCCTGATCATATTCATATGCTTGTGAGTATCCCTCCGTATATCAGTATAGCACAGTTTGTGGGATTTCTCAAGGGAAAAAGTTCGCTAATGATATTTGACAGACACGCAAATTTGAAATACAAATATGGAAATCGACATTTCTGGTGTAGAGGATACTATGTAGACACGGTTGGAAAAAATGAAAAAGTAATATCTGATACATTAGGAATCAACTTCAAGAAGATTATATGAATGATCAGCTAACACTCAAAGAGTATATTGACCCGTTTACGGGTAAAAAGAATTAATAGGCAAAAAATGACAGCCGCTTGAGCGGCTGCCCGTGATAGTAATGCGGTGACAAACTTTCAATACCCCTTTAGGGGTTGAGCCTGTAACTACCCTTTCTAGGGGTAGAGCAAACCACCCGTTCAACGGGTGGTTTTGATTATATTAAAAAAATTACATATTATATTTGTTTATTTTATTTGAATTATTTATTCCTTTATGGTATCTTTTTCTGCTGAACGCAAATTCCGTATTGTTGCCCTTGAAATTGAGGATTACTATAAGGACAGCCGTAACAATTACTCCAATTACCGACCAGAAAATCATTCCAATAAGAAATGAAGAATTATCGTTTTCATGCTTATAGGTAATTGCAGCCGAATGTTCATCATACTCTATAGCCGGGGTAATATCAAGCTTACTTGCAGTATTTATTACGGCTGCTGTTTTTTCATTATCAGATCTTTCTTCTGTTGATTTATCATCGCTGATTTCGGAAATTACAAAATTCGGATTATTTGCTGGAAGAATGTATTTTGTCCCCGATATTCCTTGGAACGGGTCAACTATATCAGTATAGCTGCTACTTTCAAAGGGAATATATGATGGTTCGGGTTCATATGAAGGCTCAGGTGTTTCCTGCAACGGCTCTGATTCATACGTAGGTTCAGGGGTATATGAAGACTCTGTTGTATATGAGGACTCAGGACTGTATGAGGACTCAGTTTCGGTGGAAGATTCGGGTTCGGTGGAAGATTCGGGTTCGGTGGAAGACTCAGGTTCGGAGGAAGATTCAGTTTCGGGAGGAGATTCAGGTTCGGGCTCAGGCTCCGGTTCCGGCTCAGGCTCCGGTTCGGTCGATATGATTTCTTCAGGAACGCTGGCAGCCTTAGACGGCTCCTGTGAAGGCAGGCTGTCCTCAGCATTTGTAATGATGCCGAAGCATGAAAATACAGAAGCGGTAAGTATGACTGCTGTAAGTATAACTTTAAATTTTCTCATTTTTTCACCGCCAATAGATAGTTATAAACATTTTCTTTATTATAACAGAATTTTTTTAAGTATTAAATTGTCATAATCGCAGAAAAATAAAAAATAGGAATGAAATTTTCAGCACATATTATAGCTTTTTTTATTTAATCACTTTTTATGCCACCTTGCTTGTTCGGATTCAGTACTTCTTTAAGGACATTTCCGAGGAGGTATCCTGAATATCTGACTTCTTCAACAGTATTTGAATCAGCACCTACCTCTATGAGCAGTGAACCTGTATTTATACTCATATTATACACAAAATCACCGAAGCTCAGAGGTCGGACCATGTCGGGATACATTTCGTCAGCGGTTTTCTGTATTTGTAGGGCAAAACGCAGATTATATTCCCAATTTTTAAATTCTTCGTCATTGTCATAGTTATATCCGGAAAGTATCATAATCTGTGCAGCCTTTTTTCCGTTTACAGTAAAAACAGGCTTTGACCTTTGAGTATCAGATCCAATACCGTCACGGTGTATATCAAGGACAACTTTGATCGAAGGATATTTTTCGAGATATTTATATATTGTATCCATACTCCTGTAGTATGCTCCGGTATAGCTGGGATTATCGTGGACGGTGGTGTCATGTACCGTAACAATCCCGGCCGCATTTAGCTGTTTTGCTATTTCATCACCGATAGCACAGACATTTTTGCTTTTATCCTGACTTCTCGGATAAAAACTTTCATAATAATAACCTGTATCATAATCAAGAAAACTTTCACTGGTATGTGTATGATAAATAAGGACCTGGGGTTCATCGGTTTTTTCGATTTCAAATCCGAGTTTAGATTCTAATTCCTTTTTTATATCTATATCGGTTGATGACGAATTTTTTACCTGAACTCCGTTGTAGGACGTATTCCCGGCTGTAGAGGTGAATTCCAAGACAGGAAACTGTTCCTCGCCCTCATGCTCCCTGTCATAGTTTTTTATTTCTTCGGTTGTTGCCGTTGAGGCTTCAAATGTGGAGGAAACAGGCTCCGTGTCTGTTTCTTTTGCATATTCTTCAGATATTAGGCTGCTTTCTTCATTGGATGTTAAAGATGACTCCGTACTGTCTGTTTCGGATATTTCGGTATTTTTTGATGCGGAGGATGAAGCAGTCTGAACTATATTGAATTTTTCGTTTCCTGAAGGCATGGCGGTTTTGGCGGCAATCGTATCAATGGAAACGGGGATACCCGCTTGGCTTACTCTTATAAACGTACATATTGTAGCTGAACCGATAAGCAAGGCGGATACTGCAATAAGACCCGTTTTTCGTATAAATTCTTTGTTTATTCCCAAATTCATGCCTCCCGCCGTATTTGATTTAATTCCTGATAAAGCTTATGACGGGTACATTGTGATTATGATACAAGAGAAGCAAGCTCCTCAAAGCTGTATTGGTCCTGTAGTGCACAGTTTACGGCCATTCCGATAAGCTTTGATGCACGCATTGTAAGCAGATCAATTTCTCTTGGAGTAACGATTAATTTTTCCTTGTATTTACCCGGCAGCATATTTTTCGGAATGTGTTCTTCCCCCAATAAATCAAGGGCAAGTGTCATACCGTCCACGACAGTCGGCATACCTATTCCGATAACAGGTATGCCGAGAGTGCTTTTTGTAAGGCTGAGTCTGTTGTTCCCTATACCGGAGCCGGGAGCTATGCCGCTGTCACTTATTTGTATGGTCCTGCCGAGATGGGAAATACTTCTTGAGGCAAGTGCGTCTATTGCTACCACAGCTGAGATTTTGACGCTTTGAGTGAGGGATAATATAAGCTCGCCAACCTCAATACCTGTCTGACCAAGTACTCCGGGTGAAAGTACTGCAACGGGACGAAGTCTGTCAAGACCTGAAGAACGGGCAATCTCGCCGCTGATATGCCTTGTGGCAAGAACGGAGTCGGCACTTTTGGGACCGAGAGAATCAGGGGTTATCTCTGTATTACCTATTCCTATAACCAGAATAGTACCCTTTTGGGGAATGAGGGGTTTTATTTCATCGGAAAGAGCCTGTATTTGTTCCTTTACATCACGGAAGTTATCCGTCAGGGGAAGACCCTCTGCCGTGATATATCTTCCTTTGGGTTTTCCGAGCTTTTTTGATGCATTGTCATTTTGAATATGCAGTCTGCTTATTTTCATTATTCCCTTTGATACACAGTCCATTTTTACACCACTCATATTTCCGCCGCTGATTTCATGTGCTTCAAGAGCAAGATCTGTTCTGTAGTTCATTACACTGTCTCCTTATAAATCAATTTCAGAAAATTCTTTGATATAATTGTTTCCTTGCAAAAGTGCGTTTATTCAAACATACCTTATCTATTTGCTACAAGTGAGAATAAATCGACAAAAAGATATGGTTAATGTGCATGAAATACGTCAAAAATACTTGTTGACAGTGGTAAATGTTAGAAGTATAATTAAGCATGGAGTATTAAACGTATACAGGAATAAATTATGGAGGAAAAAATGAAAAAGGTAACCGTATTGATTATGACCCTCACTTTTGCCGTTATGTCGATTGTTTCGGCAGGCTGCAGCGATGAAGAGGCTAATATGGGAGAGTCGGAAAAAACAGAACAGAAATCTGTTGTTCAGCAGGAATCATCGGAAGAATCCAAGGAGAAGGTTGTGGATATAAGTGTTTCGGAGTCCAAGCCGGATATAACGGAAACGCAGTTGAAGGAGCTTGAGAGCTTTATGTCTGCATATAACGGTGTTCCTGAATTTACTTTTCAGGCGGATGAGATTAATGCAAAGGAAATTTCCAAAGGAAAAACAATAATGCTTATTCCGGATAATTCAAATTACAGCTTTACATCTCTCATCTGTGGTCAGTTCAAGGATGCCGCAAAGTCAGTGGGCTTTTCTAAAAACATTTGTAAGGAATCAGACGGGACTACCTCTTTTTACAGCGAGTCGCTTGACAGTGCAATAGGAAACAGTGATATTGTTCTTATGTATGGGGATATTAATAAGGATGATCTTGCCGCAAATATAGAAAGAACGCAGGCGAACGGAATAAAGGTTATTTCTGTGGGAAACATGGGTAAGGATGAGAATGACCATTATGTTGATTACACAATGCCGATAAATTATAAGCTTGCGGGAAAACTGCTTGCCGATTGGACTATAACCAAAAAGAAGGGCAAGGTAAACGCACTTGCTATTAATAATTCTGATTCTACACTTTCAACCTCGATATATAATGGCTTTGCCGATGAATTTAAAAAATATGTATCATCAGGCTATTGCACTGTTTTGAGCGGATCGGGACTTGAAATACAGAATGGACTTTCGGGAAAGATAAAGCAGGCGATAGAAAAAGATCCTAATTTGAACTATATTGTAGTACTTGATGAATCCATGATAAGTGATGCAATAAGCGGAGTGGAACAGTCAGGGAAGGATATCAAGATTATTTCTACCGGTGGAAGTGTTTCGGCACTTGAAGCAGCCGAAAACGGAAGTGTTGAGATGCTCGTTGCACAAAGCTATGAATGGACTGCGTATGCAATGGTAGACTATGCCCTCAGAGTATTGAACGGAAATGATCTTCCGAGTGAGCAAGATGTTCCGGTCAGAGTTATCACAAAGGATTCAATCAAAAATGCTCTTGAGGAAAACACTTATGAAATTGACGGTTTCTATGAGATATGTTTTGGTTCAAATTTCATAACGGGGTACAGTGATATTTGGAACATATAATTGAGAATGAATTTTGATAAATATTGATTTTCCGGCTTGCTTATGTGAGTCGGAATTTTTTATAATTGAAGTGAAAAATAATTTGTGTTATCATGTAATTATAATATTTTTTACTCTTTCAACAAAATTTAGTCAAGATATTGACATTATTAAGTAAAGTGTAATATAATTAATGATAGTATAGGAATATGAAATTTATATAGAGTGTTCGTCACGATTTTTGCAGCGTCGCCCATTTTATATCATACAGGAGGATCAATATATGAAACTTTGTGCTAATTGCGGTGCCACACTTCAGGATAATGCAGTGTTTTGTATTGCTTGTAATTGCAGAGAATTCAGACCTTATGTAATGCCGGATTTAGATGCACCGGAGCCGGATAAACCGCATATAGAGTATGATCAATATGGCAGACCTATAGGACAGGAATATCAACAGCCGGAATATGAACAGCCGCATTTTACTGAGGGCTTTTCTGACGGCTTTTCGGATTCGTTTCATGATCCGTTTAGTGACAGCTACTCGGAATCTGCAAATCATCCCCAGTATATAGAACAATATACTCCACAAACACAGCAGCAATATGGACAGCCGCAGATTCAGCAATATCAGCCGCAGTATGAGCAGCCACAGGCACAGCAGTATCAGCCGCAGTATGGGCAGCCACAGGCACAGCAGTATCAGCCGCAGTATGAGCAGCCACAGGCACAGCAGTATCAGCCGCAGTATGAGCAGCAGCCACAGGCACAGCAGTATCAGCCGCAGTATGGGCAGCCGCAGGCACAGCAGTATCAGCCGCAGTATGAGCAGCAGCCACAGGCACAGCAGTATCAGCCACAAGCACAGCAGTATCAGCAACAAAGTGAGCAGCCGCAAGCACAGCAGTATGAGCAGCCGAAGGTGAAGAATAAACAGGCTGAAACTATACAACAGGAGCCTCCAAAGCCGGTATTCGATTCAAAAAACTTTGTATTTGAAAAAAAAGAAGAACCGGAAAAGACAGAGGAAGCCAAAAAGATGCCCAAGAATCTGAAGGAGATTATTGCCGAGCTTAGAGATACGAGAGATTTTACCGGCAATTACAATGCACAGGATTTTGCCGCACATAAAGTTCAGTGTATTCTTGCCTCGCTCGGAATTACTTTCTGGGTACCGTATGTATCATGTAAGAATTCACAGTCCTCGAGGTTTTATGCGAACCAAGGATTTTTGACGCTTATTCTTGAAATTGTATTTGGTTTGATATTCTCTTTGTTTGCAAATATCATAAGCATAGGATTTGTTGAAAATACGTTTGATGGCTATCGTCTCAGTTTGGCAGGCTGGATAGTTGGACTTATCGTTGCGGCGATTGTTTTTGCAATACCTCTGTTTGTGATCGTTACCAGTATAATGAATATACGGGCAGGGAAAATAAAGGAAATTCCGTTTTTGGGCAAACTCAGAATACTTCCATGATTTTATAGAAACCTCCATATAATACACCCCTTATCGGTACGGTTGTATCCACATCCGGTAAGGGGTGTATTCAATATATAAGCTTAAAGCACCATCAATAATTCACTTTTGCCGTTGGTTTATTTGTAATGCAAAAAGCATAAGGTGCAGAAACAGCGAAAAATAAAAGCTTTACAGTATCCGCTGCATAGTTCTGTTTATAGCTGTATCAGCGGCAGGAAATGAGTACTTATATGTTTACGGAATGTGAAAATAAAAGCTTTACTTCAGGGTGTTCGCTATGCATACGCCTCAGTGTCGCAAGAACTGATATATAATCGTCGGGCGATGATACCTTATGGAGGAGCTTATCCGAAGGAATAAAATTTTTTTCTATTGCATCTTCATTTATTGATGCATCAGCTGCTATAAACAGCTTTTTATCGGTAAAATAATATCCTGCCATTGCAGAGGTATAACCACTGATATCGACTGCAAGAACTGTTCCGTCGCCGAAAACATCAAATATCCATTTGAAATAATTCCTTAGAAAAATATTGCCGTTGTATATTCCTGCCGCGTTTCTCTCTATATCGTTGGGGGGGAGTGTACTCTTCATTATTCCGTCAGAGGGATCCGAAAGCCACAGAGTAGTGAGAACCTGAGCTGTTGAAATAATTTCATATTTAGGGAGCGTATTCAGTCCGCCGCAGCATTCCGGCAGACAATGTGTGAGCAAGACCTTTTTTATACATATAGGGTCATAACCCTCCTTAAGAAACTGGCGACAAAATTCATCCTCTTTTTCAAACGATATCTTGCAGTTTAACAAAAGTTTCGCAAAAGTTGTTGGATTTTTTTTCAAATAATTGCTGCACCCGGTATTTATGAGTATATGTCCGTATTTTCTGTGCTCAAAAAGAAAGACATTTATCGGAAGTATTTTTTTCCCTTCTGGGCATTTTCTGTATAATTCGGCAAAATTAAATTCTTCTTTTCCGCAAACGTATCTTTTGAAATTAATTATTTTATCCATAATTTTCCTCCGAGGTCAAAAATCAGTATAATATTATTTTATAATACCGGTGCAAAAAGTCAATAGCAGTATTTTACAAAATTTTTGTGATAAAAATTAGGTTGAAAAATTCAATATAATTTGATATAATTAAAATGGTATTTTGTAGATTTGGATGAGAATGAGTGATATGCATACTTTTTGTTATCCATTTTATGTACAGCCACGGAGTATATAATGTGTTCCGTAAAATTATTTTGGGAGAGTAAAGGAAATGAATAAATTTTTTTCATTAACGAAACGGGCAGCCGCAGCGTTTGCGGCTGCAATATTGCTTGTAACGGTGCCGCTTGCAGGCTGTGACAAGTCTAAAGATGATAAAAAGGCGGAAAGCAAGAACGAAACTGTATCCGAAGTTGAGACTCGGTTTGGTGACGGCATTGTTGTTAAATCGCAGAATTATAAAATCAGCTACCCGGTAGTTCAATATCTTATGAATTATATGATACAGAGTTTCTGCGATAATTACGGCACATCGTATTTTGACACAACAAAGGACCTCAAAACACAGTATTATGATCAAGAAAATAACATTACATGGTATGACTATTTTTATGATACCACAAAGAATTATGTTACACAGATAGTTGTATATGCTGAAGGAGGTAAAGCAAAAGGTCTGAAGCTGAGTGATGAGGAAATTAAGCAGCTTGATGATTCCTTCAAGCAAATGGAATCTGTTGCAGCCGAGAGCAGTATGTCGCTTGATGAATTTATATCTAAGCAGTACGGAAACTCGGTTACTAAGAAGGAAATAGAAGAGATACAGAAGATGACTGTACTTGCAAGGGATTACAGCAATTACCTTCTCGATAGCTTTAAATATACCGATGAGGATTATGAAAAGCAGTATAAAGACAATAAGAATGATTATGTTGTTGCTGATTACCTTGTATACAGCTTTGGATATTCCAATGAGGAAACAAGCGGTGCTGTTAAAAAGGAAGTGGCAAAGGAAAATGCCGATGCACTTGCCAATGCAAAGAATGAAAAGGAATTTAAGGAATATCTTGAAAAATACCTTAGAGATAATCCGCTTAATGTATCGGTACCAACCTCGAGTGAATCCTCTGTAACGGAGGAAGATTTCAACGCAGGAGTTAAGGCTGCACTGGAGGCTGTGGAGAATAAGGGTGTTGCATATAATGACAGTAATAATTGTTATAAGTGGACATTCAGCGATGAAAGAAAAGAAAATGATATCACCGTAATTGATGAAAATAATTCATATAATGTAATTCTTATTAAAAAGCCTGTATACCGTGACGAATCTGAAACACGTAATATCCGCCACATACTTGTGCAGTTCGGTGACGGGGATAATGCGGATGCGGATGCAAAGAAAAAAGCGGAAGAAATATACACTGAATGGAAGAGCGGAAATAAGACAGAGGAAACGTTCGCCGAGCTTGCCAACAAATACAGCGAGGATCCCGGCTCGAATACAAACGGCGGATTGTATGAAAATGTACCTGAGGACTATATGGTTGAAACATTCAATGACTGGATGTTTGATCCAAACCGCAAGGTGGGGGATAATGCCATTGTAAAATCGGAAATGGGATATCATATAATGTACTATCCCGGTCCCGGTCTTACTTCATGGAAAGTTAATGTTGATGCGGATTTAAGGAATAACGATCTTTCGGCTGAATATGAAAATTTAAAGAAAAAGTACGAGGTTCAGTTTGATGACGAGTCATTAAAGAAGATAGAAATCAAGCTCTCCGAATCCCTGACTTCAACTGCTGCTTCTCAGTAAATGGGTAATTGAAAGACGGTTTATGCTTATGTATACTGTCTGTTCGGTTATATACTTTATTTATGACAGTATTACACAACAAAAAATAACGAGGGGCTTCAGCTAAGTTTATCAGAACTTAATGCGAGGCTCCTCTTGTGTATTATATTTATAAAATATATAAGATCCGGTTTTGGAAAATTTTTTTATTTTTCCATTTTATCTATAATATCCTGCAGTGTGATTTTATTCACGACATTATTTACGGCCTCATATATTTGCTCCCATACGTACAGAGATATACAGTCTGAGCAGTGCGGACATTGATTTTCGTCATCTTCGAGGCAGGCTACCGGTGCGAGGCTTCCCTCCATGGAACGCAGTATCATGCCCACAGTGTATTCTTTCGGTTCCCTTGTAAGTTTATAGCCCCCCTGTGCCCCTCTTATGCTTTTGACCAGACCGGCTTTGTTTAGGGATGATATTATTTGCTCAAGATACTTGTCGGAAATATTTGTTCTTTTTGATATGCTTTTTATGGATATATAATTATCCGGATCGGTTGTTGCCAAATCAACCATAATACGAAGTGCATACCGTCCTTTGGTGGATATTCTCATTGGTGCGGTCCTCCTCATAATATACAGTTTTACCGTTACAGAATAGTTTTATTATCCAACATAATTATATTTCTTTTGCTTTGTGTTGTCAATAACTCATGTGTTTAAGTGAATATTAAAAAGAAAGGGTGTTTTTTTATGTATGAAGAGCTGAAAAGGGTTATTGAGGAAAACAATAATATTGTTTTCTTTGGAGGTGCAGGGGTTTCGACCGAAAGTGGTATACCCGATTTCCGAAGTGTTGACGGACTTTATAATCAAAAATATAAATATCCGCCCGAAACAATATTGAGCCATAGCTTTTTTATGGCAAAGCCGAAGGATTTTTATGATTTCTACCGTGACAAGATGATATGTACGTCCGCACGTCCGAATAATGCACATATAGCACTTGCAAAGCTTGAAAAGCAGGGAAAACTTAAAGCTGTTGTTACGCAAAATATAGACGGATTGCATCAGCTTGCGGGAAGTAAAAAGGTATTTGAACTGCACGGTTCTGTTCTCAGAAATTATTGTATGAAATGTCACCGTTTTTATGATTTAACGGCAATAACCGAGAGTGAGGGTATTCCGAAATGTATATGTGGGGGTATAATCAAGCCTGATGTTGTTTTGTATGAGGAGGGGCTTGATGATGATACGGTACTAGGAGCTGTGAGGGCGATAGCTGATGCGGATTTGCTGATAATAGGCGGAACTTCACTTAACGTATATCCGGCGGCAGGATTTTTGGATTATTTCAGGGGAGATAAAATAGTTTTGTTGAATAAGTCGGAAACTCCGTTTGACAGAAATGCGGATATAGTAATTCGTGACCCAATCGGACAGGTCCTTGGGAGTGTTATGGATATAAGCTGAGGCATTACTTCAAATTATACAAAATGTGGGTATCACCTAAGTTTTAATGGCTTAGGTGATACCCGATTTGTTATAAAAACTGCACAAAATAAATACTGTTGAGATAGACTCTGCCCATAATTTTATATTTATTTTATGAGCGCACAGACTGCATCGCCCATTTCGGATGTAGATACTTTTTTCATTCCTTCTGTGTATATATCAGGAGTTCTTGTGGTTTTAAGTACCTCGGCAACGGCATTTTCAATAGCGTCTGCCGCCTTTGACTCATCAAGAGAATAGCGAAGCATCATGGCAACCGAAAGAATTGTTGCAAGCGGGTTCGCAATGCCCTGACCGGCAATATCAGGGGCACTTCCATGAATAGGCTCATACATACCGAGCTTTGTGCTGTTAAGACTTGCGGAAGCAAGCATACCTATCGATCCGCTTATCATGGAAGCCTCGTCCGAAAGAATATCTCCGAAAATATTTGAGGTCACAATAACATCAAACTGCTTCGGATTTCTTACAAGCTGCATAGCACAGTTGTCAACATAAAGATGATTAAGCTCAACCTCAGGGTACTCACTTGAAAGCTCTATCATGGTTTTCCTCCACAGACGTGAAGAATCTAAAACATTAGCCTTATCGACGCTTGTGAGTTTTTTATTTCTTTTCATAGCCATATCAAAGGCTACTCTTCCTATTCTTTGTATCTCATTTACATTATATTTTTCGGTATCATATGCCGCCGGAATACCGTCCTCTTCAAAATTACCTCTTTTACCAAAATATATTCCGCCTGTAAGCTCACGAACAATCATAATATCCATAGCCTCTCCGATTATATCCTCCCTAAGCGGTGAGGCATTTTTCAGTGGCTCAAAGATAACTGCCGGACGAAGATTGGCGAAAAGTCCAAGTGCTCCCCTTATTCCGAGAAGTCCTGCCTCAGGGCGGTTGCTACCGGGCTGAGTATCCCACTTAGGACCGCCGACTGCACCGAGAAGCACACTGTCGCTTGACTTACACTTATCAACGGTTTCCTGCGGAAGCGGTACTCCTGTTGCATCAATAGCACAGCCACCGAGAAGTGCTTCCTCATAATTTACCCCAAATCCGTATTTTTCTGCTGTTACATTCAGAACCTTTACAGCCTCGTTTATTATTTCCGGACCGATACCGTCACCCTTGAGCAGGGTAATGTTATAGCTTTTCATTAAAATATTCTCCTCCTGTAAAATCTTTCCTTTTTAAATTATAATTCTCTTTTGCCGATTAGTCAAGTACATCAAATGCAAACAATTCTGATATGAAAGTATAATTGTATCTATTATTATTTTACATAAATGTCTGTTAAAAAATTATCGTATAAATAACCTCGTCAAAATATTTGTCTTATCTCAACTTTTCCGTCCTGCTTTCTGCCAAATATATGCAATCACCGAAATTATATGATAATAGCTCACATTTCTTGACATTTATGAAAGCTTGACTTATCGTATCGGTAATTTCTTTGAATGTGTTTAAATGTGTAGGTTTTTTCTTTTTCGAATATATTTTTTTCTATGGACATAAAAACATCACTCTCCGATCTCAACATTTTATCCCATTGTAACATACGGCAGCGAAAATATCAATATATTTTCCGGCCGTCATCTTTGTCTGCTCTGTTTTTTACAAAAAAATGCGATTTACAGATTGAAAAATATAAAAAATTAAGTTATAATATTGTATGTATAATTTCAGCTAACGGAAATTTCCGGTAGAAGGAAAGGCAGGAAAGTGATATGGATAATATGATGCAAGCATTTATTTTGCTGCTTGCGGGATTTGTCGTTGTTTTTGTCGTTCTGATTTTGCTTATCATAATAGTGACATTGTACGGCAAGATTATAACATCTATCCAGAATAAAGGAAAGAAAAAGAAAACAAAGACGGAGGTTTCACCACGTATTGCTCCGGCGGCAGCGGTCGTAAATGAAACAGAGAAAGCTCAGATTGATGATGACGGAGGAATCAACGATGAGATTATAGCGGTCATAGCTGCGGCTGTGGATGCTGTTTACGGTGAAAAACCGCACAGAATAAAGGGCATTAAAAAGTCACGAAGTGCCCGTTCGGCATGGTCGAGAGCGGGTGTTCTTGATAATACTCGTCCATTCTGAAAAATCCGATAATTTACCGAAAGGAAGTTAAGAAATGGAAATATTACAGCAGCTATGGCAGATAATATGTACCCTGATAAACGAATCGGGGCTCAGCAAGCTGTCATGGGAAAACTATGTCATGGTACTTATATCTTTTGCACTTATGTACTTGGCAATAAAGAAACAGTTTGAACCTCTTTTGCTTTTGCCGATTGCATTCGGTATGTGTCTTGTAAATCTGTATCCCAGTATAATGGGTATGCCGGAAACGCAGATGCTGACTGAAGCACAGTTGCTTGAAAAGGGTGTTGACCCTGCGTCATATACTACAACAGTATTAAATGGACAAACCTACTATAACTACACGCAAAACGGCGGTTTGTTCTATTATCTGTATCAGGGCGTCAAGCTCGGTATATATCCTCCGCTTATATTCCTCGGTATAGGTTGTATGACGGATTTCGGTCCGCTTATAGCAAATCCGAAGAGCTTTATTCTTGGTGCTGCGGCTCAGATAGGTATTTTTCTCACCTTTATTATAGCAACTGCCTTGGGAATTTTTACGGCAAAGGAAGCCGGTTCTATTGCAATCATCGGTGGTGCGGACGGTCCGACAGCTATTTTTGTAACAACGTTGCTTGCACCTCATCTTTTAGGCCCGATTGCTGTTGCGGCATACTCATATATGGCACTTGTGCCGATAATTCAGCCACCGATTATGAGACTTCTGACAACAAAAAAGGAACGTTCGGTAGTTATGGGGCAGCTCAGACCTGTATCAAAGCTTGAAAGGGTTCTTTTCCCGATCATAGTTGTTGTTATAGTTGCAATACTTCTACCCGACGCGGCTCCGCTTGTGGGTATGCTTATGCTCGGTAACCTCTTTAGGGAAAGCGGTGTCGTTGAAAGAATTTCCAAAACAGCCCAGAATGAGCTTATGAATATAATAACTATATTCCTTGGTGTTACGGTCGGCGCTACTGCTTCGGGTCAGGTGTTCCTCTCATGGCAGACACTCGGAATAATAGGACTCGGTTTGTTTGCATTCTGTCTTGCAACAGCCTGCGGTGTGCTTTTCGGAAAGATTATGTATAAGGCAACCGGCGGAAAAGTAAATCCGCTTATCGGTTCCGCAGGTGTGTCGGCAGTGCCTATGGCAGCACGTATTTCTCAGAAGGTCGGACAGGAGGAAAATCCCGGAAACTTCCTGCTTATGCACGCTATGGGACCGAATGTTGCCGGAGTTATAGGCTCAGCAGTTGCAGCCGGTGTACTTCTCAGTGTTTTGAAGGTGTAAGGCAGGTGTCTTGTTACCTGTCCGTTTTGGCATAAACTTAACTGTTCAGTTATAGTTTTGTGATTTTTACAGTATGCATATTTGACGATAGGATTCAGATTAATCAAAACCACCCGTTCAACGGGTGGTTTTGATTTTAAAATGTTTTTTTAATAAGCTCACAACAGATAGAGAACGGCCGGTTGATTGTATATGTATCGAATAAATTGCATAAAATACGTTCCTAACCTGTCAGTTGGACGGGATTGGAATATTTGATACCGTAATCTTTGTTGTTTTTAACAAAAAAATCAAAAAATACTTGCAGTTTATGTAAAACTGTGCTATAATGAAGAAGCTGTATTAAGCAGTAAAAGATATATCATACTTTTTGAAATTGAAAGGAAAGAATATTATGTATTGGGTTAATGAATCTGTGTTCTATCATATCTATCCGTTGGGCTTTGCAGGAGCACCGAGGGTAAATGACGGAAAAAAGGAATACCGTCTTGATAAGGTTGTTGATTTCATTCCTCACCTTAAGGAAATGAATGTCAATGCCATATATTTCGGTCCCTTGTTTATGTCAACAACACATGGATATGATACGAATGATTATTATAATATTGATAACCGCCTTGGAGATAATGAAAGCTTTGTTAAGATATGCGAAAAGCTTCACGAGAATGGAATAAGAGTTGTGCTTGACGGTGTGTTCAACCATGTCGGCAGAGGTTTTTGGGCATTCAAGGATATACAGGAAAAAAAGCAGGACTCTCAGTACTGCTCATGGTTTCAGAGAATAGATTTCGGCGGAAACAGTCCGTGGGGAGATCCCTTTTGGTATGAGGGCTGGGAGGGTAATTATGACCTTGTAAAGCTAAACCTCAGGAATCCTGATGTAAAAAAACATATTTTTGATGCAGTAAGTATGTGGATGGATAAATTCAAAATTGATGGTCTGCGTCTTGATGTTGCATATTGTATGGATCAGGATTTCCTCAGAGATCTAAAGAATTTCTGCAAATCAAAAAATCCTGAATTTTGGCTTATGGGAGAGATTATACACGGAGATTATGCACGACTTGCAAATCCGGAGCTTCTTGATTCGTGTACAAACTATGAGTGCTATAAGGGAATTTACTCCTCGCACAATGACCGAAACTATTTTGAAATTGCACATTCCCTCAACCGTCAGTTCGGAAACGGCGGTATTTATCACAATATATATACATACAATTTTGTTGATAACCATGATGTGAACCGTGTCGCAAGCACTGTCAAAGAATTTGACAATGTAAAGAACTGCTATACCATAGAATATTTTATGCCGGGTGTTCCGTCTGTATATTACGGAAGTGAATGGGGTATCCGTGGGGAGAAAAATAATGTTGATTACGATTATCCGCTCCGCCCCTGTGTAAATGTTGAGGATATGGAGGACAATGACCTTTATCGTCACGTATGTAGGTTGGGTGCGATAAGAAAAAAATATAAGGCACTTAAATACGGCAGCTTTGAAAATACGGTCATAAGAAATGAGCAGTTAATTTTCAAACGTAGGTATGAGGACGAAACAGTGTATATTGCCGTAAATCTTTCGGACAGTGACTTCAATCTTGATTTTAACACTGACGGCGGTTCAAAGCTTTATGATGTATATGATGGAAAAACCGCATATGATGTAAATGGTAATCATGTGAGCATACATATTCCGGCACGTGGCACAAGGGTTCTTGTTTTGTCAAACGGTGACGCACCGGAATATCCCGGAGATATCGAGGAAATAGAGTCTGTAGACGAGAATGTAAGCGGGTTGGCAGTTCAGAAAACCGAAACGGAGCCGGTTAAGCCGCTTCCGGAGGTTGGAGTACCTGGAAGGTATCGCCATTTCAAGGGCGGAGAGTATGAATTTATATGTCTTGCCAAGGACAGCGAAACCTCCGAGGATCTTGTAATATATAAAGAAGTCGGGGGAGAGGGCAAAACATGGGCAAGACCTGCCGCTATATTCTATCAGTACGTTGATGTGGATGGAAAACAGGTTCCGAGATTTGAAAAGATCAGTTAAATAAAAATGGCTGCGGTGTCGGGCTTTGGTAAGGCTGACACCGCAGTCTGTTTTTTAAAGCAGCGGAGCAATAAGTTTTAATATTGCACCTGTAATTTTTATAGATGCTTTTTCCTTTTTGATTGTTTCAAAGGTTACCTCTTTACATTTCTCAAAAGTTTGTATGAAATCCTTTTTGATATCCTC
This sequence comes from uncultured Clostridia bacterium, assembly GCA_947624835.1. Classification (GTDB taxonomy): domain Bacteria; phylum Bacillota; class Clostridia; order Oscillospirales; family Acutalibacteraceae; genus UBA1213. The sequence continues at coordinate 16,501 of CANQLX010000023.1, forward strand.
AATACATTTAGTACCATGCATATATGCCGCACATTCAAAATGGTGATACAGACTTCTGTAATCAAGATTTATTGAGCCGACTATCGCTTTGTTGTCATCACTAAGAAAGGTTTTTGCGTGAATAAAACCGGGGGTATATTCATATACTTTAACACCGTCTTTGAGCAGTCGTTTGTAGTGATTTTTGGATAATGCCCATATAACTTTCTTATCAGGTATTCCCGGAAGTATAAGCCTTACATCAATTCCACGCTGTCCGGCATAGCATAATGCAGTTGTAAGCTCATCATCAAGGACAAGATACGGGGTCATTATATATACATATTTCTTCGCTGTATAAAGAACATCCATATACACACGTTCGGCGATTTTCTGGTCTGAAAGAGGAGAATCACAGTACGGAATTACATAGCCGTCCGCCTTTATATTTTTATCATACAGATTAAGAAATTTTGTAAAATCCTCATCGTCATGTTTTTTTACATTCCACATCTGCAAAAACATAAGGGTAAAGCTGTCAACGGCACTGCCCTTTATCATTATTGATGTATCCTTCCATATGCCGAATCTTACTATATGATTTATATACTCATCCGCAAGGTTTACACCCCCACAAAATGCAGTTTTACCGTCCACAACTAATATTTTTCTGTGATCTCTGTAATTATATGCTGAGGTCAGCACCGGCTTTATCGGTTCCCACATCTGACATTTTATTCCGAGTTCTGCAAGCTTTTTGGGATAATAACAGGGGAGAGTGGTAAATTCGCAGGTTCCGTCATACATGACACGGACATCAACACCCTGTGTGACCTTTTTGGCAAGAATTTCAAGTATCGTGCCCCACATATAGCCTTCCTCTATAATAAAATATTCAATAAATATGAATTTTTCCGCTTTTTCTATCTCCTCACACATATATGGGAAGCTGTCCTCGCCCAAGGGGAAATATTTTGTATCTGTATTGGTATACACAGGTGCATTGCTTATGTCAAAAAGATATTTACTCAAAGCACCTGATTCGGCTGATATATTCTGAAGATTTTCATAAACCTCAGTATTCTGTTTAAGGCTTTTCAAACTCTTTTTTTCAAGGGTATTGAGTTTATGCCTGATTGATCTGTGTCCCATCTCAATTTGGGTCCATATATAGAATATTGTGCCGAAAAGCGGAAATATAGCTATCAGAAGCATCCATGACAGCTTGGCAGCCGAATCCATTGGACTGTTAAATAATATTAGGAGTGCAATTATCAGAAATGTAATTGATACTATATAATAGACAGCACGCTTGTTGAGAGACATACTGTCCAACACTTCATCGAAGTACATCCAGACTGAGAAAAGAAGGGATACCTGTATAAACAGAAGTATAATTACGATTCCCAGACGACTAAAAATTATTGAAAAAAGCCCCTTTTTCCAATGTTTCAAAAGACGTATTCCTTCGCCGTCAGCATTTTTCTTTTTTATTTTACTCATAATAACCCCCTGAAAAAGCAAGAATCAAGTGTTAAAGTATATACTATTTTGTCCTATATGGAAATAGTTTGTCAGGATATGTTAATTTCTTACGGCTCTGCACTTTCTATCGTTTGATTAAAAAAATAATTCCTCAAGACATCAATACTTGATAATTTTTATTTTACGAACGGGCAAATTCTAGAAAAATAAGTAATATCTGTATAAACAGAAGTATAAGTAAAATTCCCGGACGACTGAAAATTACCGAAAAAAGTCCCTTTATCCAGTTCTTCAAAAGACGGATGCCGCCGTTGGAGTGTTTTTCTTTAATTTACCCATAACGCACCTCACCATAAAAGTGTGATCAACGTGTTATGAAATAATATTTTTTATTTAAAAATTGTTTGTCCGATTTTGCTAATCTATGGCAGAGATAATTTCATTTTCGGGATAAATCCTTATTTTATCAATACATAAAAATTTATTTTGTGTTTAAAAAGTATCTTGGTGTTTTGTTATCAAACAATTCATAGGCGGTCTTAGAGGAGTCGTTCATTTCTCATTTTCAAGCTCATCCCTTACCTGCATAAGTGCACAGCCAAGCAAGTTCAACCCTTTCCAGTTTTCGGGATTATTAATACCCGCTGTTTTTTCACTCATTTTTATTCCCCATATACCATCGAACGGACTTGCTTCTGCAAGTATTTTTCCCTTTGTTGAGAGAAGATATTTACCCAGATCTTTATTCTGAGAAAATTTTGCAAGATTTCCGCAGTATACAACGGTATATTTCTGTCTGTTCCAAACTGCATCATCGAAATTATGAACCTTTCTTCCGAGAGCTTTTATTGTTTTCGGGTCGGTGCATTGCATTATTTCCTCAAATATACAATTATCGCCGAAAAGTTTTGCCTTTGCTGCCATCATAAATTGTTCCATACAGTTGTATGTAATCCCGTCAACAACAAAGGTGGATATATGCCATTGTGAAAGGCAGCCATTTGATAGTCTGCCGTTATTATTGTATTCGGGCTGCCAAAATAGCACAAACCCAATTTCATTATTTTTTTTGTAAATTTCTTTTAATAATTGAACAGAATATTTCTGTTCAATTGTGTTGTTAATATAATCCATTTACGAACCTCCGTTTTTGTTTTTTAGTATAGCTACTATTGTCAGTTTATTCTACATTTAGTACGGTAGGATATGTAGTTTTTATTTTTCTGCTATATATATAAAATATTCGTAAAACATAATTTTGTGATATTATGCATAAAAGGTAATTTGATGGATACTATTTGCAAATTAATTGTAGAATTTGGATGTATAAAAAGAATTATATCCCTTTTTGTCGATAAAATCAAGATTTTGTTTTGTGTTGTTATAATGAATTTTAAAAAATATGTATCAGCTATTTAAAAACCGAGTAAAATATGGTACAATAAAATAAGTATAGGATTTTTCGTACAGATTTACCAAAGCCTATATTGCATAGGGATTTTAAAATTAAAATAGAGGATATGTAATATAGGATGAAAAAAGAGGTCTTATTATGAGCAAGGAATATGATGTTCTTATTGTTGGTGCAGGAGCTGCAGGACTTTATGCCGCTTTGCAATTCCCTGAGAATATACGGATACTGCTTATTTCAAAAAGAGAGCTGACTCTTTCTAACAGCTCACTTGCCCAAGGCGGTGTTGCTGCAGTGCTTGATAAAACTAATGATTCATATGATCTGCATATTGCCGATACGCTTACAGCAGGTAAAAATAAAAATAATATCAAGGCTGTTGAAGTACTCGTTACAGAAGGACCGGGGGATGTACTCAAAATTAAGGAAATGGGTGTGGATTTCGACCTTGACGGGAATGGCATTATGCAGAAAACACTTGAAGCAGGTCATTCAAGGCACAGGATTGTCCACCATAAGGATTCAACAGGAAAAGCCATTGTTGATGCTCTTATACAACAGGTAAAGAAACGCAGGAATGTTGAAATATGCGAAAATACATTGCTGTATAAGCTCGAAAAAGCAGACGGCGGATTTTTTGCGGGTATTATTTTTCCGGACGGACATTCAAGGGTCGTTGCGGCACACTATTGTATTTTGGCTTCGGGCGGTATCGGAAGAGTATATCAGTACACTACAAATTCAGCAATAGCAACGGGCGACGGTATAACCCTTGCACATATGCTTGGGGCAGACATAAAACATCTTAGCTGGATACAATTTCATCCTACTGCTTTTGCGGCTGAAAACGACAGAGAAAGATTTCTCATTAGTGAGGCTGTAAGGGGAGAGGGTGCTGTACTCCTTAACTGTGAGGGAAAGCGTTTTGCGGAGAAATACGACCCGAGAGGTCATCTTGCTCCGAGGGATGTTGTATCCAATGCAATTATGCTTGAATCTCAGGCAACAAACAGCGAAAAATTCTATCTCGATATAACGGATAAGGATCCGGAATTTCTTAAGAACCGCTTTCCCATGATATATGAAAACTGTCTGAAGGAAAATATTGATATAACAAAGGATTGGATACCTGTATTTCCCTGTCAGCACTATCTTATGGGCGGTATTGATGTTGATCTTAATGCAAGAACAACAGTAGACAGGCTCTATGCCGCAGGTGAATGTTCTCATACGGGAGTACATGGAGCAAACAGACTTGCAAGTAATTCACTGCTTGAAGCACTTGTTTTTTCAAGAAGAGCAGCAAACGATATTCTAAAAAGAATGAAAACCGAAAATAATGAAGCTTTCGGGGAATTTGAAGATAATGATAACCTGAGCGGAAAAAAACTTCCGCATGGATACAGAACAGAAATAAGAGAAATTATGCAGAAATGCCATTTTGTTATTCCTCGTCCGGAGCTTGTTTCTGATGGATTAAAAAGGGTTAAGGAAATACTTGACGATCTTAACAAAGGCGGATATAAAACAGACAGAGATTTTGTGGAAGCAAGAAGTCTTGCGACTGTTGCGGTTATAGTTCTTGAGGAGGTTTTAAATAAAGATGTCGCTGAATAAGTTTTATGTTGAAAATATAATAAAGACTGCCCTTATGGAGGATATTAATTATTGTGATGTCACAACGGATTATCTTATTCCCAAAAATCAGATTGGAGAGGGCAGGCTTATGGCAAAGGCAGATGGTATTCTTTGCGGTGTCGATGTTGCCGCAAGAGTATTTACAATGCTTGATGACAGTATAGAAATTGAAAAAGTTAAACATGATGGAGAAAGTGTAAAATATGGCGATGATATAATGAAGCTGAAAGGAAAGACTGCCGTTTTACTTAAGGGTGAAAGGACTGCTCTTAACCTTGTACAGCATATGAGCGGAATAGCAACGGCGGCAAATAAATATGTTAAGATAGTTGAAGGTACTAATGCATCTATTGCAGATACAAGAAAGACTTTGCCGGGACTTCGTCCTCTGCAAAAATATGCCGTGATGTGCGGGGGGGCAAAAAATCACCGCTATAACCTTTCAGATGCCGCAATGCTTAAGGATAATCATATTGATGCGGCAGGAGGTATAACAGCGGCAGTTACAAAGCTCAGAAGTAAGGTAGGACATATGACGAAAATTGAGGTGGAAACGAGAAACCTTGATGAACTTCGGGAAGCGTTGGAGGTCGGGGCGGATATTATCATGCTTGACAATATGAGTCCCGATATGATGAAACAGGCCGTTAAAATAACGGACGGAAAGGCACTTCTTGAGGCATCGGGCGGTATAACGGACGAAACACTCAGAGCGGTTGCCGAGAGTGGTGTTGATATTATATCTGTAGGTGCACTTACACACTCGGTCAAGGCATTTGATATTTCCATGTATATTAAATGATTTCAAGGGCACGGTGATGATTTGAATATACCCGAAAATGATATTTATGATTATCTTAAAAATACAGATAAACCGATTATAATATACGGTATGGGAAACGGTGCGGATAAAGTAATTTCACAGCTTGAGCGTCGCAGTATTACTGTAAGCGGCATATCGGCAAGCGATGATTTTGTAAGAGGTCAGAGCTTCCATAATTTGATTGTACGGAGAATATCCGATTTTGAAAAAGAATATGAGGAGTTCATAATCATAATAGCTTTCGGAACGTCTTTGCCCGATGTGATGAAGCACATTTTTACCCTGTCACGGCGTCACACCGTGTTTGCGGTCGATGTTCCCGTGTATGGGGATAATGTATGGACAAAGGAATTTTACCGTGAAAATATTGAGGATATAGAAAGAGCATATGATCTCCTTGCGGATCAAAAATCCCGATATGTCTATGAAAATATCATAAAATATAAGCTTAGCGGTCGGCTTGATTACCTCAGAAGCTGTTACAGCAGCAAGGATGAGGTATTTTCCGATATACTTAGGCTCGGAAAAAATGAAAGCTATCTTGACTTGGGTGCATATCGGGGAGATACGGTAGATGAATTTCTTTATTATGCGGGGGGGAGCTATTCTCATATCACGGCACTTGAACCCGACAGAAAAACCTTCGCAAAGCTTAAGTCACATATATCCGATATGAAGAATGTGCGTATTTTTCGCATGGGAATATGGAGCGAGGACAGGGATATGAGCTTTGAGGAATCGTTAGGACGTGGATCGAATATTGGTCAGGTCGGAGGAAGTGACCTTGCGGTGACTAAGATAGATACACTTTATGCCGTACGCAGAGTGAGTTATATAAAAATGGACGTAGAGGGCAGCGAGCGTCAGGCAATTATCGGAGGAATAAATACAATAAAAAGGGATAAGCCTAAGCTTAATATTGCCGCTTATCATAGGAGTGAGGATATTTTTTCACTTCCTCTGATTATCAATTCCATAGAACCGGGTTACAAATTATATATGCGTCAGCATCCGTATATTCCGGCTTGGGATTTGAATTTATATGCTGTGACTGTATAATTAGAAGCAAGAAGCCGTGCTGGTAAACCTGCACGGCTTTTATATATCAGCGATAATCAGTTTTTAACCTGCTTTTTTACGGTAATGAGGAGTGAAAGACCGCCGAACAACAAAGTCAGGACTATGCTTGTTATAATCAGTTCTGTAATATTGTATTCTTCACTTAATGTTACAATTGATATAAAAGAACTTGTTGTGACAGTTATGAAATCTATAATTATGTGTTGGAAAATGTAATTGACGGTCCCTCCTGCATCTAGTATACTGTATATCAAATTTACTATCAAGAGAAATATTATATACGGAGCAAAAATGTTGAAGGCGATTGCACCTCCATCAGCCGGCGAAGCTGCTGTGAGGTAAGCTGCTTTGCCTCGCATTCTGTTCTTGACCAACAATAACGTCTGTTATCTAGCCTTTTTTGTAAAGCAACAAAAATCCGTCTCCGTCCCACACAAGTGCTTTCATCTTCGTATTGTTTCTTCCACAGAACAGATATACTGCTTTACTGTACACATCCTTTCCGACAGAGTCCTCTACGATCTGTGCAAGACCGTCTATCCCTTTTCGCATATCTTTCCGGTCACAATATACACCGTTGCTCCAATCAGTATTTCCGTCAGCATTTCAACGCACCAATTATTGCAGCGATCTTTTCAGAAGGAACATCCGATGATATCCCTATTTTCATTTCTTCGGATACAATTCTGATTGACGCATGGTCAGTTTCTATATTCTCCGTGATCTCAGTAACCGGAAAAGATATCTGCTTACACAGATTTTCTCTGATCTTGCGAAGA